>CAIXDS010000242.1 GCA_903918195.1 uncultured Acetobacteraceae bacterium | reverse complement strand
TCACCGAAGCCGAGGCTGCTTCCATCCGTCGTGTGTTCGAGGAGGAGGGCGAGCTGTCCGCCATGATCGAGCTGCGCCGGTACTTTCCGGGCATCACCGACAACGCCAAGGCACGGGAATGCGCCCGGACTATCGCGGGGTGGAAGCCGGCGCTTGCAGTGTCCCGTCCGGTGGCGCGGTTGCAGCCCGGCAAGCGGCGATCGGCCGGATAGCCGGTTTCGCCGCTAACGCCTGCCTATATGCTGAATGTGGCGGGGTGGAGTAAGGCGCGATAAGGATTCGTGGCGGGCACCGCGCCGTCGCAGGGCTGGCGGTTCGCGAGCCAAGGCCCTATTTTCCCAGCATGGACAGCGCGACCACCAGCCAAGACGCACCTTCCGACCGGCCAGAGACCGCCGAGGCGCGGCGGGGGCGGCTTGCCTGGGAAGCAGAACGGATTGACCAGGCCTTTGCATCGGCTGCTGCCGGGCACACCGTCTCGGAAGAGGAAGTTGACGCCTGGATCGACAGCTTGGGCACGGATCACGAATTGCCCCCACCACGCCCCGGCCGCTGATCTTTCCCCGCACCCGTGCCAAGAAAGCTACGCTATACCAAGGAGGCAATTGCCGACCTTGAAGCGGCCAGGGGCTGGCAAACGCAACCCGGATCGGGTGCTGCCGGCATTCGGCGCGTGCAGGCCATCCGGGCGGCAATCCGCCGCCTGAAGACAATGCCCTGCTTGCATGCCCGCGGCGAACGCCCCGGCACTCGCGAGCTATCCGTCGAGGGCCACCGGATCGTGTATGCCGTGAACCCGGATACCAACCGCAATGACACCGCGGGTGATGTGCTGGTGCTGGCCGTCTTCGGCCCCGGGCAGGACCGATCCACGCTGTAGCATGGCGCCGCCCCCAGCAGAGAGGACCGCGGAGCTGTGGCATCTTGGCGGCTGCCTCCTTGCGCGGCAGGGCAGTGGTCGCCAGTGCCTCCTCTGGCCACTACATCTATTGAGCCTAGCCACCTAGCCACCCAGACGGCAAGACGGCTAGCCGTCTGTCTGGTATTGCTATCCGCCATCTATCCGTCTAGCCTGCCGTTTCGGCGATAGAAGGGCGCGGTGATGAAGACAATCGTGCTGGCGAGCCAAAAGGGCGGAGCGGGCAAGACGACGCTCGCCGGGCACCTGGCCGTTGCCGCTGAAGCAGCCGGCGCCGGCCCGGTCGCGCTGATCGACACCGACCCGCAGGCCGGGCTGGCCGCCTGGTGGAATAGCAGGAAGGCCGAGACGCCAGGCTTCGCTGCCATAAAGGGCACCCTCGCCGAGACACTGGCTGGACTGGCCGCGGCCGGCACCGCCTTGGTAGTGGTCGACACGCCGCCCATTCTCGGCGACGCCATCGCCGCCACGATGGCGCAGGCCGACCTAGTGGTGATCCCAGTTCAGCCAAGCCCGCATGATCTGCGGGCCGCTGGCGCGACGGTGGAGCTGGCCCGGCGCACTCGCCGTCCGATGGTGTTCGTCGTCAACCGTGCCCGAGCCAGGACTCGCCTGACGGTCGACGCCGCCTTGGCATTGAGCCAGCACGCCCCCGTCGCGCCCATGCTGATCGAAGACCGGCAGGATTTCCGCACCGCCATGATCGACGGCAGGACAGCGGCGGAGTTGGACCGGGAAAGCAAGGCCGCGATCGAAATGGCGCGGCTCTGGACCTATCTCGCGGAAAGGCTGGAGGACACGCAACATGGCTGACAAGCCACGCCTGGACGCCGGGCTGATGATCGTCAAGGGCGAGGCGACCGCGACACCGCCCGCTGTCCAGCCAGCACCGTCCGCCGCGACATCCCCGCCGGCGCGGGCAGGTCGGGTAGCCCTGACGCTGCGCATCGAGCCGGAGCTTCACCGGAAGCTGCGCACTAAGGCATTCCAGGAGGACACGACGATTCAGGACATCATCCTGGAGGCGTTGCGCAAGATGGGCGTCTAGACATCGAGCCACCCGGGCGGCCAGGTGGCTAGCAGTCCAGATGGCCGCCTGTCATAAACGAAAGACGACACAGCGGTCAGCGCACAGCGATCATCTTCGGCGCGACCGGTGGCCGCGAAGGGTGCAGAACGAGGCCGACATCGGTTTGCTCGACCTTCGCAGCCGGATAGACCGCCAGCGCGAGCGATAGGTTCGGTAAGAACCGGGTGCGGAAGTCTCTCGGGCGCCCAACGCCCTGCCCGAACTGCCCCTTGAGAGCAGGCCACGATATCGGTGTCGGCGCCGCCAGGGCATGCAGCCGGTATGCCAGCCAGCAATATATATCAATAGCTTGGCTATTGTTTGAAATCGCCTTGATCGCGGAGTCTTCCAGCGGCACGGGATGCTTCTTCAGCTCGTGGAAAAAGCCTTCGGACAGGCGGGCAGTCTCGGCAAACAGGCCACCTTGCCGCGCATCTTCATCGTCAACGAACATAGCGGTCTCGACGATGTTTTGTTGCACCAGACCGATACGCTTGCCGGCGGTGACGTGAAACGACAGGCGGCACCTGCTGATTCGTTCAGCCTGATCGCGCACGTCGCGGATTGCCTTGCCTCCGGCAGTGATTCCCATCTTTCCGAACCAATGCCGCAGGCTGCGGCCAAGCTCGACCTCTGGCTTCCCGGTCCGTAAGGCTTCAGATTGCAGATAGATCAGGATAAGCCGCGCGCGGCTGCCATACGGCACGCCTACGCGCACGGGTTTGCCGCCTTCTACCCGAGCACCAGGCTCGACTAAGAGACTGATCCGCTCGCCTTCAATCTGCCAAATCGAGTCATCGGGTTGGCGCTTGTGCGGCAGTGCCGATTGGCACCATCCCGAATAGAGGAAACCAACTCCGCTTTCCTCGTTGCTCATATAGGTCGCTGCCGTCTCGACTACATCTCGGTCGAGACCGTCTTCCAGGGCCGCTTGCTTTCCTCGGGCCGTCAGGATGTCGTGAACTTCGCCCATGCCGCTCACGTTGCCCTGGATTGGCGCGACGTGGAAGTGCGTACTCTTGTCGCGCCAGGTACTAGGTTAAGGTACTTGGATTCTTTGTACTTGTATGCGCGACAAGAGTACGCGGGATAAGTCCGGCAACCCGTTGGAATCACGTTATCTGGCCTTGCCGGGCGCGCGACAAGAGTACGCACCCTCCGCGACAAGAGTACGCACGCCGGTTGTGCATAATCCCCGCTTGGAGGCGCGCGACTCGGCTCGAGTCGAGGGAGCGGTATCGCCATCCCGTGTAGACAGCATTGTCTTTACGCCAACACGGTGGACTGGCATGCCGCTCGCCATCCGCAGCGAAGATGTCAGGCCGGGAAACGCGCCAGCACGTTGCGCACCGCGGTTGCCGTCCAGTTGCCGCCCCGGGGTGTCCTGATGCCGCGCCCGGTCATCTCGGCGGCGACCTGGCGCAGCGACAGTCCGCGCCGGCGCATGTCGGTTGCCATCGGACCGGCGTCGGCGGCGAAGGCGTCCGCCTTCCGGGCAACGCCGGCCGTCGCCGCGGTGGTGTCGCGCGGTGCGCCGCCGCGCCAACCGCCGAGCCTCACGCCCCGTGCCTTCGCCGCTGCCAACGCCACCTTGGTGCGCAGGCTGATCGCCCTGGCGTCTTCCTCGGCCATGGCGGCGTAGATGTAGGCGCTCGCAAACAGCGGCGATTCCTGCTCGGATTAGCTGCCAACGGAACTTCGTGCTCACAATACCTGCAATCGAAAGGAACTGAGGTCGGATGCCGGACGCCAGCCAGATCGCCGCCGCCATCAACCTCCGTGTCCGCCAGCTTGAGGCTCAGGGCATCACCGGCATCGCCTTGGCCAATCATATGATCGGCCACATGCAGGACCTGCACCAGATCTACAACACCGCCTCCGACCGGACGTTGCGCGATCTGTGTCGTCGCTTCCCAGGGTTCGAGCGCTACGCCCGGCTCATGGAGAAGGTATCCGAGCAGAACCAGGCGATGGCGGCCGCCGGCACCCATCCCTATGGCGATCTCCCCGAGCTGCCGGAGCCACTGAAGGCGAGCCTGCTGCATGTGATGCGTGCTGCCGGCGAGCTGGAGCGCGAGTTTCAGGCCGCCGTTAACGGTGGGCGTGGCGACCAGGCCGAATGGTTGACCGCCAAGAGGCGGCGATGGGCCGACGATCTCCAAAAACTGGTGCACGAATTCCAATCCTCCGATTTGCCGCTGCGGACCCAGGCG
>CAIXDS010000241.1 GCA_903918195.1 uncultured Acetobacteraceae bacterium | reverse complement strand
GGAAGCAACGCTGGTCGCCCACCGGCCCGTTCGGCCGCGCCGTCCTGCCCCTCGACGATGCCCTCCGCTTCATCGCCAGCGAGGACATCTTCTGGGTGCTGATCTGATGCGCCCACGGAATCACCGGCGGAAAGTCGAGCTCAGGCAGAGTTTCCACTTATCGGGCTGTCCGAATTCCCCAGGCCACCTCTAGGGAAGCTCGATCGTCTCGCCATCGACGACGAACCTGCCATATCCGTGATGGTGGATGGTCTTGGGATTCTTCTGCGCCGGGTCCGTCCAGGCCTTGAGCACCTCGAGGACAAACAGGTTGTATCGGTTGACGAGACGCGTGTCGGCCACCTTGCATTCGAAATTGGCGAAACATTCGGCCACCAAGGGCGGCGCCACGTGCTCGGCCGGCATGGGCGTCAATCCGAACGCGGCAAACTTGTCGACGTCGCGGCCAGAGCAGTTGCCGACTTGCACGACTTTGGGCGCCAGTTCCACCGCCGGCACAGCGATGACGCATTCGCGGGTTGCCCGTAACGCAGCGAAGCTGTGACCGGCGCTGCTGACAACACAGGCGACCAGCGGCGGCTCAAACTCGACCATCATGTGCCAGGACATGGTCATGACGTTGGTGCGACCATTGCGTGCTGTCGTCAACAGGACCACTGGCCCTGGTTCGAGCAGCTGGTAGACTTTGGATAAGGGCAGCTCTTTCATGGTGGCCGTGGCCCCTTGAGCTGGATGGAAGGATATTCCGGGTAACCAACTGCGCCGCGACTGGCTTTCGGCGAACCTGACCCGACCGGGATGGTGAAAGAGATGTACGGCGTCGTGATGCCGCCGGCGGCATCCGTGGCGTGTCCCACCCGGCTGATTGGGACAGCGGTGAGGCCCTTCATGGATCGAGGAACACTGGCCGTGCATCCGGCGTGACACGGAGGCCGGCGCCACGCAACGAAGTGAGCAGTTCCGTCTGGTCAAGCCGCATGTAGCGAACCAGGAGTTGCACGTAGAGCCCAAGAAAGACCGGCCCATGCCCGTCGGAATGGCCATCTTCGGCCGAGCTGAGCACGTGCGCCAGTTCATGCAGCAGGCACCATGATGCCGTCCGCGGCGGCAGGTAGACCGAAAGGCGGTTGGCGCTGGCAACGGTCGCCGTTGCCTGTCGCGGCAGGGGCTCGACCCTTGGCGGATAGCGCAGACCCAGCTCTGTCCAGATCGCGTTGACCATCGCCTGCGCGCCCGGGAATGCGATAAAAGTGCGGTCACGAGGGGCCACGATCCGCTCCTCCCACTCATAGACCCGTCCGCGCTGGGCGTCGCGCGGCGGTCTCAGGTGAGGCATACGGGGGTATCACCTGGCACGGGGCGGTTCAGGTTGACGCGGTCACCGGCGGCCCAGCCCTCGTGATAGGCGGAGGCGATCTGGCGACGGCCAATCGCCGCCATCGACACCAGCCGGACATTGGTTGCGCGGAAGGCGTCCTCGACGACGCGGTGCTTGACCAGCATCAGCGCGGTGCCGGCCGTGCGCTGGCTGCGCACCGCCGTCTCCCGGTCATCCCGCATGGTATCGAGCCGCATCGCAACCCGCGCGGCCATCCCGTGCTGGAAACTGGTTGATGCCCGCCGCAGGCGTAGCGCGCGGAGCTGCGGGTTGGCCCGGCGGAAGACGCCCGTCTCGGTGAGAATCGCGCGGTTGATCACGGCAAACAGGTAGGTGGCCATCGAGGTGTCCGTCTCGAAGCCAAAGAACGCGTAGCGATAGCCCGGCCGGCCCAGATCGACATCAGCCTCCTCACCGGCCCGCGGCGCTGAGCGGGTGAGCCAGACCTTGCAGTCACAGAACCGGGCGATGGCCGGGATGCAGGCATCGATCGGGCGCCGCCGCCGGCCGCCGATCAGCACCTCGACTTGCACACAGCGCGCCTCGCGCACTTCGATCTCATCCATCGTCAGGGCGTAGCGTTCGAGCAGGCGCCCCACCATTTCGGCGGCAGCCATCGCTTCGGCCTCGGTGCAGCCGTTCGCGACCGTCTTGTCGCTCAGCGCCTTGATGCGGGCCTTCACGCGGGCAAGCTCGGCACTCTGGCTCAAGATGGCTTCCTTCCGGCGGTGGCTGGCGAGCGTAGCGAGATCGCCTCGAGTCGTGATGCGCGGGCAGCGCCCGGAGAATGACGATGGCCGGGGCGCGACCCGCTCAGGTGCCTCGCCCTCCCGCGCAACGCTATCCGGGCGGCCCCTGTGACCCGGCGGCACATCGCTGCAGCAGCTGCTGACGGAATGGACCCGGGGCGACACCTGCCGGACACTCGCAAAGTGTCTTGACCTGCTCGATCGCCCACGCCTCCAGCCCGAGCGTGGTGGCTGCTGCCATCAGGTGGTCAAATGCCGCGCCGATGTCGGCGACTGTCGGCTCATAGCCTGCCCCGCGCAACAGGGCGTCGATCGCCAGCAAGGCCACCTGCGCGGCGAAGCGCGGTTCCTTTCTGACAAGATCACGGGCTGCCCGAACGAGAGTTGCCGGTTCGACATCGGACGCGGCGGCGCACTCCAGCGCGATGTCCAGGAAGCCCGCACCGCGGGCGGCGGCGAACCACTTGCCAGAATTCCCGTGGTGTTGGATCAGGTCGCGGAGAATCTGCCTGGAGTCGCGGCCGGGATAGCGCGCAACGACGTCCTTGTAGACCGCCAGATAGGTCGAGCGCAGGCGGGCATGCACCCCATAGCGCCGGTACGCCTCGTCCGAACGCCCCGCGGCGATGAGGACACGTTCGCAGAAAGCGTTGATGCGCCCATCATCGTATGGCGCCAGGCGACCGTCCCGACACGTCTCGGCATAGGCGATCGCGTCGTCGGGTTTCCCCTGGCGGGCCAGGGCCTCGGCGGCAAAGTGATGGAAGCCCCACATGCGATGAGTCATCAGCGCCAGGACTTCCATGAGGTCCTGATAGCGCCCCGCCTCCAGCAGTGACGACAGGCAAATGTCCGTGCCGACGACATGGCCGCCCGGCCGGTCGTCAGACCAAACTCGTCGCAGCAGCGGCAAGAGTTGGTCGATGTAGTGGTCCCGCAGTGCAGGATGAACGGCGATCTCTCCCCAACGCGCCTCGACCTGCCAAAGGTATTGCACGCCGTCATCGAGGACCGCCTGATAGAGTCGCTCCAGCCACTTCGCGCGCAGCTTCTGATCCGCGGGCGCGGCGATGAGAAACGGGATGAGTTCGTCGATAGCCTTGTTGACTGCCGTCCCGAGCATGCCTGATGAGGTATCGATCTGTTCCAGCGCAGGCCACAGCCGCTCCATCAGCGTTACGGCGCCGTCGGCGGCGCGCACCGGATCGACCCGCGCCACTGCCTGGATTTCCGTGACCGCCTCGTGCAGACGGTCGGCAGCCGGACGGGAGCCGCGCCACCCGAACGCGCGGGCCCGGAAGCGGGCCTTGAAGGCCCATTTGTGGCCGTCCTTCCCGAGCGCCGGGCCACCTGACCGGGTCCGTGTCATCCGGTGTTCCTTCGTCTCAGCCTGCGTCCGGAGTTCTGCCGGCGCCGGCCATTACAGCACGACATTCACCGACGATCCGAATGCAGGGCAAGAGCATTAGCCAGCCTCGGACGAACGGCCATGACGACTGAACGAGCGTCAGCTTGCCCTGGAGCGGCCACAGGCCGACGGCAACGAGACGCTCGCCGGCCGCGGCGGGCAAGCGAGTGGGTGCCAAGAAGGCCCGGCAAGAGAGACGCCTATGCGCAAGCGATGCAAACCGAGGCGGCCCGTCAAGCCCCGATCTCCGGCGCCGGAAACCACCAGGGCGGAGCCCTCGGCAATGTGACGCTGGCGCCTTTGGACGGCGGACCTCCCGTCCATTGGCGCATTGACGCGTTCGCGCTCATCATCGGATTTGGGTCGTGCAGCCCTGGCGAGCGGTATCCGCCCGGTGAGGGCCGCCTGGGCATAAGCCACTTGCCACGTTAAGGCGGTGGTTAAGGCGGTGCTTGAGGTGTGTCGATGGATGGCGTGGTGGAGGTGATCACCGGTCGGGAGCGTCGGCGGCGCTGGAGCACGGAGGAGAAGCTCCGCATTGTTGCGGAGAGCGAGGAGGCTGGGGCTGGGGTCCGTGCTGTTGCGGCCCGACACGGGGTTTGCGAGAGCTTGGTGTTCACGTGGCGGCGGCAGCTGCGCGATGGCGTGCTGGTGGCGCCGGACATGCCGGTCTTCATGCCGGTGCGGATGCTGGAACGTTCGGAGGCGACCACAGCCGGTCTGTCCCGCCCCGAGCCGCGCCCGGCGGCCACGGCAGCGCCGAGCCGCCCGCAATCGGGTCTGATCGAGATCGAGTTGGGCAACGGCAGCCAGGTTCGGGTGGGCAGCGACGTAAACCTGGCCGCTCTGCGACGTGTGCTGACGGCACTGCGCGGATGATCCCGGTTCCGTCGGGTGTACGGGTATGGCTGGCGACCGGCGCAACCGACATGCGCAAGGGCATGAACGGACTTGCCCTGCAGGTGCAGCAAGCGCTGGAGCGCGACCCTCATGCCGGCGATCTCTACGTGTTCCGCGGCCGCCGCGCAGATCTGGTGAAGATCCTTTGGCATGACGGGCTCGGCATGTCGCTCTACGCGAAACGTCTGGAGCGGGGCCGGTTCGTGTGGCCGCAGGCCAAGGAGGGTGTCGTCGCGCTCACCCCGGCCACTCTGTCGATGCTGCTGGAGGGGATCGACTGGCGGCAGCCGCAGCGAACCTGGCGGCCGGAGATGGCAGGATAGGACTGCATCTTTATGCACAAAATGGGTGCCCGACGCGGCCCGGATGTGGTTGAATCGCGACGTGATGCAAGCCGCCGCCTCAGCTCCGGACGACCTCGCCGCGCTGCGTGCCGCGCTCGCGGCCGAGCAGCTGGCGCGCCGTGAAGCGGAGGCACGCGCGTCCGGTGCCGAAGCAATGGTGGCGCACCTCAAGCTGCTGATCGCCAAACTTCGGCACGACCGGTTTGGCGCCTCGTCCGAGCGCGGTCGCAAGCGGCTCGACCAGTTGGAGCTCCAGCTCGAAGAACTGGAGGCTGCTGCGTCCGAGGACGAGGCGGCTTTGGATGCGGACAAGAAGACACAGCCTGCGCGCAGCACGACACGGCGCAAGCCGGTGCGCGGGCCGCTGCCGGCGCACCTGCCGCGCGAACGCCGCGTGATCCCTGGCCCCACCGCGTGTCCGTGCTGCAATGGCAAGCTGGCCAAACTCGGCGAGGACATCACCGAGACGCTGGAAGTGATCCCGCGGCAGTTCAAGGTGATCCAGACGGTGCGGGAGCGGTTCACCTGCCGGGCCTGCGAGACCATTACCCAGCCGCCGGCGCCGTTCCATCCGATCGCGCGCGGGCGGGCCGGGCCCGAGCTGTTGGCGACGATTCTGGAAGCGAAGTTCGGCCAGCATCTGCCGCTGAACCGGCAGAGCGAGACGTTTGCCCGCGAAGGCATCGAGCTTGATGTCTCGACCCTGGCGGGCTGGGTCGGCGCCTGCACGGCCACGCTGGAACCGTTGACCGCGCTGATCGAGGCGCATGTCATGGCGGCCGGCCGCATTCATGGCGACGACACCACGGTGCCGGTGCTGGCCAAGGGCAAGACCGTCACCGGCCGACTATGGACCTACGTGCGCGACGACTTGCCGTTCGCCGGACCTGCGCCGCCGGCGGCGATATTCTACTACTCGCCGGATCGCGGCGGCGAACATCCGCAAAAGCATCTGGCCGGATATGCCGGCATCCTGCAGGCGGATGCCTATGCCGGGTTCAACGAACTGTACCATGAAGCGCGCAAACCCGGCCCGATTACCGAGGCAGGATGCTGGGCGCATGGTCGGCGCAAGCTGTTCGATCTGGCCCAGCTCGCGCGCGCGCCGCTTGCGGCCGAGGCGGTGCGGCGGATCGACGCGATCTTCGATGTCGAGCGCAGCATCAACGGGCTGCCGGCAGAGCAGCGCCTGGCCGTGCGGCAGAAAGCCGTGGCGCCGTTGGTCGGCGAGCTCGAGGTCTGGATGCGCGC
>CAIXDS010000240.1 GCA_903918195.1 uncultured Acetobacteraceae bacterium | reverse complement strand
TCAACAGCCTCCGTGCACGCGGATGCCGCGTGAAACCAGGGTGCGGCAAGCACGACGATCAAAGGTGGCATTGCAGTCAATCCGCGGGATCGCCCGTAACATCTTGAAATCACGACTCGAAAAATGAGGGGATGGTTGAGCCGGTTACCAGAAAATCGATGAAGGCCCGTACCTTGGCCGAAAGATATCGCCCAGGAGGGTAGACCAGACGGATGGGAATTTCGGGGGTCGTATAGGTGCTGAGCATGGTCACCAGCGTTCCGCTCTCCACAGCATCGGCCACCATGAAAGTTGGCGTCAAAATAAGACCCTGCCCATTCAGCGCAGCAGTAAGCAACGCCATCATACTGTTGGTGATAAAATTTCCAGAAATTTTGACAAGGCACGGCTTGTTATCGGGTCCGACGAATGCCCAACCTTTGGAAACACCCGGAATGGCGTGGGTGAGGCAGTTATGGGTGAAGAGGTCTTCCGGCGTTTGCGGAATTCCCCGCTTGGCCAGATAGCCGGGAGCCGCACAGACGATGGCCTGGGCCAGGCCGAGCAGGCGCGTCATGTAACTGGAGTTCGGAATATCGCCGACGACCACGGCTAGGTCGAAGCCTTCCTCCACCACGTCCACGGCGCGGTCGGCCAGAATAAGTTCAATCGTGACATCGGGGTATAAGTCGGCGAAGGCAGCCAGCATGGCCGGAATTCGCAGCGAACCGAACGCCAGCGGCGCGCTGACGCGCAAGACCCCGCGCGGGGTGGTCTGCAACTGGCTTGCAGCGCTTTCCAGGTCGTCGAGTTCCGCCAGCAGCCCCGAGCAGCGCTCGTAAAACAACGCCCCGACTTCGGTCAGACTGACCCGGCGCGTGGTCCGGTGCAGCAGCTTCACTCCCAACCGGTCTTCCAGTTCCCGGACATGCTTGCTGACCATCGTTGACGACAGCCGAAGCTGCCGCGCCGCGCCCACGAAGCTGCCCGTCTCTACCACCTTGGCGAAGGCGGTCATCTTGCCGATCCGGTCCATTGCACCTCAGATTATAAATGAATGGTTCTTAATCTGTGCCGCCAAACGCCAGTTATCAAGGGAATAGACCTGATCCATTTATCGAGAGGACAGGGGAACAGCCCAATCCCGATCCCCTGCAAGAGCCATAAAAAGGAGTTACATCATGCGTTTGCATCGGCTTCCGTCGCTCGCCGCCGGCCTGACGGCGCTCTGTCTGCCACTTCTGGCTATACAGGCGGCTCAGGCGGACGGCTTCATCTCACGTGTTCCCACCGTGCATATCGCCGCCGCCCCGACGGAGAGCCAAGCGCAGGAGAATATCTGCTCCCAGCGCAACTTCGACAACACCAACACGTTTACCCACCCCTGCGGATCGACGAACCAGCAACTGGCCTGGGACGAATACCAGAAGAATCAGGACGGCGGAGGAGGGGGGCAATAATGAAACAGGCCTCGGGTTGAACCCCGCGGCACCGGCGACGCTGGTCGGGTGATCCGATCGCTAAAGATACGGCCAAACGACTACTCGCCGCGACATGACCGCCACAGCGTTCCCCACCCGGCCAGTGATCCACCCGTGGATCGCCGCCGAAGGAAGCCGGGGGAACGAGGCGGGCAGCGCCGGGCGGCATGGCTGAGTTTTCGGTTCGTCTTCGCCGCTGCCGCGCCACGCCCACGAAGCTGCCCGTCTCCACCACCTTGGCGAAGGCGGTCATCTTGCCGATCCGGTCCATTGCGCCTCAGATTATGAATGAAAGATTCTTAATCTATGCCACAAAACGCCAGTTATCAAGGAAATAGACATGATTCATTTATCGACGGGACAGGGGGGGAACAGCCCCATCCCGATCCTCTGCAAAACCCATAACAAGGAGTTACATCATGCGTTTGCATCGGCTTCCGTCGCTCGCCGCCACCCTGACGGCGCTCTGTCTGCCGCTTCTGGCCACCCAGGCGGCTCAGGCGGACGGCTTCTTCTCGCGTGTTCCCACCGTGCATGTCGCCACCGCCCCGACGGAGAGCCAGGCGCAGCTGGCTGACCAGCTTCGTGCCCAGGGCTACACCGACGTCGTGCTGAGCTCGATCCCGGCGACGCCCGCCAATCCCCACCCCGAGGGCAATTCCTCGCTGACCGGCAATCCCTGGCAAACCCCGGTTCACGCCGGCTGGAACGGCGTTGCCGTTAAGGGCGGCCAGACTGTCCAGGTGTATGCCGATTTCTGACGGATGCCTGATCCGGGCCGCGACCTGTGCGCGGCCTGGGACGGAATGAGAAAGATCAAGTAAGAAAGAAGACCAGGGCTCTGCCCTGAACCCGCCCGCGCGCAGAGCGCGCCTTCGGCGCCCCGCGCGCAGAGCGCGCGCCCTCAGCGCGACGCGGCAGTGACCCCCTTGACCCCGTTCGTAAAAGGGGGTGCGGGGGGAACCCGGCCATTTATGCTGCAGCCCGCAATCGGGCGCTGGCATCACCGGAGCACAGAGACCATGAGCGGCGCGGCCACGATGGCGTTGCGGCGCGCGATCGTCGGGCATCTGTCCACGTTCGCCCTGCCGCCCAACCTGGCGCATGCCGCCCGCACCACGCTGGCGGCCCTGGCGGCGCTCGGCATCGCCTATGCGCTGGAACTCAACAATCCATATTCGGCCGCCGTCACCGTTCTGATCGTCGCCCACCCGGTGCATGGCATGGTGCTGGCAAAAAGCCTAAGCCGGTTCGCCGGCACGCTGGCCGGGAGCCTGGTGGCGATCCTGCTGATGGGGTTGTTCGCGCAAATCCCCGAATTGTTCATGCTCGGCCTCAGCCTGTGGATGGGGCTGTGCAGCTTCGGATCGACCCTGTTGCGCAATTTCCGCTCCTACGGGACCGTCCTGGCCGGCTACACGGTCGTGCTGATCACCATGCCCGGCGTCGACGCGCCGCAGACCATGTTCGATCTGGTGGCCAGTCGTGTGTCGGTTGTTACCATCGGCATTGTCTGTTCGGCGCTGGTGGCCGCCCTGCTGACCTCGCGGTCTGCCGCACGCGGGCTGCACGCCAACCTGCGCGCCTGTATGCACGGCCTCAACGACTATGTACGTCTGGCGCTGGCGGGCGATGAGGGCGGCCGCATGCGGGTCTTGCGGCGGCGACTGGCCGGTGAAATTTCCGGCCTTGATGCCCTGGTGGAATTCGCCGCCACGGAAACCGCCGAGGTTGCGCCTTTGCGCGATACAATGCGGGTCTCCCTGGCGGCCATGTTCGGGGTGCTGGCTGCCGGCGCTTCCGTCCATGATGCGCTGCGCCGTGCCGGCGAGACCGGTCAGGGGACACGCGCAGGCAACGAGCTGGCGCCTATCGTGGCCGACAGCCTGACCCTGTTATCGAACATAGATGCCGGCCTCGATATCGCCGAGCCACGCGCCGCCGCCGCCCGTCTGGCCGAGGTGTACCATCGACTCTTCGCGCTGGGTGAGCGCGTTGCCGCCGGTCTGGACCCGACCGACCTGGCCTTGCTGGTGGCGCATGACCGCCTGGCCGAATTGCTCGACGAGCTGCGCGTCGGTCTCGCCGGAATGATCGTCTTGCGAGCCGGCCGCCCGATCGCCCTTGCCGACAACGCGACCGGCCTCATCCGCCATCCGAATCGCCTCGGCTTCCATCTCGACTGGCGGGCCGGCCTGATCAATGGCGTGCGCGCCGCGCTTGCGGTGTGGATTGCCGGTGCGATTTGGATTCTCTCGGGCTGGCCCTATGGCTGGATGATGGTGACCATGGTGGTTCCCAATGCCGGCCTGCTGGCCCTGCGCGACTATCCGGAAAGGGACTCCGTCGATTTCATCAAGGGTTGCACGGCAGCAATCGTGATGGGATGGGTTTGCCTGCTGTATCTGCTGCCGTTGACCGACAGCTTCGCCGGCCTGTGCCTGGTGCTGGCGCCGTGCCTTTTTCTGGGCGCCATGCTGGCGGCCAATCCGAAGGCCCCCCTCCTCGGCGTCGGCATTTGCGTGTTCTTCCTGACCCTGCTCGCCCCCACCAATCCCATGGTCTACGATGCCAACCTCTACCTCAACATGGCCCTGCCCACGATCGCCGGAGCGATCCTGACGATGATCGTCTTTCGTCTGGTTCTTCCCAGCAATCCGCACCGCCATGTGCGCGCCATTGTGCGCAGCATGCGCCGCGATATCCAGGCGCTGCTGGCCAGCCGCCACGCGGTGATGCCGGTCGAGTGGGAAACCCGCATGCACGATCGCCTGCTGCAACTGATCGCCCGTATGCGCGTCGCCGAATTGCAGCAGGACTGGCTGGTGCGCGGTGGATTCGCGTCCCTGCGCATCGGCCGCGAAATCATCCGCGTCCGCCGGTTGCTGACCGATTTCGCCGATGACACGCTGGTCACGGCAGCGATGGCGCCGTCGCGGCAGGCCCTGGGCCAGTTGGCCAATGCGCCGACGGCAGCGGTTCGTGCCCTTCGGAGTTCGGCCGAACGCCTGCTGGATCTTGCGGTCACCGAGCGCACCGCGATCGCCCCGGCATTGGCCCGCGTTGCCGCCTCGCTGATGGAAGTCGCGGTACTGGTTGGCCGCAACCGCCGTTTCTTCCAGACCGAAACCAACCAATCGGCGCGGAGCCAGCCATGCTGAGGGAAATCGACCTGACCGGTATTTATGTGGCGCCGATCGTTCTGTATCTGATGTTGGCGACCCTGGTGTTTCTGCCCTGCCGATGGTTGCTGGCCCGCCTGGGCGTGTTGTCCTTCGTCTGGCACCCCGCTTTGTTCGAAATCGCCCTGTTCGGCGTGATCCTTTCCCTCGTCGTCTCGCTGCGTTGAACCATCCCGCCATACTCCTGCTTCGCCAGTTCCTGCGCGTTGCCATCACCCTGACCGTCCTGCTGGTCGCGGCCGATCTGATCGCCGGCCTGTGGCACCATTACGTGATGGCCCCCTGGACCCGTGACGGCCGGGTGCGGGTCGAAACCGTTGCTATCGCCCCGGAAATCTCCGGGCCGGTGATCGACATCAAGGTCAGCGACAACCAGATGGTCCACCAGGGCGACGTCCTTTATGTCATCGACCCCGAACGCTTCGCTCTCGCCGTGGCCCAGGCCGACGCCGTCTCCGAAAGCCGCAGGCAGGATCTGCGGTTGGCCCAGGCCAGAAGCGAGCGCCGCGCCCGGCTGACCGACCTGACGACCTCGGCAGAGGAGAAGGAACAATATTCCGCCATGACCGCCATCGCTGCCGCCAACTACGGCGAATCGCTGGCGCAGGCCAGGCTGGCGCGCCTCAATCTTGCGAAGACGGTGATCCGCTCCCCGGTCAACGGCTATGTCACCAATCTCAGATTGCGCGTTGGCGACTATGTTGATGCCGGCAAGACCTCTGTGGTGGTGGTGGACAAGGACTCGTTCTGGATCGCCGCCTATTTCGAGGAGACCAAGCTCTCGCGGGTCAGGACCGGCGCCCCGGTTTTCATCCAGTTGATGGGCTACGACCGGCCGCTCAAAGGGCACGTCGAAACCCTGACGCGCGGCATCGCGGATCAGAACGGCGATGCCGGCGCGGGCGGGCTGGTCAACGTCAATCCCGTGTTCACCTGGGTCCGTCTGGCCCAGCGCATTCCGGTGCACGTTCACATCGACTGGGTCCCGCCGGACATCGAGATCGCCGCGGGCATGACCTGCACGGTCAACCTCGACACCCCCGAGGGCGTCAGCTCGGATGCCTGGTTTCTGCTGCATTGGCTGAAGGCCAATCTGTTCTGACGCCACGGCAGGCCGTATGGAAATGCGGCGTTCCGCACTCATCGGCCGTTTCGAACCGTTCACGCACCGCAGCCTCGGAAAGGCCCACGTCTTCGGCAAGACCGCCGAGACGGCACGTTGCAGGCCACGTTGTCGCAGTCAATGGCTGCCTTTCTCAGCTTTGGGCGGCTGATTTGTCACGATGAACTGAGCGGCTGTATAGCGGTCATTAATCCGACCCAGGATATTATCCTGCCGTGACGATCGCGTCACCGGCGGCGTCGTTCCGCTGTCAGTTTCCGACGCTGCGGGCGAGGCTGTATGCGCACATCATCGAAGGCCAGCTGGTCTGTCCGCGCCATCCTGTATGCCGGGCTTGGCGGCCTCGGTCTGCTGCTGCTGGCGGCCAACCTGCACGAAGCCGTCCAGGCGGTGCTGCGCCTGCGCCAGGCAGCCGGCACGATCGGGGTTGTCGAGGCGGCGCAGGACGCCTTTGCCGCCCTGCAGGCGGCGCGCAACGAGCGTGGCGCGCTGCCGATTGCGCTGGCGGCGCCCGCGCCGGCAACCGAGACGGAGATGGCAAAGTCCAGCGGCAATGTTGCTGCGCTGGACAGCGCGCTCGACCGGCTGCTGTCCGCCTGCGTCCACCAGGCCTGCGGCGCGGCGGTGGCCGGGCTCGATGCCGCCCGCTCCGGTCTCGCCAGCGCCCGGCAGGCCGCCAACCTCGCTCTGCGCCAGTCGCTGCAGGCGCGGCCGGCCGACATGGCCCGAACCTTCTATGCAGTGTCCACCGCCCTGGTGGATCCCCTGGAATCGGTCGTGGCCACGCTGACCGGCGCGGTGCGCCGCGCCAGCCACGAAGGGGCGATCATGGCGGCGGTCAAGGACGCTGCCTATTCGGCCCGTGATGCCGCCGGGCGGGAGCGCCTGCTGATCGCAACGACAGTGCGGGAGGGTCGTATCACCCCGGACCTGCGGCAAAAGATGGCCGGGCTCCGCGCAGTGGTCGATTCGTCCTGGCGCCTCGTCCACACAACCCTTGGCGAGCATCCGGCGCCGGGCCTGCAGGCCGCCTTTGATGCCGCGCAGGAGGTCTATTTCGGCCGGCTGATCGCCCTGCGCACACGCGTCGAAGCGGCTTTGGACGCTGGCCAGCCCCCGCCCGTTGGCGTCGAGGAGATGGACCAGACGATCGTGGCGGGGATGCGCCCGCTGATGGTGATGGCCGAGCTGCCGCTTGTCCTGGCGGCCGAAAGCGCCCGCGCCGACGTCACCACGGCCTGGCGGGAGGTCGGACTGGACGCCGCCATGACCCTGCTCGGCCTGCTCTGCGCGATCGCCGCGGCGATCGCCACAAGGCGGCGCGTGTTTCTCCCGCTCGGCCAACTCGGCGCGGCTTTGCATCGCCTGGCCTGCCACGACTACGGCTTCGCCCTGCCGACCGGGCGCTGTGCCGCCGAGGTTGCCGCCATGGCCGCGGCCATCGGGCAATGCCGCGACGGGCTGCGCGAGGCCGCCGCCGCCGCCGCCGAAGCCGCCGCGCAACAGGACCGGCTGTACCGTGGCGAGGCCCTGGCGGCGGCACTCGCCCGTTTCTCCGCCGATGCCGAGGCAATGCTCAACGCCGTCGCCGCCGCCGCCAGTCTCGACCAGACCGCCGGCGAGATGAAAGGCGCCGCCGACCTGACCAGCCGCGGCGCTGACGGCCTGGCCGAGCGGACCCACACGGCGGCCGGCAACAGCAACGCCGCCGCCGCCGGCGCCGAGCAACTCTCGGCCTCCGTCATCGAAATCGGCCGGCGCGCGACCGACTGCGCCGCCATCGTGCAGCACGCGGTGGCCGTGACCGGGCGCACCGACGAAACCTTGCAGGCGCTGACCGACGCGGCGGGGCGGATCGGCGCGGTGGTCGAGCTGATCGCCGCCATCGCCGGGCAGACCAACCTGCTGGCGTTGAACGCCACCATCGAGGCGGCACGGGCGGGCGAGGCCGGCAAGGGATTTTCCGTAGTCGCCGCCGAGGTGAAGCAGTTGGCCGCCCAGACTGCGCGCGCCACCGGCGAGATCGGCAACCACGTCGCCGCCGTGCGCGCCGCCGGCGAGCGGACATCGAAGGCCATCTGCGAGATCGGCACCGTGGTGGCCGAGGTTGATAGCGTGGCCGTCGGCATCGCCGCCGCGGTCGAGCAGCAGGCGGCGGCGACGCAGGAGATTTCCCGCAACGTCGCCGGCGTCGCCGGCGCAGTGGAATCGGCATCGACCGAAGCCGGCACGCTGCGGAAGGTTGCCGGCCGGGCCGACGATGCGGCGGCGCGGGTGCGTACGGCGGCGGATGCTTTGGCGGGGCAAGCGGCCGATCTCAAGCGGCGGGTTGAGTCCTTTCTCCTCGAAGCCCGTGCCGCTTAGATGGAGTGAAGAAATCATCCAGAATATTGCATGGGGCTTGACAAGCCCCATGCAATATTCTGGACGGTACTGCGCGCCCTGACTCGCCATCTCTGAACAGCAATATTAGGCGGCCCTGTTAACGGCGTTACCATAAAGCAAAGCGCCTCGTGCGGCGAGTTGTCCTCGGAGCCTCATCGGCACTTGCCGGTAGGCTTTCGCGCGTGGATACGCCATCTCGCTGATCGGCTTTCCGTCCGGGTAGAAAGCTTCGTGCTCCTCCCAGTTATCAAAAGCAAGGCGCTCAACATTGTCGATGAATGTTTCCGCTGGAGTGCTTTCAGCGAGGATTAACGAGTGATCGTCCAGTTCGACGTGGTAGTAGGTAAACGTCACGGGGACGTTCGCCTCGCGTATGATCGAGTGCCCGTTCACCAACACGCCGGCTTGAAAGAGGATGTCGCCAACGAGCACCGCGTGGTCGGGCGATAGCAGCAGATCGCGCGACGGTACGTTTTCATCAAGCGCACCAGCGCGAATGCGGATTGGCAGCACCCGCAACGGATCGGCGAATCGTGTCGAGACCGTCTGCCGTCCGATCCAGGTCACGCATTTTGCCAGGCCTTCGCTCGTCAGCACGAGATCGCCGCGCGCAAGTGTTTCCACCGGGACTTCACCCTCCGGTGTGCGGATCAACGTGCCGGGGCAGAAGCAAACCGGGTCGTTGCTGACCGCTGTTGCGTCATCAACCGCCAGCGTGGCGGTGAGGTTCGTTGTGTAATCAGTGGAGGCAGCGGTATAGGCGCTGTCATCGCCCGCAGCTGTTGCCGCCGATATGGCAGCGACGGCGTCACCCTGCTGGGCGATACTTGCACCCGTCACATCGTTGAAGATT
The DNA here is from genome assembly GCA_903918195.1 of uncultured Acetobacteraceae bacterium. GTDB lineage: Bacteria > Pseudomonadota > Alphaproteobacteria > Acetobacterales > Acetobacteraceae > Rhodovastum. The sequence goes on along the minus strand of CAIXDS010000240.1, from coordinate 49,521 downwards.
TCCATCGGCGTGGTGGCGTTCTGCAACTGCGCGTCAAGCGCGGCAGCGGTCGTGGACACGATATTGGCGATGCTTGCCGCTGCTGTCGTGTCGAGACCGGCTGTGATCGCAGCCGCGGTGATCGTCGCCTGGCCGGTCAGGTCGAGTGCGCCGCCGGATTTCACTGTGGCTGCCAGGGTCGTGAGTGCCGCGCCGGTATTTCCCCCGGCGGCCGCAATCAGGGAGATCACGTCCTGCAACGCCGACCCGGCTTCAAGGGCCTGTGTCGCGGCCGTGCTACCGGCCAGCGTTCCGGCTTCGGCATCGAGCGTGGTCAGATCAGTGCCCGTGGGAAGGCCAAGCGCCTCGACGACGGACGCGTTGGCCGCCGCGATGCCGGCGACGCTGGAGTCTCCATTTTCCTCGACGACCGCTTCGACAAGCGTGGTCAAGGGAGACAGCACGGTCGAGCCGGCAGGTGCTTCCAGAGTTCCGGTGAACGCCAGACCGGTCGCGCTGTCGGTACCACCGGTCAGAACGAACGGCCCGCTTCCACCCGTGAGCGTGAAGCTGCCCCTCGCGTTGGTTGTTGTGGTGGGTTGGGAATAGTCGATCGAGCCGCTCCCGTTGTCATAGCCGACGGTGCCGCCAATGATGTAGCCGTCCTCGGCAACGCCGGAGAAAGTCCCCAGCGTCACGGTCTGCATCTCGGTTGTCACCGCGCCAGTCACTGTGTCGGTAACGGAATAGCTGATGATGTCGGGGCCGGCGTTAGCGGTGGTGATCACCCCTGGCGTGTAGAGCAGGGTACCGTCGTTCAACACCAGTGTGCTGCCGGTTGCGAAGTCGGCATCCGCGATCAGCGCCACCGACAGCCCATCGGTACCCAGGCCGGGAGCGGCAGTGCCCAGGATGGCGGGCTGGCTGTTGACTGCGGTGGGCGAGGGGGCGAGCGTGACGACCGGCGGGATGGCGGTGGTGATATCGGTGCCCCCGAACTCATCCGCAACAAGTGAGAAAGTCGTGCCGCTGAAATTCTGGGCGGGATCGAGTTGGAGGTCGAACGTACCCGCGCCGGTTTCGGTAATCTCCAGGACATTGCGGGCCAGGAGGTTGGCCTGGACGCCAGATGCGTACGACACGTTGGCCAGGTCGATCGTGTCGGTCGCGGCGAAGCCGGCGATCGTGCCGGTTGGCATGTCCGAATCGCCGATCTCCAAGGTGGCGCCACGGCCATCGAAGGCGATGGTGTTGCTGCCGGCCTCTGCGCCGCTGGCGAGTTCCAGCGTTGCGCCGGCCTCGATCTGCAGCCGCCCGGTGCCACCCAAAGTGCTGTTGAGCGTGAGCGTGCCGCCGGCGGCATCGATGGTGCCCGTGTTGGTGAATGTCGTACCGCTCGCGATGTCCAGCCGGCCGCCGCTGACGCCAATGATGCCCGTGTTCGTGAAATTGCTGCTGCCGATCTCAAGCGCATCGCCGTTGGAGATGGAAATGCTGCCGTTGTTGATAAAGCTGGCGCCGAGGATATAAAAATAGCCGCCCGACACTGCGGCGGTGATCGAACCGTCGTTGACGATCCCATCGCCGGCATTGCCGCCATCTTGCAGAGAGGCGCCATCAGCCGCCTGGACGATGGAGAGGCTGCTGCCAAGGGTGAGGACGGCGGCCGCTCCGTTCTCTGTGGAATAGACGGCACCATTATTGCCGATGTTGATGGTGGCGTCGTTGAGCGTGGTGGTGCCGTCGATATTCAAATGGCTATAACTGCCGGTCAGATTGACCGTGCCTGCTCCGGTGTCGCCAGCACCCGCAAGCGTGATGCCATCGATGATCGTAAGGTTGGCGTTGCTGGCGTTCAGATCGAGCGTGCCCTGGTAGGTTACGCCGGAGAGTGTGGCGCTGTTACCGATAAGGCCGCCGCCGGCATCGGCGATGGTACCGCCGACGATGGTGCCTTGCAGGGCGACCGTGCCGAACGTGGTGCCAACGCCGACGTTCAGCGTGGCGCCGGTGTTGGTGAGGGTGGTGCCTTGGCCGAGGATAAGCGACGCATTGCTTTCATCAAACCCTAGCACCTGGGCATCGGTGAGCAACTGGGCAGTGGTGAGCGTCTCATAGTAGAAACCGAACGCGCTGCCGCTAGCGAAGATGACGGTGCCGCTGTTGGTAAGGCTGGTGTTGTCTCCCACCACCAGCGTGCCACCTGCCCCGATCACGATGGTGCCGGTGTTGATGAAGTTGCGGCTATCGATATTAAACTGATCGCCGTTGGCGACGGAGATACGACCGTTGTTGGTGAAGCTGTTGCCGTTGATGTAGAAATAGCCGCCGGAGACGGCGGCGGCGATCGAGCCGTCGTTGACAATCCCGTCGCCGGTGTTGCCGGCATCTTGCAGAGTGGCGCCACCAGCCGCCTGGACGACGGAGAGGCTGCTGCCAAGGGTGAGGACGGCGGGGGCTCCGTTCTCTCCGGAATAGACGCTGCTGTTATTGCCGATATTGATGGTGGCGTTGTTGAGTGTGACGGAGCTGTACAAATCCAAACCGCTACCGGCGCCGGTCAGGTTGACCGTGCCAGGCCCGGTGCCGTTTGCCCCCTCAAGCGTGATGCCACCGGTGACCCCAAGGTCGTTGGAGGCGGCGCTCAGATCGAGCGTGCCCTGGACGGTCACGCCGGAGAGCGTGCCATATTTCCCGATAAGGCCGCTGCCGGCATCGACGATGGTGCCGCCGACGATAGTGCCGTCCAGAGTGACCGTTCCGAGCGTGGTGCCGGCGCCGACATTCAGCGTGGCGCCGGTGTTGGTGAGGGTGGTGCCTTGATCGAGGATGAGAGACGCAGCGCCGGTATCGAGCGCCAGCAACTGAGCGGTGGTGAGCGTCTCGTGGTAAAGATCGAGCGTGCTGCCGCTGGCGAACGTCATCGCGCCGATGCTGGCAAGGCTGATGTTGGGCCCAAGCACCAGCGTGCCACCTGCCCCGATAGCGATCGAACCCGTCCCGGCGATGTTCGCGCCATTGATAACAAGTGCCGTATTCGGATCGATCGAAATCGTGCCGTTATCCGTGATGGTGCCAGCAGAGATAGTGCCGCTACCTGAGATGAGGCCGCCCGCCTGCACCGATATCGTGCCGGCGCTCAAGAAGCCGCCGTGCATGGTGATGGTCCCGCTTCCCCAGATCGTCACGTCGGAAACATCGATAGAACCATTAGAAACTAAAATCGCACCTTGTCCGCCGGACTGATCCGCCGTGCCCCCGACCGCCAGTCCATATCCACTGAGCGTAGAATCAACGACATTGAGCGTCCCGGAGCCGGTCGTGTTCGCCGCGATATCGATGTCACCCGCAATTGCGACGGAAGAATTCGCTTCGACATACAGACCGGCGGATCCTTGATCGCCGACAATAAGATTATCGCTACTGAGGTAAGTTCCGACGTCGATGATGCCCCCGTTGATCGTGACAATACCCGTCGAACCCGCCAGGTTGCCGATGACGAATGGGCCGTAAAAAATAAATTTCGCGCCTGCGGCAAGCGTGAGAGCGCCGCTGCCAGCGTCGCCGATGACGACCTGCACCGCATTTGCGCCGTCGCCAACGGTCACTGACGCGCCACCATCAAGGGTGAGCGAGCCTTGTTGGTCGACGACGAGGGCGTCGGAGCCACTGGTATTGCCGAGGGCGGCAATCGCGCCGGTGAAGGTGATATTGCCATCCACGTCAATCTGGCCGGCAGTGCCCGAACCGTTAACCGTATATGTGCCGGCCCCGAAAACGGCGGTCTGCTCGGGGCCTGGCGGTCCGCCGGTCGGTGTCCAGGCGCCGGCATCATCGAAACTGCCGTCGGTTGGTTGTGCCCAGGTATAGGTGAGGGCCAGCTGACCGGTTAGGCGAAGATCGACACGGTCGGCCCCATCATCATTGAGGACAAAATTCAGACCGGCGAAATTCTGACTCGGGTCGAGCTGGATCTTGTAATCCCCACCCGTTTTTTTCGTAATGGACAGCAGGTTGCCGGAATTGAGCGTTGCGGTGTCTGAGGAGTTATAGGAGACATCCGTCAGATCGATTGTATCGCCGAGAGCGAAGGCGGATATCTGTGCAAGATAGCTAGTCTCAGTTACCAGTGTGGCATCTGCACCAGTTGCAAACGTGACATTTATTTTAGCTGTACCGTACCTGTTCACGTTATCAGTGCCGCCGGTCAGGGTGACTCCGCTGACCGTATTGGAAGCATTGCCGAGGAGATCATCGTCAAACATGCCGCCATCCACGACGATGGGTGCTCCGACATTCCCACCGTAATAAGAGAGCGTGCCACCATCGGTGATGTCGATCGATGCCGCATTGACAGTACCGTCTATTTGGAGCGCGCCGCCATCGACCGTGATGGCATTTGCGACATCGAGAGTGCCGTCAACCGAAACCGAACCATCTTCATCCGGAACAGCACTGCCGCTTACGGAAAGACTGGCGACGCTCGCATCACCTCCCGCCTGCACTTCGAACACGCCAGCGGCACCAACAGTGATATCAGAGCTTGTGGCGTTGAGAGCTGCTTCCGAGCCCTGTACAAGCACCAGTGCGCCGGAAATTGAAATTGCGGCGCCGGCGCCACCGGCTTCGTCGGACAGGGCGGTGACGATGGCCCCGTCCATGATCGAGAGAGTCGCGCTGCCACCATTGATCGTGATGCCGCCGTCGGTCGTGAGGCTTGTCCCTAGGCCTTCGAGCGTGACAGATCCGCCGGTCCCGATATCGAGGGCATCGGCAGGCCCGGTCGATGTTGCGCCTGAGAGATGTGCCGTTGCGCCGTCCGAGAGCACGAGAGTTCCCGATCCGGACTCGCCAACAACCACGCTGCCTGTCGTCGTCAGGGAAGCACCCGCGCCGAATATCGCGTCGCCGCCGCCATCGACGACAACGGCGCGGTCATCGCCTGGGATCCCGGTCACCGTAACCGCCCCGGCAAATGTCACGGTGCCCGCGACGTCGATCTGCCCGACCGAATGCGCGCCATTGACGGTATCGGTGCCAGCAGGGAAGACCACCGTCTGCGCCGTGACGGCGATCGAGGTGCTTTCTGTGAGACCAAAACTATCCGCGACGGCAATGGAAATCGTATCGCTGCCCAGAGCCGACAATGCGCCGGCGTATGTCAGCGACGCGAGATCCGCGTTGACATCAGCAAGGTCGCCGGTAATCGTCAGTTTTGTACTGCCGGCACCTGTTACGACGCTCGCGCCATCCTGTCCCACCGAGAGCGTTCCGCTGGTGTCCGACAAGGTGACGGTAAAGGTCTTCCCGGTGCTGTCGGCGACAACAAGGCTCACGCCGGCAATGCTCGCCGGCGCAGACGACGGAACAGTTTCGCTGGCCGGTGCCTCGATGAACGGTGTCTGGTCAGATGCTCGATCGACGGTGACGGCGATCGTCCCATTCGCCGTTCCGCCAGCGCCGTCATCCACCGACACAACGATCGTATCGGTCTCGGTTGCAGCAACGCCGGTCGAGGCGCCGGTATAGCTGAGCGAGGCAAGGTCCGCGTTGACATCGGCGAGATCGCCGGTGATGACGAGCGTCGCTGTACCGGTTCCAGTGACGGTGCTCGCGCCGTTTTCGTCGGCTGCCAATGCGCCGGTGGTGTCCGATATGGTTACCGTCAGCTCTGCGCCGGCACTCAATGTGTCGGTGATACCGATTCCCGTGATCGGACTCGATACCAGCGCTGTCAAAGTCTCGGCACCGGGTAAGGCAAGGGTCAGTGACTGGCCCGACGCGGTGATGTTTGTTGTATCTTCGTCGCTATTGCCGGCGGAGTCGGTCGCGATTGCCTGGATCGCGTCCGCTCCAGTCGCGGACGAGGTATAGGTTACGGTCGAAAGGTCGGCATTCACCTGATCCAGGCTGCCCGTGATAACGAGCCCCGTTCCATCCGCTGCCGTCGTGATGGTTCCGCCCCCGCCGGTGGCGCCGGTAGTGGCGGCAAGCAGGCCCGTTGCGGTGAGCAACTCCACCGTAATCGTGGCCCCCGTCGCGCTGTCGTTCACCGCGAGACCGGCCACCGGAACCGCGGTGCCGGCTTCGCCCGCAATGGTGGCCGGCACGGAGACGGCAAGAGGGCTCGAGGTGACAACCGGCAAGCCCGGCGGTTGGCTCGGATCGAGCGTGATCGCAGTTCCGGTCGAATTTTTGCTCACATCGAAATTGGCGCCTTCGTAATTGCCGCTGAGCGCGAAGGACGCGACGAGGCTCGTGCCGTCATAAACGTCGAGCGTTCCCGAGGTATCCTCCGCCGACGTCGCGGTCAGGCCGGCAAGTTCGATCGTATCGCCCGCGGTAAAGCCCGATATCGTGCTCGTGACGTTGGCTGAATCATCGAGCTGCAGCGTGTCGCCGGTGCCCTTGAAGTGGATCGTGACGCCATCGGCGCTGTTGGCGAGCTCAAGCGTTGCGCCGCTATTGATGTTGACGGACCCGCTTCCCGACAGGGAACCCACCACATCGAGCAAGCCACCCGATGCCGTAAGGATGCCGTTATCCGTGATCGAACCCGACAGGGTGCCGTTGCCGCTGACCGAGGCGCCCTTGGCGATCGTCAACAAGCCGACGGCGAAATGACCACCGGAAACTGTCGCACTCGCCCGGTTCCAAAGATAGGCGGCGCCTGAGATCGTGACGCTGGCGCCGCTGCCGATGCTCAATTTCCCGAGGCCACCGGCGGCTGACGTGGTGCCGCCCAGATAGAGGGTTTTACCCTTCAGAGCGGAGCCTGATCCGCTCAGGGTCACCGTCCCTTGACTGCCTTGCTCGGCGGCAACATCGATTTCGCCGGTACCGCCCGGCGTTGGGGCCACCAGGCCGCCGCCGGAGATCGTCAGTTTACCGATGCCGTGGTCGCCGATCGTAAGCGTAAGACCGTAGCCGAGACCTGATGGGATGTGATTGGTCGCACCTGCGGAGGTTCCGGAAACTGTCACGAGACCGGCGGCGCCACCGGCTTCGTCACCGAGCACGACATTGCTATCGCCCGCCAGTTGCGCGCCGCCTTTGATGGATACCGACGCAATGGCAGCCGTGCCGAGGGTGAGATCGCCGGTCACGCTCATCGTGCCGCCGGAATCGAGTGTCAGTTTCTGGGTTGCGCCAATCGCGTCGGCACCCACATCAGCCATGCCATCGACAACGAGCGTGGCGTCCGAAGTGACCGAGAGGCTTCCCGTCCCTGCCTCGCCCACGGTCAGGTCGTCAATCTCGATCGACGTGCCGAGGCCGGTGACCGTCATTGAACCGGAACTGCCGAGTACGGCTCCGAGCACGACGGACGGCACGTGCAGCGTCGTTCCGCCCGACAATGTCGCTCCCGTCTGGAACAGCAACGAGCCGCTGCCCTGGTTGCCGACCGTGATCGTGCCGCCTGGCATGGACAGGCTGCCGCCGGTGAATGTGAGGTGGCCCTTGCTGCCCGCCTGATCGCCAACAACCAGGTTACCACCGACACTGAGGCTCGAGGCGGGGGTAACGGTGACTGTGCCCGCGCCGCCGCCGCCGACCGTCAGCGAACCACTGATCGACCAATCCGCGCCCCCGGTGCTCGAACCAGATGCATCGCCGACGGTGACGAAGCCGCTGCCATCTGCTTCGGCACCGACGGTCGCGTCGCCGTCGGTCGTGGCCTCGTTGCCGTTGCCAATGGACAACAGGCCTTTGCCAGCACTGCCAACCGTTACGTCTTGCGATTCAAGTGAAGAATTAGTGCCATCGAGCAGGAACTGCCCTTGGCTTCCGGCCTTATCACCGATGGTCAGAGTGTCGTCGGCGATGATGGTGCCGCCGGCGACGATCAGCGCGCCATTGCCGGCTTGGCCCACGATGATCTGGTTGGCATGGAGGGTCGCGCCGGTTGCCCCGTTGACGTTGATGACCTGGATAGCGTCGAGGCGGAAGCCGGTGTCGGGATCGGTGGGCGGATTTTGCGCCGTCGGCGCCGCGTTCTGGGCAATGATGAGATCGGGAGGGGCATCGAGCGTCGCACCATCCTGAATGTTGAGGGTGGCAGTGCCCGTTCCTGAACCGCCGACATAAACCGCGCCGCCGACCGAGAGTAACGTGTTGGCGCCGGTGAGCGTGACGTCCACGTTGCCGCCATTCTGCGGGTCGAGAGTGAAATCGCCGCTATCGGTGACCTGTGCACCGTCCGAAATGGTAACTGTCGCGGCGCCCAGGCTATCGAGATCGATATCGGTTGCGCTGAGCGATGTGCCAGCGCCGGTGATAGTCACGGTGCCTGTGCTGCCCTGGCCGGAGGCAACATCGAAGCCGGACGTTTGCAGATTTGCATTGATCGACGTAGTGACCTGCGCACCATCGGCGATGGTGAATGTGCCCGTACCATACTCGCCGACGACGATTTGGCCGACATTGGTGAGCTTCGTGCCGCTACCCTGGACGATGAACGTGCCGCTGCCGCCGGCATCGTTGCCGATATCGATGCCCTCGGCGGTGCCGCCGGTCGCGTCGCCGGTCGTCATGCTGGCGCCGCTTTGGAGCATCAGGTAACCCGTGCCGGCAAGGCCGTCATCGACCTGACCATTGACCGTCACGTTGGTATGCGAGTCAGTCACGTTCATCGTGCCGCTGCCACCAGCGTCGATGCCAAGATACACGCTGTCAGTGTCTGCGAGGTTATTGTCACTTCCGATCGACAGAGCCCCACCCTGCGAGACCGTGACGCTGCCGTCTCCATTGGCGCCGACGACCATCACGCCGGTGTCGCTTCCCGTCGAGCCGGCGCCCGTGATCGTTAAAGATCCACTCCATGATGCGACGGGACCGTACCCAATATCCGTAGCATCGACGGTCAGAGTGCCACCTGCCGAGACCGTCAATTCCGAGCCAGCACCGCCAATTCCAAGACCGCCTCCGGTATTGGCGATGAGTTGAGCTCCACTGGTGACGGAGACGATCGCTTGCCCTGACACATCTCTGCCAAGGGTGAGAGTGAAGTAATTACCAGTACTTATCGCGATAAATTTGGCATTGTTGGTGATATTAACAAAAGCAGTACCATCAATTGCAATATCGTCGCCGGTCGTCGTCGTCAGGCTGGAACCGTCGTTTATGTTGAGCGTGCCGGTTTCTCCAGCCGTTGCGCCCACTGTCACGGCAGCTATGACCGGGTCTCCTGAATCTGCGGTGACGGTGGCGCCGCCCGTAAGGGTCAATGTACTGTTGCCATCATAGGCGATAGTGAGAGCGTTGTAGCCAGAATTTTGCAGTTTAATTGAGCCGCCAGACACGCTGACATTCGCTGCGATGTCAAGCCATTGTGCATTCAGTGTGCTGTTCAGAATATTGCCGTTCGCATAAAAAAGAATATACTGCTGTGCATTCAATGTGCTGTTCGAAATGTTACTATTGGCGTATAAAATAATAGATTGCGCGTTGCCAGTCGTTCCGTTGAGCGATGCGGTGGTATAAAAATACGCGTAATCATTAGGTTCGGGGAAACCGCTGGGGTTATTTGTTGTTATATCGTTCCAGTTTTTGGGATCGTTCCATGTAGAACCGTCGCCGCTTCCGGTCCAATCATATGTATCGCTGGGCATTGCCAGGTACTCCGTTGTGAACGGTGAGGTGGTCCCATTGGTTCGGGCAGTTTTGCGGTCCAGATATGCTAATTCTGTTCACGATCAAGCTGCTATCGTTTGAAAATATACCGTATCTTGTATCCGGAATGCGAGGAAGGAAGGAGCCGATGTTACTCAGCGTCCTGCTATTCATCACGATTGAACTCCCTGGCCAAATCCGCGGCTGTCCAACCTCTGGAGGCTGCTATTCGTGAGGGCGCCCATGCGGTTCCCGTTTCACCTGCATGAGCAATGCTCAGCCCGACGATGAGGCCGCCCATGAGAGACGACACGGTGATGAATGGATCGCCCATTCCGGGCGCGGCGGCATCCCTGGCCTCGGTAGCATCGATGGCAACGGCCACACCCATTGCGTGTGGATGTCCGGACGGCATCCAATCGCCGTTGACTGCCGATGCCCAGTGATGGGTTGTTGCAGATTTCCTATGCATACCCATGAATTCTCGAACAAAAAGACGTCTACAAGACGTTAACGAACAGCTTTTCTCTTCGCAAGAGGGACTTAAGCCCGCCGCGGTCTTAGGACCGTCCTAGGACCGAAACGGCGTTCAGGCGATTACCATGCGTCGGTCGTGATGCATGGCCTGGCTGGCCAACACCCAGGTCCAGCGTGACCGGTGGAGCACGAAGGTGCCTGCAACTGGCTTGCGTTCAGTACGTTCAGCGTGCCGGCAGCGTCCTGCCGTCCAATGGCGCCGCGCGTGATGATGGCCATGTCGGTTGCATCAGAGCAGGCGTGATCGACCCGCGAACAGCGAAAATAAAATGAATAAAGCTGGATTCAGGTTAGAGAATAGAAATATACGAAGTTGCGAAGGCTGATATATTCGGCTTTCTAATTGCGACTACGGTCTGTTCGAACAGTAGATAAGTTGTGTGTACTCCTATATGTTAATTGTTTACGCTAGATTTTTTATAACGATACATATTCATAATGGTAACGCTATCAGTTTTGCCTCCGCCATAAGTCCTAGGACAAAGAGTGACAGATAGTTGTGATTTCGGGTAGTTTTTCCAACCGCGACGAAACGAGGAGAGCTGATGCGGTTACTGCTGGTTGATGATCACGCGATTGTGAGGGAGGGTGTCTCCGCCCTGCTGCAGCAGGCGCGCGCCGACGTCCGCGTGCTGCAGGCGTGCGACGGCGAAGAGGCGCTGGCGTTGGCGCGGGCCGAGCCGAACCTGGATGCGGTGCTGCTCGATCTGGTGCTGCCGGGCATGGCAGGCGTGCGCCTCATCGAGGCGTTCGGGCAACAGCATGCCGACCTGCCGGTGATCGTGCTCGCCGGGTCGGAGAACCCGCGCGACGTACGCCGGGCGCTGGCTGCCGGCGCGCTTGGATATGTGCCAAAAACGGCCGACCCGCTCACGCTGCTGTCGGTGCTGGACTTTGTGCTCGCAGGAAATGTGTACGTGCCCCCACTGCTGGCTTGGGAGAGGAGCGCGGACAGTCCGCCGCGCCGCTCTGCCGCGAGGCCCGAGGCCCGGTTGGAACTGACCGGGCGCCAGATCGATGTGCTGAAGCTGCTGGCACATGGACTGCCCAACAAGGCGATTGCGCAGGCACTCAGCCTGTCCGAAAAGACGGTGAAGGTGCACGTGACGGCGATCTTCCGTTCGCTGAACGTGATCAATCGTACCCAGGCGTCGGCAGCGGCACGCGAGGCGCGGCTGATCTAACCCGGCACCGGTCGGCGCAGCATGTTGCCGACCGCGGCGCGCAACCTGCTAAAGGCCACCGGCTTGTGCAGCAGCAGGATGCCGCTGTCCCTGGCCTCCCGAAGCCGGTCGGGAGCGGTGTCGCCGGTGATCAGCAAGGCCGGGATCTCCTCGTTGAACTCCGCACGCAGCAAATGGACGGCGCGAATTCCGTCGGTCGGTCCGGGTAACCGGTAGTCGCAGATCAGCAGGTCGGGCACGGACCGCAGTTCCGCGACATGCTTCAGAAGTTCGTCGTACGTGGCGGCAGCGACCACTTCGTGTCCCCATTGCTGCAACGCAACGCAGATCGCGGTCAGCGCTGCCGCGTTATCATCGGTCACCAGGATCAGGCCGCCGTGCGGTAACGTTATGGATGGCGCCCTCGCATGCAGCGGAACCGGCTCAGCCGGCACCGGCAGCGCGAGCGGCACCGCGATGGTGAACACCGACCCGCGCCCAGGCACCGAACGCAGCGTAACCGGACAGCCCAGCAGGCTGCCCATCCGCCGCACGATGGCAAGGCCGAGCCCCAGCCCTTTCGTCCGGTCGCGTTCAGGATTGGCGAGTTGATAGAACTCCTCGAACACGCGCTCCTGCTCAGCAAGCGGAATGCCGCGGCCGGTGTCGGCCACCTGCAGCAGCAGGTGTGCCCCGCGGCGACGGGCGCCGACCAGCACGCCGCCGCGGGCGGTGTAGCGCAGCGCGTTGCCGAGCAGGTTGCGCAGCATCCGCTCCAGCAGCACCGGGTCGCTGCGCACGCAGGCGGCGCTGGGGCGCACACGCAGGCTCAGCCGGTAGGCTTCGGCATCGGCCACGTGCTCGCGCGCCAACCGCTCCAGCATTGGTTGGATGGCGAACGTCTGTGGATGCACTTCCACCGCTCCGGCATCCAGGCGCGAGATGTCGAGCAGCGCGCCGAGCAGCAGCCGCATGACGCCGATTGACGCGTCGATGTGCTCGGCGATGCGCCGCATGTCCTCCGGTGCTTCGGCTTCGCGCAGGGCACCGGCGAACATTGCCAGCGCGTGCAGCGGCTGGCGCAGATCATGGCTGGCGGCGGCCAGGAAGCGCGTCTTGGCCTGGTTCGCCTGCTCAGCCAGTTCCTTCTGCTGGCGCAGATTTTCGGCAAGGTCGAGATTGGCGAACCGCATGTGCAGCATTGCGATCAGTTCGGCGTTCAGCCGCTGGGCGAGGGCGGAGAACGCGAGGATGTACACCAGTGCCAGCAACGCCAGGGCGCCGTGCAGCAGATCCCGATGCATTGCGTTCTGGATTAAAAACGGCGCAATTGCCGGCAGGAAGATCGCATAGAACGCCGACAACAGGTTGCCGAACGCCGCGGCCGCACCGGACACGACCGCCGAGGTTACCAGCATGATCAGCAATTGGTCTTCCAGCCGTGCATGCCCGGGCAGGCCGACCGACAGGCTGCCCCAAAACAGGCCTTCGGCAAGGCTGGCCGCCGCGAAACGGCGTGCCCAGCGGCGCCATTGTTCGGGCGGCGGGGCCAGCCGGCGGTAGCGGCGGCAGAGCGCGACATGCGCGCCGGCGATCACAGTCACGCTGCAATCCAGACCCAGCGCGGTGCCGACGTCGACGGCACCGACCTGTACCAACACCGCAGTCAGGATCACCGCTGCGATCAGCGCGCCAGCGACGCCGATTGGGCCAGTGCGGTACAGCCCGGCGACCTGCTCGGCACGGATGCGGTCGAACGGGGTAACGGCACCGCCACGCAGCTCCGCCAACGCCGTCCGTACCCCTTCCCATGCCCCCATCCGTCAACCCTGCGCGCAATCCCACGGCTACGTGCCACAACCGGCCCGGCTCGGCCACTCTCCGGAGCTTCACCGTGCAGGCTCTGTTGCGAACCCCGATCATGCCCCACTGACGCTGTGTACGGGGGGTGCGGTTGCGTACCGATTCACAAGAGGGTGTTCATTTTTGTCGCACGGGTCTAATTTGTCTTCGGCCCGGCGCGGGACGGAACTGACTACTTAAGAAATGAAAGTGGCTGGAACTTGGAAATGGACGATAAAGCTGCACATATCTTACCAGATTCGGATCATCTTTCTCTCCTCGCGCAGGGTGAAGAAAGCATAGAAGGTATCAATCAGGAAGAATTTGACGAGGTTGGCTATCTGCGCTGCAATCTTGACGTCGCCCATGCCGTTCAGCGAGGCATCTTTAAATCTGGCTATCATCACTACATTATGTACGGTTTTCGCGAGAAGCGCGCATTGTCCAGGATACTGTGCGAGCCGCGCGACCATCTGATCGCCACGGCTGCCGGTGGTAAGGAGGTGGTTGGCCCCGGTGCTTTTCACTCTGCGGTGGATAGCGTCGTGGTGGCACGCCATGCCGGCATCATGGTGGTCGGCTGGACCGACGATGCCGCAACGGCAATAGACTGCATCCGTCTGAACAGTGGCGCCTGGCGCCTGGAGTTCAGCGATAGCGGCCTGGTCCGCGTGCGCCGCCCGGACGTTGAGGCCGCGCTCGGCGGCAACATCGCGCATCCGTTCGGCTTTTTCAGCTTCGTGCACGCGCCCGATCTGGTTGACATGGCCACCAGCTGCACGGTCGAAATATGGCTCAAGAACGGCACCTTCGTGACCCATTACGCGCCGCTCCGCTGGGTCGACGCCTTCGAACTCCGCAACCAGGTCCTGAGCTACCTGGCGAACCCGATTTTTTTTGGCAACCGGCAACTCGAATGCGTTGCTATCCTGGAACAAGGGCTTGGCAAGCAGATTCTTGCCCTCAACCGTGTTATTACGTCGCAGCTCACGGCGGCACCCTACGTGGAGCGGTTCGGCACGTTACGCGGGAAGCCGCGCGGTTCGATCATTGTATGCCTGTACGGCAAGAGCGAGTTCATGACGCTCCAGAACTGCCTGTTTGCCGGTCGTCCGGGCATCGAGGACTACGAGTTCATCTATGTTTTGAACAGCCCCGAACTCGCAGAGAATTTGTTGCGGGAGGCGCAGGCATCCACCATAACCTATGGTCTGCCGCAAACGGTCGTGGTGCTACCTGGCAACGCAGGCTTCGGTGCCGCCAACAACGCAGCAGTCACGACATCGCGCAGTTCGCGGATACTGAATGTCAATCCTGACGTATTTCCCTACGATACGAGTTGGGCCGCCCATCACACGGCGCTGCTCGACGAGCGGCCATCGGAGGAGACCAGGCTGTTTGGTGCGGCGCTCTACTACGACGACGGCTCGCTGATGCACGGCGGTATGTATTTCGAAATGGACACGGGCATTTCGGTTCGCGCCGGCACCATCCAGCAAGAGCGGGTTGTACGCACTGAGCATTATGGCAAGGGGGCGCCTGCCTGGGCCGGGCAGTTCGTTCGCCCCCGTCCTGTGCCGGCCGTCACCGGCGCCTTTATTTCGTCCGATCGCGCCTGGTACGAAGCGCTGGGCGGGTTTACCGAGGATTACGTGTTCGGCCACTACGAAGATGCCGATCTCTGCCTGAAGAGCTTGCAACGTGGCACGCCCTCGTGGCTGCAAAACCTGCGGCTTTGGCATCTCGAAGGCAAGGGGGCGACGCGCCTGCCGCCGCATGAGGGTGGATCGCTGGTGAATCGCTGGCTGTTCTCCAATATCTGGCGTGACGTGATCACGGATGGCCTGCTCGGCCCGAATCCGACGCATCCCGCCCTGGCCCGACTGCCTGCGGACCCGGGCGACGCCTCGGCTTCGACCCACCCGGTCGTGGGCAACGGGCCATGAAGGTTCTGCTTATCAGCGTCTTTCACCCCGAGCTGGTGCGCGGGGGCGCGCAGCGGGTCTGCTACGAGCTGTTCGAGGAGTTGAAGCAGACCCCCGGTGTCGAGCCGACCCTGCTCGCCGCTATCGATCCCAGCCATGCCGCAATGTACAAAAGCGGAGCCCGCATAACCGGGTTTGATGGCAGGGAAGGCGAGTTCCTGTTCCTGAGCCGCGAATACGATTATTGGTGGCACAAGTGTTCGAGCTCGCTGATGATCGAAGCGTATGCGGAATTCCTGGAGACGATTCAGCCCGATCTGGTCCATTTTCATCATTTTCTGCTACTTGGCTTTAACCTGATCGCGGTAACGCGCCGTGTCCTGCCGAAGGTGCGGATCGTCTTCACACTTCACGAATTTCTCTCGATCTGCGCGGCCAACGGCCAGATGCTGCGCCAGTACGACCGCTCGCTCTGCACGGGGTCCTCGCCAGTGCGCTGCCATCAGTGCTTTCCCGAGCACGGACCAGAGCAATTCTTCATGCGCGACCTGTGGGTTAAGCGCCACTTCGAGGCGGTGGACATGTTCACGACACCGAGCCGGTTCATGATCGAGTATTTCGTGCGCTGGGGCCTCGACCCGGCAAAAATCACCCACGTAACCAACGGCCAGCGGAACTACAACATCACCAACCAGACACCGGCACCGCGGCGCCGGCACAACCGGTTCGGTTTTTTCGGCCAGATGGTCGACAACAAGGGCATCTGGGTGATCCTTGAAGCCGTGCAGCAATTGCGGGTCGAAAGATTTACCAACTTCACCATCGAGATAAACGGTGACAACCTCCGCTACGCCTCGGACGCGCGCCGCAAGGAGATCGAGGAATTCCGCGCGGCGGAGGAACAACGCCCGCTGGACGAACGGATTGTCTTCTTCAAAGACTCCTATGACGTGGACGAACTGCCTCAGCGTATGGGCCGCATCGATTGGTGCATCGTTCCGTCGGTCTGGCGGGAAACGTTCGCGCTGGTCATTTCCGAAGCCTGGATGTTCCAACGCCCGGTGATTGTATCCGGCATCGGGGCGATGAAGGAGCGGGTCCGCCACGAGGTGGACGGCCTGCACTTCGCCGCCGGCGACGCCCGATCGCTGGCCGAGACCATCCGCCGCGCGGCCACCGAGGAGGGGTTGTGGGAGCAATTGGCCAAGGGAATCCAGCCCCCGCCAACCCGCCAAGCCATGCGCGACGGCTTTATCGACGTCTACCATGACCGGCCCGCCGCGGGCGAAAACGCATGAGGAGGCGGCTCCCGGCGCCCGTTGAGTTGTATTGGTCCGGGCAACCGCAACTTGAAGTCTGATCAAGGGCCGCGAAACCTGGTGAATCAGGCCATACCCGGGTGTGTCCGGCCGGCAATTACCCTGTCTGGTGCCGATCGCAAGCGGAAATGGGGTTGTCGGAACGCTAAGCGATGGAATATTGTCCGCCGCGACTGATATCAGGGTGTTAGTGGCGAAAGGATGGTTGATGCCGGTGCGGAAGGGAGAAGTTGGCTTTGAGCCTGAACCAGCTTCGCCTCGCGGGCAGGATCGAATCAATTGCCACTCACATTTGCGTGATGTCGAATCTATGCAGCAGCCGCAAGCAAAACGGTCCGTTGGTGGTTGCCAACGAGAACCCTTTCTGTCATGATCATAATCTGATCCAGAGAGTTAATAATGCCACCCTCCGTCCCGAGGCGGCGAACGGCAGCTGTCTTGGTCAGGGGAGGGGGCATCCATGGCAGATCCGATCAATACCGCCATGTTGTGCAGGATTTCGACATGATAGCTGAAGAGGTTTCCATTCCTTCCGCCTTCGTCTTGCCGTTCTCGGCCGCCATGCGGACAAATGAAATTTCATGGCCGCTTCGCAGCGATCAAGTAACTGTTTCATCTGGATTTTTGATTGATTTAATAAAATCCGCTGCTACCATGATTAGCGTTGACGAAAAATGGTATACTGCCAGATATCCTGATATCTCCGCTGCCCTTGAAGAAGGAAAATTCCGCAGCGCGCGGCACCATTACGTCGAGTATGGGTTCTTCGAGGACCGGATTCCGCGCCCTATCGCCGTAGACGCCAATTTTTATCTCATCCAATATCCAGATGTTGCAATTGGCGTTCGGACCGGCGCGATAGAGTCAGCGCAGTGGCACTTTGAACGTTACGGCTTTCGGGAGGGGCGGCTACCGTACGCGGGTTGGCGGCTCATGGAATGACGAGAAATCATGTCGGAAGGTAAGCGTCTGCTATGCTTTCCACCCCAAATATAATAGCAACTCCGAGCCAGCGGCAGGTTGCCCCTGTTTCGCCCGGGGCGACAGCCCAGGTGCCGTCGTCTTCGATCATCGTTCATGCCGATGCCATCGCTGATGGGGCCATCACCGGCTGGGCCTACGATGAGGGCGCGAGCACCACGCCAGTCTTGCTCCAGATGTATGTTGACACCGTTTTCGCCACCGAATTTCGCTGTGACGGTGTCCGCCAGGACGTCCTCAAGGCCGGACATCCTTCCGCCCAGGTGGGATTTTCCGTGGCGATCCCGCTGCAATATTTTGATGACGAAACACACACCCTGGAGATCAGAAGCCCGGCCGGAAACCGGGTGCGGATGGCCGATGGCGCGGGAACCCGGCACCCCTCGCGGAGCTTCCGTTTTCCGTCCGTCATCGTGTTCGGCCAGGTCGATGGCTTGCATGACGGGGCGCTGCGAGGCTGGGCGATCCACCATGATCGCAGAACGGATTGCAAACGGGGGCGGTTGCAAATCCTGGTGACGCTGCTGGGCCAACCGATCGGCCAGATTCTGGCCAATCACTTCCGGGCCGATGTGGCGGAGTCGATGGATTGTGACCCGAATTGCGGCTTCGTCTTCGTACCGCCTCCGGACATGGTGGCGGGCAAGACCCTCGAACTCCGCTTCCGCGTCATACCCGGCGGCCACGAGCTGGAGAACAGCCCTTACCTTGCGGCATTCCCCGAACTCGACACCTACCGGAAGTTGCGGGACCTGCTGGCAACCGCGGATCAGGTTTTTACCCAGCTCTGGACGCTACGGGCGCAGATCAAGGCTCTCCTCCCCGCCGAACAATTCACCCTGCAAAACTACGATGCCTGGGCGCGGGTCTATTTCCGCAATTTGGCGGCGCGTCCGGTGCCGCCCCTGCCGGCGGGGCGCAAGCCTCCGCTCGTCAGCATCATCTGCCCTGCCTACCGCCCGCGCATGCAGGACTTCATCGCCGCCGTTGAATCGGTGATGGCGCAGACCTATCCGCATTGGGAACTGATCATTGTTGATGATGCCAGCGGGTCCGCGGAGCTGACCGCCTGCATCAACGCCTTCGCCGCACGCGACGCGCGGATTCGTCCGCTTTTCCTCGAGACGAACAGCGGCATCAGCGGCGCCACGAATGCGGCGCTGGCGAAGGCAAAGGGGCAGTATGTCGCGTTCTTCGACCACGACGACCTGATGGTCGGGCGCGCCATGGAACTGATGGTCCATACCGCCCTGCGCACCGGCGCGAAGCTGCTCTACTGCGACGAAGACAAGATTGACGATGACGGCGTGTTTTCGGAAGTCAACCTCAAGCCGGACTGGAACTACCGGCTGCTGCTGGCACAGAACTATGTCTGCCACATCCTGTTTGTGGAGCGCGCCCATCTGCGCAAGGCCGGCCCGCTGCGCCGCGAATGCGATGGTGCGCAGGACCACGACCTGATCCTCCGCCTCGCCGAGATCACCCCGCCCGAGGCGATCCACCATGTGCCGGAGATTCTGTATCACTGGCGCAAGACGCCGTTTTCCACCGCCGCTTCGGGCAAGAGCAAGGCGTATGCGGTGGCGGCCGGCGTGCGGGCCGTGGCCGACCATCTGGCCCGCAAGCAGCTTCCGGCCGAGGTGGATTCGCCTTTGGAAATAACCTGCTACGATATTCTCTGGACGGTTGACAGCGAACCGAAGGTGAGCATCATCATCCCCTACAGGGAGCATATTGAGATGACTCGCGCCTGTGTCGATGCGGTTCGTGGCGTGACAGACTACCGGAATTACGAAATCGTGCTGGTTGACAACTGGTCAACCTCGGACGAGGCGCTGGCCTTCGCCGAGGAGATGAACGAACAGGACGGCATCCGGGTGATCCGGGTGCCGGAGAGCTTCAATTTTTCCCGTCTGAACAACCTCGCGGCGGCGCAGACCGAGGGCGAGTTTCTGCTGTTCCTGAACAACGACGTGTTCGTGAAACAGAGTTGGTGGCTGAGCCAGATGGTCGGCGAGGCGCTGGCCGATCCGCGCGTGGCCATCGTCGGCGCGAAGCTGCTGTATCCGAACGGGCTGGTGCAGCATGGCGGCATCGTGCTGGGGGTCGGCGGCATCGGCGACCACGCCCATCGCGGCCTGGCGGCGGACGACCCCGGCTATATGGCACGGGCGATCTGCGCGCAGGACATGTCGGCCGTGACCGCGGCCTGCATGCTGTGCCGGCGGGAGGTGTTCGAGCAGGTCGGGCGGTTCGACGAGGTCGATCTGCGGGTGGCGTTCAACGACGTGGATTTGTGCCTGAAGGCGGGCGCGGCGGGGTATCGGATCGTCTGGACCCCCGGCGTTGCCGCGGAACACCGCGAGAGCCTGAGCCGGGGGAACGACTTCAAGCCCGAGCATCAGGTGCGGTTTTTCCATGAGAACAAGGTGATGGAGGAGAGGTGGGGAACTTCACTGGTTGATGATCGACATTACCATCCTTCGTTTTCACGAAGGTCCGGGATTTTCTCGAATTTAAACTCTGGACCAGATTCATTGCAATATATGAATCGTATACAAAACGTCATTTGATGTTCTGGTGCGCATTGCCGGTGTATTGCCATCTAGGCTGGGAGAGGGCCGCAAGTTGTCATCTTATGATCAAAGCTTTTATAGCCGCGTGATCGTCAGATGACGATAGACAGACAAAAAAATAGAATCTACGAATATGTCTTAGTGGCATGCGCCCGTTGGGAACGCGCCTATATCTTGGAATGGACAGAATATCACCGCGCAATCGGTTTCGATCACTTGTATTTATATTGCAATGATGACGATCCACAAGAATTGTACAACGAACTCCTCCCATTTATCGTGGGCGACGATCCATTTGTGACGTTCGTACACTTTCCTTATCAAGGGCATCAAAACCGCATGTATCTACACTATCTCCAAAATTATAAAAATCAGACCGCCTGGGCTACGTTCCTAGACATAGACGAATTTCTATGGATTGGTAAATCAACGACAATTTCTAAATTTCACGAGGAATTTACACAATTTGATGAATTGCGCTTTAATTGGTGTTTTTTTGGCAATAATGGATTTGTAGAAAGGCCATCAGGATCTGTATTGCTTCAGTATACTAAGAGAGCTGAGCACCTACATCCGCTTACAAAAAATATTTTCCGGACCTCGGCCATACCAGAAAGCTGGACCCATTCGAGCCAGCATGACGCGTTTTGGCATAGTTGGCATTCTACTGGGCTCCCGATGAAGAGCGTCAACGTACTCGGCGATGACAGAGAGGACTATTATTTCGATTTTCCTAATAGTGCTTCAAAATATTTGAACTCTATTACTGAACAAATAATCAATAAAGCATTCATCGCGCATTTCGCATTTAAGTCGGAGGATGACTTCCGCCTGCGAGTCGAACGTGGTCTTCAAGGCAACTTTGCTGGCCAAGCAATGTGGGGCCGCAGACACGAAGACAATACAGTAAAGTCTTTTCTCTTTCATCTAAACAACGTAGTTGACGAAAGGCTGCGTGAGTTTTGGTTAGATGTCCTGGCGGGAGCAAAGAAAAGCACACTCGTATCGAATTCAAATTGGAACAATATTTCCGACGGAAAGAGAGCGACACAAAGCTCACTGTCACAGTGGTCTAAAGGAAAAAACCTCGAAGAAGATGCTGCAGGCGCTTTGAGCGGTATTATAACTGGGAACTATCAATTTCATACGGAAAAGGAAGACAGCCCATGGTGGGAAGTTGATCTATGCGGGTCGTTTTTATTGCACGAGATAAGAATATTCAATAGACTCGATATGTGCAGTGATAAGTTTCAGAAATTTAAGGTATTCGGCTTTTTTAACTGCGATAAATTTTTAATATATGAAAAAAATGACAAAACGCCTATTGGAGGCGTGGATTGCAACCCTTTTGTTTATGTGTTGCGGACTCCTGTGCCTGTTTTTAAAATTCGAATTGTGCTAACTGGAAACGATTACTTACATCTCGATCAGGTGCAAATATTTGGAGTTCAGATTCCTGCCGCCTAACCGGCTACCGTAAACCAGGTAAAGTTCTATGATAAGCAATCAGACATCATTACGTATCTCGGACCCGCTCAATCAACGCGATGCCAATCGGCGACAATTCCCCTAAATTAATCCACTTAATGACATGAAATCAGCTAATCTGCACAAAATGTGCTTGCGGAGGCACGCTGGAACGGTGCATAGGTGGGAAATCTCGGCGAACCGTCAATTTCGGAAGGCATCATGAGCTTCTTCCTCAACCTGTTCGGTCTGGCGTCCCCGCCCTCGTCGTCACGCCTTACTGAGAAGCCGATTGCAGATGCGCCGACTGAGAACGCACCGGCTACCACCCCCGAATCTTCCTCCGCAAGGGAGATTCGGGGGTATGTCGACGGCTTCCAGCCGCCAAACGTATTGAATGGCTGGGCGTTGGACGACACGAATCCTACCGCCTCGCTTGTCATCGAGGTTCTGGTCGGCGGTCAGGTGATCGCTACGGGGCGCACATCCTTCCGACGGCCGGACCTGAATTGGGCTCCGGACAACACGGCCGGTTACTGGATTGACACCCAGAAAATTATCGATCCCGCGGCGTTCTTGGAAGAGAAGATAGAAGTACGTGCTGACGGTCAGCCTCTAATCATAGGTCAGCACATTATTGAAAACCTAAAGGCTTAGAGTTTGGCGCCATAGGCTCTACGATAGGTCGTTTTGTTTCTGAAAGTGGAGAGTAAAAATGGAAAAATCTAACAGAATAGAAGCGATTCATCCGCATTGGAATGGATTTTTGAGGCTTTCTAGTGTTAACAACGCCGTTTTCCATGAGGGGCATGGAAGTAAAGGTATTTATAATTTGCGCGATGGAACGCTAACTGTATTTTGGGATAAATACAAACCTGATGTATTTTTAGAACTTTCGGGACTTTATGTTCACGAATCGCTTTTAAAAGACGCTTCTAAAATAGAAGAAATTCCAAGGTTCGAAAATTTGTTTGCTGCCGTTATAGATAATCAGCCCGTAATTTTGAAGAGAATTTCTGTCTCTGTTCCAGGCCGAAATTATGAGGTTAGCTTACGTCTTAAAACAAGTGATATTCAAACATTTAGCCAAGTGTTTATAAGGCGTGAATATGAAAGTCAGAATTTGCCTGAATCAGCCAACTCAATTGTTGATCTGGGAGCAAACATTGGTCTCGCGACAGTGTTTTTTGGATTGAAATACCCAGAGGCGAAAATACTTTCGGTCGAGCCGGAAGAAAATAATTTCGAGTCAATGGTCATAAATACAGCATCACTAGGAGACAGAGTACAGAAGAGGCTTGCTGCCGTTTGGATAAATGACGGTGTTATCAACATTCACACGGAAAATGAAAATGGCGCTGCGCTTGATGCGTGGGGAGTGCAGGTTTCGGACAGAAAAAATGAAACAAATACAGTTGTGAAGTGCAATAAACTTGGAACATTGCTGCGCGATGCGGAGTTTGGCAGCGTTGATATACTTAAGATTGACATTGAAGGTGCCGAACTTGAGGTTTTTTCAAACGAATTCGCAGACTGGCTTCCAAAAATTAGCTTAATTATTGTTGAGACGCATGATCGTTTCCGTCCGGGCAGTGAAGAGGCCGTGCGCAAGGCTATCCATCCGATGTTTGAGGAACTCCCAAGATCAGGAGAAAACCTGTTCTTTCGGCGAGTACCGACATGAATAAATAATGCCAATTGCCATCTATTGTGGTTCTTTACGGGCAGGATGGATGCTCTCGCCGCCACCACTGATCTGCAATCAGGTGAGTGCTGGTCGCAATGCAACCGCTTGGTTTAGGGGCAACCCACCGAACGCGGCTTTATGCCGCTAACGCACACCTTACGTCCCAACAATCCGACAGTGGAACGTAACCACCCGGTGAAGCCGCCCCCGGCCCAGCACGACAAGCCCATCGAGTGCGTCCAGAAGGTCGAGGCCGGAGTCGGCCATCACCTGCGCGAAGGCCCGGGTCAGCAGGCCAGGGCCGGTCGAAAACCACGGCGGGTCCCGGTCGCCGCGGTTCACCGCCTCGACCGCAAGATCGAGCGCGCGGCCAATGACTCCGTGCCGGGGTGCGGCGCCGATGAACCGGTTGCCGATCGTGCCGAAATCCTCCTGGTACAGCGCCAGAGTGGCCCGTGCCGGAATGAGTGTTTCGATCGATGCAAGGCACCGGTCCTCCGGGTCGGCATAATACCCGCCGCACTCAAACAGCCAGGCGAGCCGGAAGATGTCGGCCTTTTGCACCGCCTCCGTGGCCCGCCGGTAGGCCCGCAGCGCCTCCGGTGCATGGCGGCAGAGGAAATCCTGCGCCGCGCGGTCGTCGAACAGCCGGTATTCGACCCCCGGGTTCGCGTCGCGCCAACTCTGCATGAGACGGCGCAGATCGGCCGGCGTGTCGGCCGGCTCCCAGTACTGAACGATGCGACGGGGGATGCACCTCGTATCGCCGGCTGGCTCCGCCGGGGCGGCGGCCGGCAGACGGTTCGCCTGCCGCAGCGCAATCAGCCAGGTGATGGCGGCCGGCGTATAATCTGGCGCCCGGCGCACCAGCCCGAGCAGCGGCCCGATTCGCTCCGCCGGCGGCAGCCTGCAGAATTCCGCCATCTCCCCGAACGAAACTGCGTCTATGGCATACTCATCCAGGATATGGCTGAGCAGCGTATGGGAAATGTGGAACGAGTCCCCCTGCAGCCGCGCCGCCTGGCGAAGCTGCTCCCGCGCGCCAGGAACGTCGAGGCTGAGCAGCAACACGCGGGCCAGATTGTTGCACACCGCCACGTCCTTCGGGGTGAGCGCCTGGACCTGGCGGTAATGCTCGATCGCTGCGTCGAATTGCCATTGCAGTTCAGCGAGTTGCCCGCGCAGATGGAACACCGACGCCCAGTCCTGCGGGCTGACCGCCGGAGGCTGTCGCAACGCCTCCTCCGCGGCGGCATCATGTCCGGTCAGCATCTCCATCTCGGCAAGCTGGCAGCAGAGCCAGCAATGTCCGGGCGCGTCCGCTGAGGCATCGCGCACCAGCAGCAGCGCCCGGTCCCATCTGCCGATCCGGCGCAGAATCTCGACCTGTCTGGCGCTGGTCTCCGGCGGGGCATCATGCCGCTGCCCCAATTCCGCCAGAAGCTGCAGGGCGTCATCGACCTTGCCAAGTTCCGTGAGAACCTGGCTGAGCCCGAATGCGGCCGCGATGTTGAACGGCTGCGACGCCAGAACGCGGCGGAACAATGCTTCCGCCTCCTCAAGGTCATGCGCCAGCCGCGCCTGTTCCGCCAGTTCCAGCCGGGCCTCGGCCTGTTCCGGCAGCATTTCCAGAAGATCGAGCAGCAACTTCCGGCTCGCCGCATGCCGGCCCAGGCGATATTGGATGCGCGCGGCCTCGATGTGCGGCGATGGCTGCGTGGGCCAGAGCTCGATGGCACGTTGAAATGCGTCGAGCGCCGGCTCCAGCCGCCCCGCCTGACGATGCGTATGGCCTATACTCAACCACGCCTGCAGGTCGGTCGCGACGTTCATCCGCGCCGAGATGTCATGCGGATCGGCATAGGTCAAAGGAACATGCGCGCCGGACGGAGGTGGAGCAGGATTGATGCGCAAGCCAGATCACCCGCCGGAATGCCTGCCACACCACAGCGTGGTGCAGCAGGCAGGCCAGTGTCAGGCGGCCGCGACAGTCGTGCGTCCGGCCAAACGTCCGCGGATCGCCATCGGCACCTGCCGATGGGACTTGGCACGCGGCAGGGGCAGTTCCTCGACAGCCAGACCCTGCGGGTAAAGGGCGAGGTGCTCATCCCAGTTGTCGAAGCCCATGCGATCGACAGCGTCCACGAAGGTTTCCGCCGGCACCCCTTCCGCCAGGAGCAGCGCGTGGTCGGCCAGTTCCACGTGGTAGTATGTATAGACCGTGGGCACGTCCTCCTCGCGGCGGATCGTGGTGCCGTTCACCAGCGCCCCGGCCTGGATCAGCACGCCATCCACCAGCAGGGCGTGATCGGGCGAAACCAGCAGATCGCGCACCGGCAGGTTCTCGTCCAGCGCGCCGGCGATGATGCGGATGGGCAGCACGCGCAGCGGATCGGCGAAGACGCGCGAGACAGTCTGGCGACCGATCCACAGCACCGGCTTCGCCTCGCCTTCGGCGGTGAGCACCAGGTCGCCGATGGCCAGCGACTCCACCGCCCGCTCGCCGTCCGGGGTGCGGATCAGCGTGCCGGGCATGAAGCAGGCGACTTGCACGCCGGTTTCACCGGAATTCGGAAGAGGATAGGTCACGGGATCACCGCTCAGATCCGTGAGCCCGTTCACCGAAACAATCGTGAGATCGGATGTGTTCTGGTTAGAGCCAACAGTATAGTCGAACACCAGCGTCGTGGCGGTAGATTTTGTTGGATCGAGGGTCGCGGTCGCGCCGTTGTTGAACGTTAGCGTCGGTAGTTCTGCGTGTCTGATGAACCTATCGAATCTGACGGGCTCGTTATATTTGACTGGCTCACTAAAGTTCAAGGTCAGAGTGAGGGTTTGGGCAGGACCGACGTTGGCCCTCGAAGCGGACACCGACATCACGGTCGGTGCCTCATTGTTTACATCGTAGAACTGTGCCGGACTGGAATAGGGTATGTTGCTGTAGTTTATTCCTTGCACAGGAACACCAGCGCCATCATAAATCGTCGTGCTGGCAAGCTGAACGGAATGAATATAGACGGGAGTTGAATTCGATGGAACAATGTAGCTGAAAAGGTACTTACCATTCGTTGTAGATACGAGGGTAGCTTTTTGGCCATCAGGCAAAAGAATATAGTCACCCAGGGCCAATGACGGCGTTCCGGAAAATGTATAAGTAACGTTAATCGTGTCTCCTGCATTAAGATATACCGTGTTGCCGACGGTGGTACCATTGACAAAAGACCAAGTAACATTCGAAAGCAAATATGATACGGCCATGTCTAACTCCTCAGCCGCCCGTGTCGGAGCGGACACTGTACAGATTGGACGGGTACGGTGCCATGCTGGTTATTGCAACAATGGCACACATCTCTTCATGGTTATTATATCAAGCCAATGGTCTCCTTGTCCAGCCATTTTGAGTTGAAACGGCTGACAAAATGCAACCCGCATTGTCGCGCGGGAGAACGAGCGCTTCTGAATTCTCGCTTCCTGGCCATCATACCAGGCGCAGTCCTTGGAACCGGAAAGCAGAGGCCACGCCATGGCTGGCCTGAGGTGAAGATCCATTTGGATCGCCTAGGCGGCTGCATGATAAGCTCGCAGCACGAGATCGTTAAAGTCCTGGGACGGCAGGGCCAGCGGCAGCACCCGGCCGCGCCCGCTGCGGCCAACCCGTTCGGCAGGGGCGCCAAGGTCGAAGACGAGCACATCCAACCCCGCCTTCCACATATGCGACAGCGTGTAGCTCCAGGTTTCCGGCCAAAGCGCCGGCAGGAACCCCACATCCGCGGTCTGCATCCGGATCAGGGCTTGTGCCTCGGCTTCCTCGTAAGGCCCGGTCACCGACATGACCCCGGTTTCGAGCAGTCGCTCGTCATCGAAGGTGTAGCCAACCAACGAGAAGCGGAGGGGCAGGCCCCGCGCAACCACATCGCGGGCGCAGGCGAGAAGATAGTCGTAGCCCTTATGCGGGCTGATCGCCCCCACCACGCAGACCCGCACCACGCCATCCGGCGGGCGCAGCCGTGGCGGCAGGCGGGGGGCCGGCGCGTCCGCCTCCGGCTCGTCCACCGTGCAGGCCAGGCCGTCGAACTGGCGCGCCATCCGCCGCGCAATGTCGCGCGACGGCGCCGACACCTTGCGGGCCGCGCTCAGGAAGGCGCGCGAGTGCTGACGCAGCGCTGTCGGCTTGATCTCCTCCCCGAGGCAACCGCCGGCATCCCGCACGCATGCCTCGCATTGCGACACCGGCGGCTCGCCGCAATAGCGGCCGTCGGGGCCGGTCAGTGTCACCCGCGGGCAGAACCAGGCGTAGTCGTGCACCACCACATCGCAGGGAATGCCGAGCCGGCGGGCGAGGCCGAACACGCTGGCATCGTGCCCGATCCAGTGGTGCAGTTCGACATGCGTCGGCCGCTCGGCCCGCAGCAGGGCGACCAGTGCCGCCTGTTCGTCCGGCATGGTGAAGGTCAGGTTGGGATAGGCATCGGACCCGTCTTCGCTCACCGCCGCACGCCGCACGCCGCCGGTTGCCGGACCGGGCACAACGAGCACCGGCCGCAGCCCTTCCTCCCGGATCTCGGCGCAGCGCTCCAACACGCGCCGGCGCACGCCGCCGCCGCCGGCATGGTCAACCAGAATCACCGCGCCGCGCTCGCGGCGTCCCTCCCGCCATCGCGCGGCATCCATCCTTTGCCGCACCGGTGCGAGCGGGTCGGCCGCCTGGAATGCGGCCACGAGCGCGTCGTAGCCGGGATGCAGCCGGTTGACGGTCTGAAGGTTGCGCTCGATCAAATGGCGCCTCGCGGCGGAGAACGATTGGCCGCCGACATGGCCGACATACAGCCCGGCCAGCGCCAGGTGCCGCCAGCCGAGATGGCGCGCGCGGATGCAAAAATCGTTCTCTTCGCCGTAACCCTGGGCAAACACATCCTCGCGGAAGGCACCCACGGCCTCGAGGCAATCCCGGCGGATGTACATGCAGAATCCGACTGCGGTCGGAATGTCGACCGTGACACCGGCGTTCGCCGCTTGCGCGGCGGCGTCGAGCCGTTCCACCTCCGCGGCCGAAGGCACGGCGTTCGTCTGGACGCACGACGGATAGCTGAGAATGGTGGCGTTGTTCGACAGCGGGGTGACGGTGCCAATGTCCGGCGCGCTGTACGCGGCGTCCTGCAGCCGCTCCAGCCACCCTTTCGACACCAAGGTGTCGTTGTTCAGCAGCACGACGTCGCGGTCCGGTCCCAGCCGCATCCCCGTATTGGCCGCGACGGGAAAGCCGCGGTTGCGCGGCAGACGCTCGAGCACGATCAGCCCTTCGCGCGCCTGCGCGTCGAGCGCCGCGGCCAGGTCCGGATCGGGCGAGGCGTCGTCGATCACGATAATCCGTGCAGCGTCGCCCAGCGTCGTCTGGACTTGCGTCAGGCAGGCGAGCGTCAGCTCCAGCCCGCCATGCACCGGGATCACCACATCGATATGGCGTCGCCGCCCGGTGGCATCGGCCGGAATGGCGAGAGGAGATGTGGGCGGCGTCCACGCCGGTTCCATCGACCCCTTCGGCGAGAACAGGTGCACACGCGTGACGGCCGCCGCCGCGCTGCGCTGTTCCGTTCCGGGGTCGAGCGGCGCCCCGTAAAGCAGACGCCCGTTGGGGCCGGCCACCTCGACGGCGCCGCGGAGCGAGGCGAGTTCGGCGGCGGACACGTGCAGGCGACGCGGGCGCGCCAGCGGCGCGTGGTTCTTCAGATCGGTCCAGGGTTCGGCCGCGACGATACGGATGCTCCGGTGCGGCGGGTCCACAGCGCGAACGGTGATGACCGGATCGCGATCGGGGTCGCTGGGCATCCAGGCCCACCCTTCCAGTCCGCCATTGCGGCTCCAGACCAGGCCCTCGGTCCGCGCGATGGTGGCGACGTCGTGCGGGCTGCCGAGCAGGGCGCGACCGTCGAGGCGCACCTGCAACCGACGCCCCTGCTGCCAGCCGGCTGGCAGCCAACACATCGCTCGCCCGGTCACCTTGGCCGGACGAGCCTCCAGCGGCCTGCCGTCGAGGTCGATGGCGAGGTCCGCCGCCAGCGCGGCCGTCACGTCCGGACAGGACGGCAGGGACATCGTCAGCACGCCATCGGCGGTCACGCCCGACCAGCCCGGTGCGCCGGCATGCGATGCGATGGCGTCGTAGAGTGCCTGTGCTTCCGGATCGCGCAGTGGCGCATGACGGCCAAGGAACTGTGCCAGATCCTGGGCGGCTGGTTCCGGCAGGTCCAGGTTCCGTTGAAACACGGCGAGGCTGTGCCAAGCTTCCCGCACATCGTGGCGGGACGTAATCTGCCGCAACAGCTCCACCGCGGTGCCGTCGTGCCGCCGCATCCGCACGCAGGCCAGGCTCAGGGCGATCTCGCTGTTTGCTGGCTCGCACCGGTGGGCGTATTCGAGCAGCTCACCGGCACGAACCAAATTCCCACCGTTCAGGGCGGCGCGACCTTGTTCGAAAGCGACGTCCACCCCGGTCAGCATGGCTCGACTGAATCCTGGATCGGTTGAGCCATACCTGCCGACCGGCGCGCGGTCAGCTCAACTTGATATCGCTGGCGGTCAGGCTGGCGATACCAGAGAACGTGATCTTTGTGCCGTCCAAAAGCGTAAGCACCGTAGACCCGCCCGAGACGACCTTATTGGCGAGCGCCTGAGCTTTAGTGGTATATCCATAACCGGCGAGGTTGACCTTGTCCCCCGTGAGGAAGTCGGAAACAAGCACGTTGCCCACGGTGTTATGGATGAAGCGGAATGTATCGTTGGCCCCGTTATCGCCAACGAGCGTTTCACTGCCCGAACCGGCCTGGAGAGTGGTCCCACCACCGGCCGTCGCGACGAGCGTATCGCCGGAACCGCCGCCGATCAGGGTGGTCGCCCCAGCGTTTCCGCCAACCAGCGAGTTATTGCCACCGGAGCCGCCAGTGTATTGGCCGCCGCTGGTGCCACCGAACACCGTGACGGAGCCGCCGGTGGTGCCGCCAAGCACCGTCGCGAGACCGCCGCCGGTATTCACAAAGAGCAACTTCCCTTTGTCGCCGTGGACGATGGCCGTGCCGCCCGTCAGATCGACGGTGTCGCTGCCATTGCCTGTGATGCTGACACTGTCTTTGCCTCCGCCGAGCGAAACTTTGTTGTTGCCTGCCAGCAGATAGACCGAATCGTTGCCAATGCCAGCATTGATCGTGTCGTTCCCGCCCGTGACACTGACCAGATCATTACCGCTATCCAGCGTAACGAGGTTGTTGCCTGCCAGCAGGTACACCTTGTCATTGCCTATGCCGGCATTGATCGTGTCATTCCCGCCCGTGACACTGACCACGTCTTTGCCGTTGCCCAGCGTGATAGAGTCATTTCCCTGCGAGTATACCGTATCGTTGCCGTTACCTTCCAGGATATAATGGCCGCCACTGCTGGAGATGAGATTGTTACCGCCGCCAGCAATAACGGTTCCGACTCCGGTGTTAGTATAGAGCGTAGCGCTGTTACTTCCAATTATGACATTCTGTGAATTGGCGGCACCGCCATGAATGGTATGGGCCTTTGTAGATGTGTCGAATATCAACTCCGTGCCGGCTGAAGGCACGAAAAACGACCCGGAAAAGTTGTTAACAAATAGAGCGCTTGTGCCGCCAGGCGCAGTGTCATTTGCATTTGTGGCATACGGCGCAACAAAATTTGGATAGTTATTGTTTGTCTCGTAATCAATAATACCTACGTTCGCGGAAAACACAAGATTTTGTGCGAGTTTCGCATTAGTCGTGTTGTCCAAAACAGCCGTAACGATCTTGCCTTGAACGCCGGTGAGTGTTGCGTCTGACATTGCTATGGTTCCGATCCGGCATAGTGGTGATTGACATCAGTTAACACACGCAATCGTCAATTGCAAATGATATCGAAGTGCGATTTTAATTTTTCGCTGGTAGTCAGCGCGCGTTATTTGCGTTTATGTTCTTTGTGAGCGGCACATAAACAACAACTCCAGCGTGCCATTTAAAGCAAACGCAGAGTTCCCCAAAGATAGCTTAATTACTTATCAAAAATGAGTGGAAAACACTCATCAATATGCCATCGGCGCATTCAATGCACAGACAGTATACTGCGTACGGATTGCGCGACGTTCCCGTAACAAAAATATCGGGCGGATCGTGCGCGACGTTTTCCGTCGGCACATTTCGTTAACGCTACATCGCCGCTCCTCTAAGCTAAATTGTAACGGTCTTTCGTTTAAACTTCCTACGTTAGCGTAATTCCTGCCGCAAGAGAAAAAAGTTTCTTTCGTGTAAAATGTGGTATCACGAATTCGTGAGATATGACTTGATTCCGAGCCTTGATCAGTGAAAGCCCTCGATGAGCAATGCAGCGTCAGGTTGCGTGATGTTTGTCATGAACTGTATTGATAGAAAACTGATGCATATTGCAACTAACGGTAGAATTACGATGAATTGACGCTACTGGGATGGCAGCAGCGATGCCTGGTGGGTCTTTCGCTCCATCGGACAGGCCGGTGGCGGTCTCGCCCCTTGGTGGCAAGGGCGGCGCTGCTGCGTGACGAGACGCGGCGAGGCATTGCGACATCAGTTTGATGCCGGCGATGGCTCGAACTGCATGCCGGAGCCATCTTCCGAAGGAAATCACTCCGCAAGAGATACAACGGTACTCCGGGCAGACTTTCAGACGTGCCGCCCATGCTGTGGCGAAGGGGAACAGTGGATTGCACGGCCGCCACCGCGCTCGCCGGTCAGGTTTGCACCGACTATGCCCGTCCAAGGTGACAAGCTCGCTGCTGCGAGACAGCGGGCCTTATCCATGGATCGCGTCGCAGCACCCCTCGGTCTGCGTCGGCGTCACCAGCCGGCCGGGATCAGGGCATCACCGGCGGCGCGTAGGTCAGCGTGGAGGCGAAGAACCACAGCATGAACAGCACGAGCGGGGCGTTCACCAGCAGCTGCAGGAAGGTGAAGCCGACGATGTCGCGCGCCTTCAGCGCCAGCACGCCGAGCAGTGGCAGCATCCAGAACGGATTGATCAGGTTCGGCAACGCCTCGGCGGCGTTGTAGACCTGCACGGCCCAGCCGAGATGCACATGCAACGCGTTCGCGCTCTGCATGACATACGGCGCCTCGATGATCCACTTGCCGCCGCCCGAGGGAATAAAGAACCCCAGCACCGCCGAGTAGGCGCCCATCACCAGCGGAAAGCTCTCCGTCGTGGTCAGGCTGACGAACACATTCGCCACCCGGTCGGCCACGCTGAAGCCGCCGGTCCCCTTCGCCGCAGTCATGATGACCGCGATCGCGCCATAGAGCGGAAACTGGATCAGCACGCCGGTCGTCACCGGCACCGCGCGTGCCACCGCGTTGAGGAAGCTGCGCGGGCGCCAGTGCAGCAACAGGCCCAGCATCAGAAACACAAGATTGTAGCTGTTGAGGTTGGAGATCGCCACGATCGGGTTCTGCCGGGTGAATTCCTGCACCACCCAGCCGACGGTGAGCGCCACGATCAGCAGCGTCAGCAGCGGGCTGTATTCCAGCCACTCGCCGGGCCGCTCGCGCGCCGGCAGCGCCTCGATCCGGGTGTCCGGATCGACCCCCATCATTTCGGCGGTGACCGCGTGCGCCGGGGCCGGCGCCGACAGCCAGCTCACGCTGACCGAAACCACCAGCAGCACCAGCGCCATGACTATCGACTGCCAGAGGAAGATGGTCTCGGTGAACGGCAGCACGCCGGTGATCTGCAGCAACGGCTTCGGCAGGCTGGCCGCGTTCGCCTGCAACTGGGCCGCCGACGAGCTGAGGCCAAGCGCCCAGGTGGCTCCCAAGCCGAGATAGGCCGCTGCCCCGCCGGCGCGATAGTCCATGCGCAGCTCCGGGCGGCCTGCCAGCGCGCGCGCCAGCAGGCCGCTGAACACCAGGCTGAGGCCCCAGTTGAGCAGCGACGTGGCGATGCTGATCGCGGCGACGAACGCGACCGCGCCGCGCCCGTTGCCGGGCATGGCGGCAAGACGGCGGATCAGCCGTGCGGCCGGCGGCGAACTGGCCACGACGTAGCCGGTGATGGCCACGAAGGCCATCTGCATGGTGAAGGTGATCAGGCTCCAGAACCCGTCGCCGAAGGCCTTGGAGACGACGGCAGGGGAGGCGCCGTTTGCCATCGCCGCCGCCGCCACGACAATGAGAGCGATCGCGGCAAACACATAGGCATCGGGGAACCAGGTCTCGGCCCATTGCGTGAAGCGCAGCGCGAGCCGGGCGAGGACGCCGTCGCGAGGCGCTGCCACCTCTGGTGCCGCAACAAATTGCCCTGGTTCGCTCATGCTCTGCTCCTCTTCTGGCCTGCCGCACCGGCACAGAGCATGCCCGCAGACCCGATTGTCGTGAAGGATTTCAATCAGGCAATCAAGTGTTAGAAAGGCCAGGGCTCTGCCCCTGAACCCGTTCCGTTACCCCATAGGTATCTCTGGCCGAGGCGGGTATACAGGGGGTCGTCCCATCGAGCCCCGCACCGTGACCGCAGCCGATCTCCTAGCCGCCGCGACCGACCCCCTTGCCCAGGCTGTCGTCGACCAGATCCCCGGCGCTGTTCTCGGTGTCATTACCGCAGCGGGCGACCGCGCGGTCGCTGTTTTCGGTCTGGCGCAGCGCGAGCCGCATGCCGCACCGATGCGGTGCGGCACCTGGTTCGACCTCGCCTCCCTGACCAAAGTGCTGTTCACCACCCCCACGATCCTGACCCTGGTAGCACAAGGGCGCATGGCGCTGGACGACGCGCTGACCGTGGCAATCCCTGACCTGCGGCAATACGATCCGGCGGCGGCGGAACGCCGCCTGACGTTCCGCCAATGCCTCGCGCACCAGACCCATCTGCCGGCGGTCGAGCCGCTCTATACCTATGGCCAGGACCCGGCAACGTTGCGGGCCTTCATCCTGCAACGGGTCTGGCAGCCGGGGCCGCCGGTTTACTCCGACATCAATTTCATCCTGCTCGGCATTGCCATCGAGCGGCTGACCGGGCGCTCCCTTGGCGAGCAGACGCTGCCCGGCGGCCTGTCGTTCCGCCCCGACCCGGCCGAATGCGCGGCAACCGAGCGCTGCACCTGGCGCGGCCGCGTGCTGCGCGGCGAGGTGCACGACGAGAACGCGTTCGCGCTCGGCGGTGCGGCCGGCCATGCTGGGCTGTTCGGTACTGTCGACGGCGTGCTCGATATGGCCCAGGGCCTGCTGCAGGGCGCGGCACCAGCGCTGGCTTGTATCCGCACTCGGCAGTCGGCCACGCGCACCCTGGGGTGGCAGGCGCGGCACGACGGATGGTCCGGTGGAGATGCGTGCTCGGATGCAGCCATCGGTCATACCGGCTTCACCGGCACCGGCGTGTGGATCGATTTCGGCCGCTTGATTGCCTGGACGCTGCTGACCAACCGGGTGCATCCGACCCGCCACCGGAACACCGGCATCGAAGAGCTGCGCCGCCGGGTCGGTACCCTTATCGCCGGTGCCGCGCCATGAGAAGCCGTCTGGCCGCCGTGCTGCTGCTGTTCGGCGTGCCGGCCGCTTGTGTGGCGGGGCCGATGGATGATCTGGTGCGCGCCTATCCGGAGGCGTTGTCAGGCTATGACGGGTCCGACCTGATCTGGCGTGACGGCACCCGCATGCCGGTGGATGACGGGCGGCCGGACAAAAGCCTGGAGGAGCAGCTGCACAGCGGTACCATCCTCGATCAGATGCGGCAGATCTATCCGGCGGCCGCGGCGCTGCCGCCGGCGCCGCAGCAGGACCCCGGCCGGGTCCGTAACCGGGCGTTTTTTGCCAAGATGTATGGCGATTGCCGGGCCGGCGAGGTCACGCCGAAGCTTGTGCGTGTGGTCTGGTTGCCGAAAACATGGGGCCATACCGTCAGCATCACGTCGGTCAACGGTGTGGATCGCCGGCTGGCCGCGATCTCGCGCGAACTCGACGAGTTGCCACCGGCTGACATGAAATATCTCTATCCGCTGGGTGGAACCTATGCTTGCCGGACCATCGCCGACGACGGCGAGCCCAGCATGCATGGTTGGGGTGCGGCGATCGACATCAACACGGCCTTCTCGGATTACTGGTTTTGGCACCGGGCTGCCGGTCGCCGGTCCGAAGATCGCGTACCGGCCTATATCAACCGCATCCCGCAGGAAATCGTGACGATTTTCCAGCGGCATGGCTTCATCTGGGGCGGCAGATGGGCGCATTTTGACACGATGCACTTCGAATACCGCCCGGAACTGCTCGGCGACAACCCCGAAGCAGAAGCCGCTCAGTAGCCGTTTCGGGGTGACCGTGGCACCGCGTGGCTTTCCCACCGCCCCCTTGGCAGGCACGGCCCGTTCTGTCAGGATCGCTATTGTAGATAGGGAATAGCGACGGGAATGTGCCAGCGTGTCAGCGCCTTATCGGTCGGGAGCATTGTGGGCAGGGGAGGTAACGATAGTCGGTGCTAAACAGGAATCAGCTATTTTCCTACCATTTCGCTTGAAGAATTACTATTTCTGCGCAGGGTGTCGCTGGTATCACTTCCTGGAAAGGAGGATTTTCCAAGAAACACCGTGGCAAACTCGGATGTAAGATCGTCGGCTTCGGCCGCTTCTCCATCTTCGGACGCGCGCGCCGCCAGCGTTTCGGCGTGGCGGGAAAACAGGCTGATCAGCACCGGCAACACCATCAGGATCAGCACCGGTGCGAGCAAAATCCCGCCCACTACCACCAGCGCCAGCGGCTTCTGCACCTGCGAGCCGATGCCGGTGGAGAAAGCCGCCGGCAGCAGGCCCACGCAGGCGGCGGCACAGGTCAGGACGACCGGGCGCATCTGCGTCTCGCACGCCCCTATCAAAGCGGCGGACTTGTCCAGACCCGATTGCAACTTGGTGTTGTAAAAGGCGATCACGACGATCCCATCCATGGCGGCGACGCCGAACAGGGCGATGAACCCGATTGCCGCCGAGACGCTGAAGGGTGTGCCGGTCACTGCCAGCGAGAAAATGCCACCGACCATGGCCATCGGGATGACGCTCGCCGCCAGCAGTGCGTCGCGCACCGACCCAAAGTTCACGAAAAGAAGCACAAGGATGAGGCCGATGGCGACCGGCACCACGATCGTAAGTCGCTTGATCGCGTTCTGAAGGTTGCCGAAATCACCGACCCATTCGAGGTGATAGCCGCGCGGCAGCGCCACGTGGGCTGCCACCGCCTTCTGCGCCTCAAGCACGGCACTGCCGAGGTCGCGGCCGCGAACGCTGAACTTGATCGGGATGTAGCGCTGTTCGCCTTCGCGGTAGATGAAAGCCGGCCCGCTGACCAGAGTCACGTCAGCCACGTCCGACAGCGGAATCTGCAGCAAACCCGACCCGCTCGGGGACTGCGCACCGATAGGAATGCGGCGGATCGCATCGATGCTGGAGCGGTATTCGGGGGACAGGCGAACCATGATCGGAAAGTTGTGGTCGGTGCCAGGCTCGAAGAAACTGCCCGCGGCCTGCCCGCCGACGGCCGCCTGGAGGGTAGCGTTGATATCGCCAGGCTGAAGGCCGTAGCGAGCGGCGCGGATGCGGTCGATGTCGACCTGCACGGTGGGTTGGCCAAGCGAGGCGAGGATTCCAAGGTCGGTTATGCCGGGCACGGCGGCCATCGCATCCTTGACTTTCGCCGCCGTCTTCTCGAGCACATCGAGATCCTGGCCGAACAGCTTGATCGAGTTCTCGCCCTTCACGCCCGAGGTGGCTTCCTCGACGTTGTCCTGGATATTCTGCGAGAAGCTGAAGTTGACGCCGGGAAACTCCCTGGTAAGTCGGTCAGCGATGACCTTTGTCAGGCTCTCCTTCGTCACGTCCTTCGGCCAGGCGCCGAACGGCTTGAGGGGGACGAAGAACTCGGCATTGAAGGAGCCAGTGGCGTCGGTGCCGTCGTCGGGGCGGCCGTGTTGGGAGACGACGGTTTCCACTTCGGGGTAGTCCAGCAGGACCCTGCGCATCCGGTTGACGTATTCGCTGGTTGACTCAAGCCCGACCGAGGTTGGCAGGGTGGCACGGATCCAGAAATTGCCCTCCTCCAGCTTGGGCAGAAACTCCAGGCCGAAGGTTTGCACCTCGAACACAGCGAGAATCAAAACGAGGGACGCGAAGCCCAGCACGAGGATGCGGTTGGCCAGGAGCACACGAAGTGTCGGCCCGTAGATACCGTGCAGGAACCGCATGATCGTAGTCTCGGCCTCCTCGACTTTCACGCGCAAGAACAGCGCACTCAGGGCGGGGGTGACAGTGAAGGTCGCCAGCAGGCCGCCGGTGAGGGCGTAGGCATAGGTTTTCGCCATCGGGCCAAAAATATGGCCCTCGATGCCCGAGAGCGTAAACAGCGGCAGAAAGCCGGCGACGATGATGGCGGCCGAGAAAAAGACCGCCCTGTTCACCTCGAAGGCCGACTTAGCGATCACCAGGAATTTCCCGCTCAGCTCGAAGGGGACCATCTGCCGGTCCAGCACCACGGCGCGGGCAAACCGTTTCGACGGCGGTGTAGAAAGCTGGCGGAGGATGTTCGCCATCATGATAACGGTGGTACCGACGACGAGGCCGAAATCGATCGCGCCGAACGATACCAGATTCGCCGGCTCACCGCGCACCACCATGACGATCCCTGTGCAGGCGAGGGCGAAGGGAATGGTGCTGGCGACGATGAGGGCGGCGCGCAGATTGCCGAAAAAAATCCACTGCACCAGGAAAACCAGCAAGATGCCGCCGACCATGTTTTGCAGTACGGTGCGCGTGGTGCGGCTGATCAGATCGGCGCGATCGTAGATGCGCTCGATGCGCACTCCGGGGGGCAGAATGCCGGTGGTGTTGATCTTCTCCACCTCCGCCTCCACGGCGGCGATGACCCGCTTGCTGTCGCCGTCGCGGTTCATCAGCACGATACCTTCGACGATATCGTCGTCCTTGTCCTGTCCGGCGATACCAAGGCGCGGCACGTTGCCGATGGCCACGGTGGCGACATCCTGCAACATCACCGGCATACCATTATTGGAGGTCAGCACAGTGTTACGTAGCAGGTCGAGCGAGGTGATCAGGCCGATGCCGCGGACGATTGCGGACTGCTGCGCGAAATCAATGGCCTGGGCGCCGATGTTGACATTGCTGTTGTTCAGCGCCGTCAGGACCTGCTGCAGGCTCAGCCCGTAACTCTCCAGCTTTTCCTGGTCAACGTTGACATCATAGCTCTTGCTGCGTCCGCCCCACCCCGTCAGCGCCAGCACGCCCGGCAGCGACCTGAACCGGCGCTGCATCACCCAATCTTGCAGCGTCTTGAGGTTGACCAGGGAATAGCCGGGCGGCCCGACCAGCCGGTAGCGGTAGATCTCACCGAGCGGGCTGTTCGGCGAGAGCTGCGGCTGTATGCCGCCAGGCAGCCCGCCGATCTGGCCGAGACGGTTGATGACCTCCTGCTTTGCTTCCCGATAGCTGTAGGCAAAGTTGAACTTTACCAGGACATCGGACAGGCCGAACAACGAAATCGACCGGACCACATCGACGTTGGGGATACCCTCCATCGCGACCTCGATCGAGGTCGTGAAGTTGTCCTCGATTTCTTCGGCGCCCCGGCCGCTGGCCTGAGCGATGACCTCGATGAGCGGCGGCACCGGGTCCGGATAAGCCTCGACGTTGAGGTTGAGGAAGCTGACGATGCCGGCTCCCAATACGCAGGCAAGAAAGACAACGACGAGCGTGCGCTGCTTGATGGCGAAGGTTATAATGCTGTTTACGCTCGGCGCACTCATTTAATTCCGATCCTCAATCCGTCTCGGTCGGACGGTCGATGAATACCGCCCCACTCGTCACCACGCGCTCGCCGGGTTTCAGCCCCTCGGTGATCTCGGCCATGCCATTGGCCACATGGTCGGTATGTACCCGCCGCATCTCCAGTGTCTTCTCATCGGGGTGCGCCACCCAAACATACGCTTCGGTGTCTTCGTAAACCACACCACGCTCCGGCACCGCGGCCGACACCGTGGCAGCCCCGGTGACGATACTGAAGGAGCCGAACATCTGCGGCTTGAGAGCGAGGTCGTGGTTGTCGATCTCCGCGCGGACGGACAGACGCCGTGTGGTGGGGTCAATCGCCGGGGCAACATAGCTGACGCGGGCGGTGAAAGCGCGCCCAGGGAAGGCGGGCACGTGGACCGACACGTGGTCGCCGACACGGATCGACCCGGCATCGACCTCTCGCACGTTGGCGACCAGCCAGACCTTGGAGAGATCACCGATGGTGTAGACCGGGCTGGAAGGGCCGTTGGAGGCGCCACTGAACGCGCTGACGATATACTGGCCGATGCCGATCTGGCGCTGGATGATCGTGCCTGCAATCGGTGCGCGCACCTCGACCTCGGGACTCGTCTGGGTGTTACCGGGGTGTTCTTCCAGGGAGGCGATTTCCGCTTCGGTCTTGCCAAGGATGTGCAGGCGGCTACGTATGGCACCCAGCGCGACGCTGGCAGCATCCACGTTGCCCTGGGCGGTGGCGAGGTCCAACTGGCTCTGCTGCCAGTCCTTCAGCGACCCGGCCTGGGCACCGTAAAGACCACGTGTGCGCGCCTCGTTGGTTTGCGCCATCCGGAACTGGGCGCGGGTGGTGCGCAAGGTGGCGACGGCGGCGAACAGGTCGTTCTGCGCCTGCACGAACTCGTTCGCCTGCACGGCGAACAGCGGCTGGCCCGCCTTCACCACATCGCCGGGCCTGGCAATCACGCGGGTGACGCGGC
The DNA here is from genome assembly GCA_903918195.1 of uncultured Acetobacteraceae bacterium. GTDB lineage: Bacteria > Pseudomonadota > Alphaproteobacteria > Acetobacterales > Acetobacteraceae > Rhodovastum. The sequence continues at coordinate 9,645 of CAIXDS010000240.1, read as the reverse complement.
CGGTATAGGGGGAGAACACCGGGGTGCTGAGGTCGTCGTCGATGGCAATCTGGCCATCGGTGCGCTTTGTCGCCTCGAAGCTGCGCGTCGCGACCTCGGCAAGGGAGAACGCCTCCCATTGCTCAGGAGTGGTGGAGAACGTGGGCGTCGTGTAGGCGGCCTCGGTGACGCGTTCGGCCCGCGCTGTCGTAAACTCCGCCGAAGACGGCTGCGAGCGGCCAACGAGGCCGACGGCAAGCCCCCCCACAGCGACGGCGATGGCGATGAACGGGAGGCTCCGCAGGCGCTCGCGTGGTGTCTTTGCGGCATGCCGATCAGGTGACGAGCGGTCGAGTTCCTGGGGCCTCATGGCATTTCTCCAATTTCGGCTACGAGCGAGAAAAAGACGGCGGCGAGGTACAAGTTCCAACCTTCGGCATCGGCCTGCCTAAGCTGTTGTAGGGAGCACCAGCGCAACGCCGTCGCATTCGCGACAAGTCTTTGCTTGGCTTCTAAAATTATAAGATCACACAAATCTCGAGTTGTGCAACTGCAGAAACTTTTTGTTTCAAACGATTGTTCATGTCGTATTGTGACTCGATGGCTATTTTGGCTAATTTGTAACAAAATACTTTTTATAGTTTCATCAGATAATACAAGAATCCGCCCGTTTTGGCCAGATTCACGGTGTACTGTCCGGATTGTGCCATCGACTATTGAGACCACACGAAATTTTTCACGGCCTGATCGCAGCAGAACCTGAGATTCGATTTGATCCTCGTCATCACAGCACGATGAACCAAATCCGCTCAGTGCCGACCGGTCGCGAAGTGCGCACCGCCACGACCCCCGCCATACCGATATCCACATCCGCCGCAACCAAAACCGTCACGCTTCCGGAAGATGCTGAGCCAAGTCGTCGATTATGGGTTCATCTTTATTTCGTCATCCCGTTGACAGAATCACCCACGTTGAGCGTCTCAGAACTGTTATCCGCCGTGTTACGAACGGACATGAAACGCTCATATGTTTGATACCAATTCAGGGCACCTGCGTCTATTGGTACGTATACCCTGGGTACTTGTACCCGGGGTATTGAAACACTCGGTTGCGGCGTACCGTAAGCGTTCGCTGGCTCACTTTGATCTGGGGCCAATTTCCGTTTCTTGTGACACGGGTTGGCTCCGCCGCGCGCTGTTGCCGTATCTATGGCTAACCCAATGGCAGGGAACGGAACACGGTGCAGGTCGAGATGATCATGCGGGGTGAACGGCAGCGCAACGACAGCCTGAACCAGCATGCACGGTTACCGTAGGAAACGCTGGCGCCCGGCGAACCGGCGCGTTACGTGGCGCAACGGACGGCTGCTGCGTTCGGCTACCGGGTCTGCCGCCGCCCCCCGCGCTCAGTCCGCGTTGCCGAGGACGACCTTGATCAGTTGCGACAGCGTTCGCACGTCCATCTTCTCCATAATATGGGCGCGGTGGTGCTCAATGGTCCGAACGCTGATATCGAGCTTGGCGGCAATGACCTTGCTCGGATGTCCCTGGACCAGGAGGTCCAGGATCGCCGCTTCCCGCGGCGTGAGGGATTTCAGGCGGGCGTCGCTTTCATCGGTCATGGCCTTGCGTCGCCCGTTCTCGTCGGCATGCCGCAATGCGTTGCGGACGCTGTCCAGCAGCGCTGCCGGATCGAACGGCTTTGTCACGAAATCAAGCACCCCGGCCTTCAGGGCGGCCACCGCCATCGGGATGTCGCCGTGACCGGTGATGATCACCGTCGCGGGGAGGGCTCCACGTGAGACAAGATGGTTATGAAGTTCCAGGCCGCTCATCCCGGGCAGGCGCACGTCGACGACAAGGCAGGCTGGCCGGGAACTCTCCTCCCGCGCCAGAAACTCCTCTGCGGTCCGGTAGCCCTGGGGTTGAAAGCCGACGGTGCTGAGGAGAACCAACAGGGCATCCCGCATCGCCGCATCGTCCTCGACGACATGGACCACCGGATCACCTGGCATCGGCGTTCGACCCAAGAGCGGGCAGGCGGAACGAAAAGCAGGCTCCCGTCGTAACCGCATGGTCACACCAAAGGTCACCGCCGTGCGACTGAATGATCTGACGACTGAGCATGAGCCCCAGTCCCATGCCTTTGGGCTTCCCTGTCATGAAAGGTTCGAAAAGGTGCGCCGCAATATCCGGGTTGACACCAGGTCCATTATCTTCGACGTCGACCTGGACCTCACTGCCTGTGCGCCGCAAGCGGATAGAAACCCGCTTTTGCCAAGTGGGGCTCTCCGCAGCGGATTCTATTGCATTGCGGATCAAATTAAGCAGTACTTGCTCCATCTGCAGACGATCCGCGGCGATCTTCACGACTGATTTTTCCTGCACAGAGATCTCGACGCCGCGAGATTGGGCGTCATCGGCCAGCACGGACAGCACCTTCCGTGTTTTCTCTGCGAGGTCCAAGGGAACCAGTTGCATCTCGCCCTTGGATACAAAATCCCTCAGCCGTTCGGCGATTTTGCCGGCACGAAGCGACTCCGCTTCGACCTTCGCGAGCGTCTCACCCAGGAAGTCCGGCCGCGGCGGCGTGGAGGTCAGAACGACGCGACAGGCATGAGCATAGGTGGCGATGGTTGCCAGCGGCTGGCTGATTTCGTGTACGATTGCGCTGCCAAGTGCTCCTGCCGTGGTAAGCCTTGCCATTCGATCGAGTTCCGCCTGGTGGTCCCGCAGGCGAAGTTCCGTACGCTGACGTTCCGTGACCACTGTCCCGAGCACCAGCCCCGTGGTTGCGATCGCCAGCGAGACCAACTGAAAGTCAATGAACTCCGGCATGGAGTAGTCACGCAAAACAAAGACATAGATCAAAGACAACTGTTCGATCAGGATAGCAATGGCACACCATGGTAAGCCGTGCCGCATGCCGATCCACATCATCGGCAGAAGCAGGAGATAGAAAGTGTGGAATTCCTTGGAACTGACGCCCCAGAAGACGATCCATAACGCCAACACAAGCATAAGCCCAAACAATGCGAAATCAGCAAGCGAGGTGGCCACAGGCAGTTTTTTCCATCTCTCCCAGGCACACGGCGCCGTCATCAGGACGGGAAACAGGCCGATAATTCCGGTGACGTCGCCGATCCAGAAATTACGCGCCGCTGTGACGAACCGGTCCGGCGGTATGACATGCAGCAACACGAGTACGCCGCTGATCGAACCGGCCACGCCAAACACGCCGACGCACACCACGCCAAGGAAGCCGATCAGATCGCGCATGCTCTGAAAGCCGGTCCTGGGGCCGGCAAACGGCCGCAGCGCGACCGAAATCACCGCGTAGCCGGCCGTGATAATCATGTTCTCCACGAGCGCGGGGACAACACCGATGGAAAATCCACCGCTCACACCATCCGAAAGGACGGCCGCCGGGAACAGGGCAGGCGCGAATTTCATGCCTTTCATCAGGAGCAGGGCGAGGCTGAAAGCCGGCGGCGGGTTCCACAACGTGATGCGTGTGTCTGGAAGCACCTGCACCAGGCTGATCCAGTCCGAAAAGGCATACAGCGCCATGTAGACGCAGACGATGATCAATGGATCGCGCGCATTGCGGAGGCTGGTCAGCGTCATCCTGTTTGCACCAAAATCCCGATAGGGGGTCGTCATATGGCCAACCCACTATTCGGCCGGGATGGCATGCCAGCAGAGAATAAAGCACAAGTTGATGCTGCGTCCTAGGCTGCCGCCGTCCGGGTGGCTGCCGGTACAGCCGGCGGTGGCAGCGGCGCTTCGCAAGTCAAGCCGTGTACGCCGGCCCGTGCATCTGAGCGACGGGGGTGCACTAGTATAAAAGAACATCCGAAACTTACAATATTCTTAGGACCGAATCTTGGTGCATCGAACAAACGGTCATAAATTTATGCCTCCGGCGAACGATGTCCCCGTGGGGACGAGATCAGAAATGCCGCTCATCGCTTCACAACCGCGGTTACAGTCCGATCTTGCCAGCCGGGTTTGTCTGGCTGAGCTTGGCGCGCCGGACGTAGCTGCGCATGGTGGTCAGGCTGCGATGCGTTGTATGACCCACGATCTCCTCGTCCGGCACGCCGTTGCGGCAGGCGGTGGTGACGAAGCCGGCCCGCAGGCCATGCGGGCTGACCGGCTCGGCCGCTTCATCCTGCGCACCGGCATTGCGCAGCTACTGACCCGGCGTGTTCACGGGTGCCCGCGGATGCACCTCGTCAACTGCACTGCGTAGCAGGGCGATCGCCGCTTTCATGTCACCAGTGCCCGACTGCGCCGTCAGCTCGGCCCGAGAGGCCATCAGCGCCACGCGCGGAAAGCCGACATTCGCGGCGCTGCCCTTTATGCTGTGGGCGGCGAGCGCCACCCGGCGACGATCGACGGCCGTGCAAGCGGCCTCGGCGTCCGCAATCAACCGCTCCGTGTCGGCAAAAAATGTCGTCATCAGGGCGGTGACCTTGTCGCTGCCCAGGTCATCGATAAGACCGGCCTGCACGGTGGTATCGACCATCCCTGTCGTATCTGCAGAGAGCGACCGGGGAGCGACCGGCTGAGCCGCAATCGTCGCCGACCACCTGGCGAGCATCGCCGACAGCCGCCGGCGATCCACCGGCTTGGAAATGTAGTCGTTCATCCCGGCGGCGATGCAGATCTCGCGGTCGCCGGCCAGCGCGTTCGCGGTCATTGCGATGATTGGCACGCGCCCTTTCGGCCCGGGAATGGCACGGATCATCCGCGTGGCCTGCAATCCGTCCACGTTGGGCATCTGCATGTCCATCAGCACGAGGTCGTAGTTGCCGCGCTCGAGCATGCTGACCGCCTCGCCGCCGTCATTGGCCAGGTCGGTGCGATGCCCCAGCTTGGCCAGCAGGGCGACGGCCACCTGCTGGTTGACGCCGTTGTCCTCCGCCAGCAGGACCCGCAGCGGCGCAGTGGCCGGAACCGGCGGCGTCTCCGCAGTCCCGGCGGTCGGGACAGCAATCGGGCCAGGTCGCTGGCGGCCCAGCAGGCTGGCAAGCATCGCGTCGTGATGGAACGGTTTGGCCAGCACCGCCTCGAAGCGGCCCGAAGCGCGGGCCTCGTCCAGCGCGGCGGCGTCACCCGAGGTCGCCAGCACCAGGCGCACGTTCTTGAGCGAAGCATCAGCACGGATCACGACCGCCAGATCCATGCCGCTCATGTCCGGCATGTGATGGTCCAGCAGGATGATGTCGAACGGGCTGCCGCGGATCACCGCGTCGCGCACCATCGCGAGTGCCCGGCCCGCGCTTTCGGCGGTGACGGCAACCGCGCCCCAGTTCTCGACCTGGCGCACGAAAATGTCGCGGTTGACCGCGATGTCGTCCACCACCAGCACGCGACGGCCGCCCAGCGGGTTGTCGTCCGGCGCTTGCGTGCCCTGTCCGGGGGAGCGTTTCAGTGGCACCGTAAAGCGGAAATGGCTGCCGACGCCCTCCTCGCTTTCGAAGCCGATCGTGCCGCCCATCATCTCGACGATCCGCCGCGAAATCGCCAGGCCCAGGCCGGTTCCGCCGAAGCGGCGCGAGATCGACGCGTCGGCTTGCGTGAACATGGTGAAGATGCGGGACTTGGCTGCCTCGGGGATGCCCACGCCGGTGTCCGTAACGGTGAAGCTCACCTGGCACACTTCGCCCGCGACGCCGTTGGCCTCGACCATGATGGATACGCTGCCGTGGGAGGTGAACTTAACCGCATTCCCCACCAGGTTCAGCAACACCTGACGCAACCGCCCGCCATCGGCCAGGAAAGTGCCGTGCGCATCCCTGGCGATGAAATAGGTCAACTCGACGTCCTTGCCCCTCACGCGCGAGGCCAGCATGTCTATCACGCCCTCGACCAACGGGCGCAGCTCAACCTCGGTTTCTTCAAATTCCAGTGCACCTGCCTCGACCTTTGAGAAGTCGAGGATGGCATTGATGATATTAACCAGGCTCTCGGCGGATAGCCGGGCAGTCTCGGCGAAGTGCCGCTGGTCAGCGGTCAGTTCAGTGTCGAGCAGCAGGCTGCTGGTACCGATGATGCCGTTCAGCGGCGTGCGGATCTCGTGGCTCATGGTGGCGAGGAAGTTGGACTTGGCGCGGCTGGCCTCCTCGGCACGCTGGATATTGACCCGCAGTTCGTCCGTCATTTGCGCCAGGCGTTGCCCCTGTTCGCGCAGTTCCCGCTCGACCGCCTCGCGCCGGCTGATCTCTTCGGACAAGGCGACATTCTGGTCGCGCAACTCGTCGCTGCGGCGCGTGGTTTCGACGTAGCGTGCGTTGAGCGCGCGATTGCGCCGGCGCATCTGCTCGAGCATCAGGGCGGCCAGCAACACCAGAGGCGGCAGCACACTGAGCGAGTACAGAAGCACACGCGACGTGATGTGGCCATAGATCTCCCGGTCGCTGACAATGGTGATCAATGAGAGGGGGAAGCCCGGAATCGGCGTGCGCACCACCTCCTGGCCGCGTGGAGCGGTCGTATGCGTTGTTGGCGCGATGACGGAGAAAGTTACCACCCGGTTCCCGGGCAGGTCGGCGAACGCGCGGCCAAGCGCCGGATCGAACCATGACGCAGCCTTCTCGGTGGCGAGGTCTTCCCCCGCCGCGGTCAGCAGCACCTCCTGCATGCCGGCCCCGTCCGGCTCGGAGCGGAGATAGCCGGACAGGATGCCGAGATCACTGAACGCCGCGACCGCGCCAACAACTGCATCCTTGCGGATGATTGGCGCGGTCACCCCGATCTGCCGATGCTCAAGGTCAAAGGTCACGACCGCCCCGGCGGCCAGGTCGGCGGGCAGTGCGATTCTGCCGCCTGTTCCAACCTCGGCCAGGGGCGTGCCGTCGGTGTCAACAAAGGCGATGCGACTGAAAATATCCTTGCCACGGAAGACATTCTTGGCGCCCCAGCGCCGCAGGCGTTCCTCGATCGCGTCGAGATTGGCTGCCAGGCCATAGCGCAACGACATGCCCAGCGCCTTGTTGGTCAGGAAAGCCTCGATTTCGTGTGCCTCGGTCAGTTCGGACACGTCGGCGCGCCGTTCCGCCAGGAAGTCGCCCAACCGCCCCGCCTGCCGTGCGGCCTCGGCGACCAGACGGGACTCGGCCGCCGCGGTAAGTTGCTCCTGCGACCGAAAGCCGTTCCACAGCAGCACTGAAGCATATATGCAGAAAGCGATGGCCACGAAAAGTGGCCATTTCGCGAGCAGGCGATCAAGCATTATACCAGCCTGCGCGGTGTTTAATTTTGACTCTCGAAGAATTCTGGGAAGTAGTGCCGGACACCAGTGTAGTATTTTGCCACCAGGGCATCATAGGTGCCATCGGTGCGCACGCGGTGAAGGTAGCGGTTGAAGGCGTCGCGCAATTCGGGGGATGTCTTCGGGAAAGCGGCCGCGAGTTTCTGTTCGGGCGAGATTGGCCCAAGAACCTTGATCTTGCCGGCCCATTTCTGCAGGTCGAGAATGGCGTCCGGCACATCGAGAAGCGTGAACTCGGCCTCGCCGTTCAACAACGCCGGAACCATCTCGTTGAGATTGGTGCTGCGGGTATAGGCGCGCAGGTCCAGACCCTTGCCTTTGAGGTCGTAATTCGCCGGATCGAGGCAGGTACGTTCCATCACCAGCAGGCTATGGCTGCCGATCAACCCCCTGGTCTCGGCGATGTCCAGCGCCAGATCGGGACTGCCCTTGATCGGGGCGTAGGTGGAAGCCGCAGGGGCCACCAGCAGTACCTGCGAAGGGAAGGTCGGTTCGGAGTACAGCACTACCTGCTCGCGCCAAGGCAGAACCGTGAAGCCGGTGGCGATCATGTCGCCGCGGATGGGGTAATCGCCCTCCAGTGTCACGGTGCCGCCGCGGTTCACCACGTCATGGCCGAGCAGATCGCGCAGCACGGTGTAGAAATCGGTGTAGACGAGGGTGTAGCGGACGCCGATCTCGCGCGCGAAGCCACGGACCAGATCAACGTCGAACCCGTCACCCTCGCCAGTGACAAAATTGGCGTACCGGATGCCCAGATGGCGGAGCTCCCCGCGGGACTGGATCTCTTTGAGGTCGGCAGCCCACGCCAGCGAGGTCCCGAGCGAGACAATAAGCACAATGGCGGTGATGCAGCCTGCCCGGAGGCTGTGAACCAGAAGGCGCATCATATCTTTCTCCTTACGAGATCACCTTTACCTCGGACGAGGTCCGAGGATAGCTACGCCGCAACCGCTGGTCCGGCGTCAATAGGACGTTGGCACGAACGACGGTGGACGTAGCCAGCCAGATGGAGCCATGATAGCGCCACGCGAGATTCCGAAAAAGACACTGACCAGTGTCTGTCGGCTGTATTTTATTCTGGAAATATCTCTATTTTTTATTTCGATCGACAGCGTTCTTGGCTTGGCGCCATGGCATACCTTTTTTCCAGTCTTGTTTGATCCGACGTTATCGCCAGATATTGGCCGCAAACAAAAAATCACCTTCGATTCCGCATAGAAAACTAAACGTGAATCGTAATAGATGGTGGCCATGCCCGAGGTCATTGCACATGGTCTGATAAGTACAACTACACTCAGTTAACTGCACCAGGATTGGCCGTAACTGAGGTCACAATCGTCGGGGGTTATGCCAACGCTGATTGCATGGAACGGCGGGGGCAGGTTTGTCTTGCTGCCCCGGCGTTGCTGCGGCGGCAATGCGGCAATCGCGGCGCTCAGGATGGTTCGTGCCGATGCCGACCGCCGTCGTCACAGCATGGGTGGTCAGCCGCCGACAGGCGGGACAGCGAAACCGCGCCGAAACGCAACGCCAGACAGGCGGCGCGCGCACGGCATCCGGGCAGTTCGATCGTCTCGCGATGCTGCCCGGGCCAGGCGTCGATGGTCGCGACCGGCTCAGCTGTGCGTAATCAGAGTGCCGCCGGACCCGTCGGAGGCGACATGGAACGCGCCGGTGCCGAGTGTGGTGTTCTGGAACTGCAGCGTCGCGAGCGTGCCGCCGCCACTTCCGGTGATCTTCAGGTCGCCGCTTGCTGTTACGTAGCTGAGCCCCAGCCCGGAATTCGCAATGCCGCGGAGATCGATCACATCGCCGGCGGCGAAGCCCTCCAGGAGCGGACCGGCGTAGGTGGTACCGACATAGGTGCCGAAATTGGCAGCGCTATCGATGGTCAGCTTGTTGGTCGGCGCAAGGGCCTTGTTGGTCGGCGCAAGGAACTGGATCTTGGAAACCGAGCCAAGGGCGGCAGCGATCTCCAGCGATCCGCTGCCTTGCAACTGGAAGATCCCCGAACTGGAAGGATTGACCGATGACGACACGTCGAGGCTGCCGCCGCTGGCGATTGCGATCGTGCCGGCGTTCAGCAGGTTCGCGGCGGTATAGGCAGTGGCTATCGTCCATGTCGTGCCGGCGGCCACGGTGACGCTGGCGGCCGAACTGGCGGCAGTGGCGACGACGCTGGTCGTTGCATTGGTAGTGGAAGCTCCGGCGGTGTCGCTGACCTTGATGGTGAAGCCGGTCGTGACCGTCGTGCCCGGGGCCACCTGGTGGGCGGTCGGGGTGAACACAAGGCCGTCGAGCGCCGTGGTGACGGCGCTGGCCGTGCCGCTCACGCTGTAGACTCCCGTCTTGGCGGTGTAGGTCCCGCCACCGAGGCTCGACAGC
>CAIXDS010000239.1 GCA_903918195.1 uncultured Acetobacteraceae bacterium | reverse complement strand
TGCAACCCAGTCCTCAAAGACTTCTATCAACGCCTCATCGCCGCAGGAAAACCTCGAAAGGTCGCACTCGTCGCCTGCATGCGTAAGCTCCTCACCATCCTCAACGCACTCATCCGGGACCAGCGCAAATGGCAAATCGCTTGACAGCCAAGACAGTCGCTGGTCCCTGGATCCGGGCGCATTGTCAGCACCGCGCTTCGCACGCTAAGCACCGGGGCCGCGACGCGGCACGCACCCCGTCCACGCCACACCAAGCGAGCAGGAATGTCGCCCAAGCCCCGCCCCAGAGCCGACGACGACGCTCTTGTGGGCCGGCGGCGGCGGCAACTCACGCTCGCCGCGATCGCCTGTTTCAGCGCGCGCGGCTACCACAGCACCACCATCCGCGACGTCGCCGAGCGGGCGGAGGTCAGCGTCGGCCTAGTCTACCAGTATGTGGAGGACAAGGAGGATCTCCTGTTCATGGCATTGCAGGAGGTGCTCGACGCCTACCGCCGTCGTATCCCCGCGGCATTGGAAGGCCTGTCGGACCCGCTGGAGCGGTTCCACGCCTGCGTGCGCTCATACTGCGAGGTCAACGACGAAGCCAGCGACGCCACGGTGCTGGCGTACCGCGAAACGAAATCGCTGCGCCCTGACCGGCGCGAAATCATCAAGCGGCTGGAACTGGAAACCAACGCGATGATCGATGCCTGCATCCGCGATTGCATCGCCGCGGGCGTGTTCACCGCCGTCGACATCGAAATGTTCACCCATCAGCTGGTGATGTTCTGCCACGGTTGGGCGCTGAAGGCGTGGCGCCTGCGCGAGCGGATGACGGTAGCCGACTATGTCGCCCGCGGTCTGCGGCTGATGCTCGAGCCGGTGCTGGCTCCCCCCGCGCCCACCGCAAGCGAGAGACCGCGCCGTCGCTCATCGGCGCGCTGAAACGGCGGCTGTCTTCCGCCGGTGAGGGCGACCGGGAGTGCTCCTGCCAGCGGGCGGACGCATCCTGCCTTCTATCAGGCTCCAAAGAGACCATCCCGTCAACTCCTGGCCGCGCCGGGCGGCGGTCTCATCAATGGCGAACTTGGGTCACGCCCGCGGCGTTGGAGCCTGCCCTGGTCCACATAGTGGTGGATCACGCGCCACAGCCTGTTGGTTTCTTCGGGTGAGGAAATGTTTGGGCATCTCCTCGCTCCCCTTTCCCGAAGGCCCTTAAGTCATGGGGTCCAGCGACTGTCTTGGCTGTCAAGCGATTTGCCATTTGCGCTGGTCCCGGATGAGTGCGTTGAGGATGGTGAGGAGCTGATACCAACGGCCGGTGAGTATGACTCTCTGCGGGGGCTATCCTGAGGACGCGATCTGCGATTCGATGTCTACTGATATCGATTCGCGGGGTTGGCGATGGCGGTAGCGATCACTCGGATGGATCTGTCGGCGGCGGAATTGCGCGCCCGGACGGCTCGGATGGAGGATGCGGGGGCGGTGCGTCGAGCGCTGGCGATCGCGCTGGTGATGGAGGGTGCCTC
>CAIXDS010000238.1 GCA_903918195.1 uncultured Acetobacteraceae bacterium | reverse complement strand
TGATCGCGATTGGCATCACCGCCGCCAAAGCGGTGCGCCTGGCCAGCGAGGCCGCGGTCGCCGGCAGCCTCGACCATCATGGTCTGCTCAAGGATGCCGTGATCGTCAGCGACGGTGCCGGTCAGTTCAACGTGTTCCTGCACGCGCTGTGTTGGGTCCACGCCGAACGACTGATCAACCGCCTGATCACGGTGACCGATGCGCAGCGCGCCGCCGTTGGCCTGGTGCGCCTGCTGATCTGGTGGCTGTATCACGACCTCAAGCTTTACCGAACCAACCCGTCGGCCCAGGCCAAGGCATCGCTCAGATCCCGGTTCGATCGTGTCTTCGGCCGCATCACCGGCTTTGCCGATCTCGACGATGCGCTGGCCCGGCTCAAAGAACGGAAAACCGAGTTGCTAGTCGCGCTCGATCGGCCCGAGGTTCCGCTCAACACCAATAACTCCGAACAGGAGATCCGCGATCCGGTCACCATACGAAAAATCAGTGGCAGCACGCGTAGCGAGGACGGCCGGCAATGCCGGGACACCTTCCTCTCGCTGAAAAAGACCTGCCAGAAGAACGCCATCTCGTTCTGGGCCTACCTCGGCGATCGTCTCGGCATCGCCGCCAATACCGTCGCCCGCCTCCCCGACCTCATCCGTCGCCGAGCTGCCCCCGCCCCAGCCTGATTGCCACCGGCTTCTGAGCATTCACCGCGGGAGCTCCGTTGGACGGACGCTGGGCATGGGTGACAGGTTGCCGGCTATGGAGATTTCACCCGGAACGCGGGGTAGCGCGGGCGGTGATGGCCGCGTGGCGAAGGCAACCTGAGCCGTGCGTCGGTGCCGGCGCTGGACCGCCTGCCAGGCCGATTCATTGGGAGCAGGACAGTCTACGTCGCAATTTTTGGAACCATCCAACTACTCTTTCTGGAGCTAAATAATAACCCGGCTAATTTAATTGCGCATTTATATCACGAGGCGCATGTTGCCGCCGCTCATCACGTGGAAGTGATCGCCGTGCGAGCCGCAGGTATCATTTCAAGTCCGCCTCTCATCGCTCCTGCGCGAAGGGTGCCTCCGCTGGGAACGGCCGCAATGGTGGTCAGGCTTGGCCACCCTAGCGCCGATGATGAGGCCGCCTGTCAGCAGCGGCGACGTTCCCGCGAAAGAACAGACATCGATCCAGGCTCGAACGAAGACAACACCCAGAGGAAGGTTGAGGCTTATCATGGGTGAAATTCCGACCGGCCGTGACCAGCCGCCCGATCTGTTGATCTGCGATCGCGAGCCCATCCATATCCCTGGGCTTATCCAACCGAACGGCATGCTGTTGGCGGTTGGTGACGACGGCGTGGTGAGCCATGCCAGCGAAAACCTGGATGTGCCGCTGTGTCCGACTGCCCGGGCAGCACTTGGCCGCCCCCTGGCGGAGGCCTTGGGGCCGGCGATCGCCCGCTTGGCGTTGGCGGTCAACGAGGTCGCCTCGGTCCACCTGCAGGAACCGGTATTCGTCGGCGCCTGGCCTGGCTGGGCCAGGCGGCCGCCGGTCATGATCTCCGCGCACAGGTACGACGCTCGGACAATCATCGATATCGAGCCCGCCGCCCCAGAGGAGAAAGGCAGCACGCCGCCGTTGAACTGGTGCTACCACTTGCAGCGTGGCATGCTGCAATTCGCCGATAGCGACCAGGTAGCTAAGTGCCTCGCCGCCGCGGTCCACGAAGTCACGCACTGCGACAACGTGATGGTCTATGAATTTGATCGCGACTGGCACGGCCACGTGGTCGCGGAAGCACGCCGGTCGGGCCAGTCAGCCAGCTATCTTAGCCAGCATTTTCCAGCTACGGACATTCCGGCCCAGGCCAGGCGGCTCTATCTGCGCCAGATGCTGCGGATCGTTGTGGACAGCCACGAGCCCGGCGTGCCGGTGCTTGGCCCGCCCGGCGAGCGGCCGCTTGACATGAGCTTCTCCGCGCTGCGGTCGGTGTCTCCGCTGCACCTGGAATACCTGCGCAACATGGGCGTGCGCGCCAGCCTGGTCGCCTCGATCCTGGTCGGGGACCAGCTATGGGGGTTGCTGGTCGGGCACCATTATGGCGAGCCGTGGATGCCGAGCCTGCACGACCGCAAGGCGTTTTCGATGGGCGCCATCCTCGCCGGCGGCGTGCTCGCGATGTTGCCGCTGGCCGAGACGCTGGAACTGACCACGGCGATCGATCAATCGATCGCGCGGATTGCCGCGCGGCTGGCAACCGCCGGGCGGGTCCAGGCGGTTGTGCAAGAGTTTCCGATGTTGGCCCAAACGCTGGGTCTGCATGGCATTACCGTGCAGATTGAGGGCGACAGCGCCGCCGCCGGAGCGACCATCCCTTTGCTCCCGGCCAGCAACAGCCCACCTCCTGAGCTGATGGTTGACCGCTTCCCCGAAACCCTGTTCGCGCATGAACCGGGGCCAGGGGATGTGGTCGGTGGCTGCGTGTTCCGTATTGGCAATGAGCCATCGGACATTGTCATCCTCGGGCGCACCGAGCACGCGCGCGTGGTGCATTGGGGGGGCAATCCCGACAAGTCGCTGCTGGCGACCGGGGGCAACCCCGAACGACTGCATCCACGTGGATCCTTCGAGCTCTGGAAGGAAACGGTCCGCGGCCGCAGCCGCGATTTTTCCCGCGCCGAGACGGCCGCGATCCAGGTATTCCAGCAGAAGCTCACCGGTCTGATCCAGGCCGAGAACGAACGGCTGCGGCGCGAACGGGCAAACCAGACCGAACGCCTGACCGCGATCGGGCGCCTTGCCGGCGGTGTTGCGCACGACCTCAACAACCTGCTCGGCGTAGTAAGCTTGAACCTGGACGGCGTCCTTGAGACTCTCTCCGCAGAGGAGGCCGATGCTTCCGTCCAGGCAGCCCTCCAGGCTGTGCAGGCTGGATCGCAGATCACCGCGGCACTGCTGTCGTTCGCTCGCAAGCAGCCCATGCGCCGTGCCGATATCAAAGCCGGCACCTTCCTGCCTGAGTTCTGCGCGATGGCGAAAGCGTTGCTTGGTACCGGCTTTGGTCTTGATCTGATCTGCGGCACCGGTGTCTGGCTGTGCCAGGCCGATCCGGCGCAGTTGCAGACCGCCTTGCTGAACCTGACACTGAACGCACGCGACAGCATGTTGCCGGCCGGCGGCGTGGTGACCATCGCGGCGCGCAATCTGAGTTCCCCAACGCCGGTTGCGGGGTTGGGCCATGACATACCGGCCGGAGACTACATCGCGTTTTCCGTATCCGATCAGGGCCGCGGCATGTCAGCCGACGTACTGCGCCACGCCACCGAGCCGTTCTTTACCACCAAGGCCACCGGCAAGGGAACGGGACTGGGCCTGCCGGCGGTCCTCGGCTTCGCCGCGCAGAGCGGCGGAACCCTCACCATCGAGAGCTCGCCAGGGCACGGCACCGTCGCCACCATCCTGTTGCCCCGGGTAGGGCACGCGCCTATGCGCTCACCGGCACTGCGCGCGGTCAACACCGCACCCGTCCTGACCGGCTTGCGGCTGCTGGTGGTAGAAGATCGCCTCGATCTCGCCGGTGTGGTGACCGCCTCGTGCCGGCGGATCGGGTTGCAGGTGACCGTTTCCAGGACTGCCGAACAGGCCATCGGCCTGCTGACACCGGCGGCGTTCGACCTGGTGCTGTCTGATGTGTTGCTGAGCGGGCAAGGCTCCGGCCTTGACGTGCTGGCGCAGGCGCAGGCGCTGGAGCCTCCCATCCCGGTCCTGTTGATGACCGGCTTTGCCGAGTTGACCGAGGCGCAGGCTGCGGCATTGTCCCGGCACCGCCTGCTGCGAAAGCCGTTCCGCGCCAAGGAACTCATTGATGCGCTGGTGGATCTGGTCGGTTCAGGGTGAGGCGACGCCGCAGAGCGGACTATCCGCTCTTCCACAGCGCGGGTTGGAGTGTGGGTCCGAGAGGCTGAGAAGGAATCGCCAACAGGCAATGCGCTGAATGTCGCGCGACATTCAGCGGATTTCGGCGGCGCCGTCGATCTGATGCGGTCCCGACCGCCACGCCGCGGAGGTCCTGAGCTGCTGAGGGGGCGGAGCGAAGGCGCCGTCAACACCCCACCGGGAGGCCACAGCCACCGCGCTGGTTGTCGACTCTACCTTCGAGGTGCCCCGGCCACCAATCTCGGTGTGCCCATGCCGCTATCCGATCATCGCCATCGTCCGTTGCCCCTTGATCTGCTTTGCGTATCCGCCGAGTGTGAGCCCCTCGGCTGGGCTTCGTAGAAAAAGCAGATCGGCGCGTTGCGTGTGATACCAACCGTCGGTGACGCCGACTCGTCCTGCGGGATGTGGATTTCCTGGGCTCTTGAAGTACGATTCCCTGCTTCTGCGCATCGATTCGTGGCGCTGGAGAAGGGCATGAGCAAAGCACTGGAGATCACCCGGACAGACCACACAGCGTCCGAACTGCGGGGATGCGCGGCGAAGTGTGACGACGCCGACCAGGCACGACGGCTGCTGGCGATTGCTCTGCTTCTTGATGGTGCCTCACGCGAGGAAGCCGCGCGCCTGACCGGCATGGATCGCCAGACGCTGCGGGACTGGGTGGTGCGCTACAATGCCGACGGCATCGACGGCCTGCTGTCGCGCAAGCCACCCGGTGCGGCGCCCAAGCTGACCGCGGCACAATGGGAAGAACTGCATCAGTTGGTTATTGCTGGCCCGGACCCAAAGGAACACAAGGTCATCCGCTGGCGCTGCATCGATCTGTGCGGCGAGGTGCAGCGGCGTTTCTCGGTCACGGTGTGCGAACGCACCATGGGCAAGTGGCTGCGCAAGATGCGGCTGACCCGGCTGCAGCCGCGCCCCTATCATCCAAAGAAAGACCCAGAGGCGGAGGAGGCTTTTAAAAAAACTTTAGCTCTCGCCTGAAAGACGCGCTGGCGGGCTGCACCGCCGCCACGCCGGTCGAGATCTGGTTCCAGGACGAAGCCAGAGTCGGACAGAAAGGCTCGCTCTCCTATATCTGGGCTCCGGTCGGTTCGCGTCCGGTCATGGTGCGCGACAACCGCCACGACAACGCCTACATCTTTGGCGCCATCTGCCCGGCCCGCGGGATCGGCGCGGCGGTGATCATGCCGGCCGTCAACACCGAATGCATGAACCTGCATCTGGCCGAGATCAGCACGCAGGTCACGCCGGGTTCGATTGCTGCGATCATCTGCGATGGCGCCGGTTGGCACGCCTCAGCCGCTGAACTGGTGGTGCCAGATAACATCGTGTTGTTGCCGCTGCCGCCCTATGCGCCAGAACTGAACTCCATGGAAAACGTCTGGGAGTATCTACGCGGCAACAAGCTCTCCGCCGCGGTCTGGAACACCTACGATGAAATCGTGCAGGCTTGTGCCGAGGCATGGAACTGGCTGATGGACGATCCAAACCGCATACGTTCCCTCGGCACCAGGGAATGGGCAACGGTCAATATCTAGGGCGGTTGGTATTAGGACGCAATAGATTTCAAAAGTAATAACCTTCCAGGTTCCTGGTGTGTGCCGTTGGGCCGGTCTTGCCAGCCGGGTGCGGCGCCATGGGCAAGGCGGAGGCGCTGAAGATACCGCTTGAGCAATTCGACGGGGTGGACTCCACCGCTCTGGTGGAGCTGTGCCGCCGGCGCGGGGAACCTCAGCGAAGGTGAACTCACCTCTTCACCGTCTCCAGGCTCGGCGGTCGGCAGCAGCGTCCACCGGGTGATGTCCTTCCGCCGCGCCAGTTCGGCCACCTTCAGCGCTGCCTTGGCCCGTATGCCGGGAGCCTGTGCGCCCACCGAGTCAGGTGGCACAAGAGTTGATCCTCGACTCCCGCAGCAACACCGCACCGCGGAAGGCGCCTCTTTCACGTGCAATTAAGCTGCCGCTGACAAGGTGCAATCGGCAATGATGGGGAAGCCGCCCATGACAATCCGCTCACGTATCCTGATTGGATTTGCGGTCGCTTTCGCCGCCTGCCTGGCTCTCGGCCTGTTCTCCTTGCAGCAGACACGGCAGCTCCATTCCGTGGTGGCGCGCTTCGGCAGCGAATGGCTGCCGCATGTCACCGTGCTCGGCGACCTGCGCACCGAAATCAACGACCACCGGCGCCGGGTATTGCACCACGTCATCCTGACCGCCCCCCAGGAGATGGCGGAGGTGGAAACCCAGCTGACCGAGGGAACGGAACTGATCGACCGCTGGTTCGAGGGAGCCGTCGCGAGCTTCAGGTCCGACCAGCAGCGCCGCCTGGTTGCCGCCGCCAAGCTCGCTTGGGTCGAGTACCGCGACTCCACCGGTCCGATCCTGGCGCTATCGCGCGCCGGCAACAAGCAGGAAGCGGCCGCTTTGCTCGCCCGTACCAGCACCGCCGTCTACCGCAAGGTAATCGACAGCGTGAACACGATGCGCCAGCTGACGGTGCTGGAGGCGTGGACCGGCGTCGGCACCGCCGGCAGCACCTATGCGACCGGATGGTGGCTGATTCTCGCTGCTATGGTGGTATGCGGCGCTGTCTGCGCCGTCGGCGGGTTGCTGACCGTCAGCAGCGTCTGCCGCCCGGTGCTGGCGCTGACCGCGCAGATGCGCCGTGTCGCCGCCCGCGAGTTCGACGTCCACGTGCTCGGCCAGGACCGCCACGACGAGGTCGGCGCCATGGCGCAGGCGCTGGAGCAGTTCCGCCAGAACCTGGTGGAGGCCGACCGTCTCGCCGCGACACAGGCCGAAGAACACGCCGCCAAGGACCGCCGCACCGCCCGCGTTGACGAACTGGTCGGCCGCTTCGACGGCTCGGTGGGCAGCGTACTGCAAACCCTCACCTCGGCCGCCACCGAGTTGGACGCGACCGCCCGCAGCATGACCGCCATCGCCGCCGATACCACGCGCCAAGCTGGCAGCTCAGCCGAGGGTGCCCGGCAGGCCAGCGCCAATGTGCAGACCGTCGCCGCCTCGGCCGAGGAGCTGGCTGCCTCGCTGCGCGAAATCGCCCACCAGGTCGGCCGCTCGACACAGATCGTCGGCCAGGCCACCGAGGAAGCGCGGGCAACCGATACCAATGTCGGCGAACTGTCCGAGGCGGCCAGCCGGATCGGCCAGGTGGTGCAGCTGATCTCCTCGATCGCCGGGCAAACCAACCTGCTGGCGCTGAACGCCACCATCGAGGCAGCCCGCGCCGGCGAGGCCGGCAAAGGGTTTGCAGTGGTGGCCGCCGAGGTGAAGGCTCTGGCCAACCAGACCGGCCGGGCAACCGAAGACATCGCCCGGCATATCACCGCCATTCAGGGGAGCACCGGCCGCGCGGTGGAAGCGATCGGGCGCATTCGCAGCGCCATCACCTCGGTGAGCGAGGTGGCAGCAGGCATCGCGGCGGCCGTGGAGCAGCAAAGCGCGGCGGTGGGCGAGATTTCACGAAGCGCCGCTGGCGCCGCGCACCACACGGCGCAGGTGTCGGAGTCAGTCGCCGTGTTGACGCAGATGTCCGGCGAGGCCGGCGCCGCCGCTACCCAGGTAGCGGGTGCCGCCGAGGATCTCGCCCGCCAGTCCGAGACAATGCGTGGCGAGGTCAACGGCTTCATCGCCGGCATCCGTGCGGCATGATCGCAGCCCCACCCTTCTGAGGTTATGAAAGTGCTCTGCCGGGTGGCCAGCGGCGGGTTGCGAGCAGGGTTCCGCATCGGCCATGTCGCCTTGCAGTTGGAGACGCTGGATTTGGCCCGGTCCTGCACGTTGCGGCCGGCCGACGTGGTATAGCTGCCTCGGCCCCCCGATCAGCAGACGACCTGCTGTTCCACGCCTCGGGCAGTCTGCAGGCGGGCCACGGCCAGCAGCAGCCGCATTGCGCCATCGCCATCAAGCTTGCGGCCGTCGAACCGGCCGCTGCCCTGCAACACCTCGACAATTGCCTTGTCGGTGGGCGAGAGCGTGCTGGCGCACATGCTCCAGCGGGCAAAGCGCCGCTCGGTCAACGGAAGGGACAACACCCGCCGCAACTGCATATGGCTCGCATCGGCGGAAATCCGGTCGAGCAGCGTCTCAACATCGATCCGCCGGCCTTCAAGAACCTGCACAAACCAGTTGTCGCATGCCAGCAGCGCACCGGTGACATTCAGCGCGGGGTTGTTCTTGCGCGAGGCGCGGAGAATCGCGTCCACGCAGGCCGCCTGGTCCTGATAGACTTCTCCGGTGGCGCGACTGACATAAATGACATGGTGCAGATCGTAAAAGCCCGAGATTTTTTGGACCACTGCGGCGATTCCCTCGGTTCGCGGCGGCGCCTTTCGCCGGCGCGGTGCCACAGCGTTTGCCCGACGAAATGCTTCCGTTTGGTTAAGTATCTCGGCCGGCCCGGGCAGGAACGGGTTTCGTGTCTGAGCTGCCTTGCGCCCGCCTGTGCGCGTCGTCAGATAGCCCCATCGGACATTTTGCAGGCGATCCCGCATCAGGCGGTATGAGTCTGCTGTTCTGGCGTGGCCGGCGGGTGCCGGTGCTGCGGTCAGGGCCTTCCGCAGTGCGGGCCACTCGATGCTCTTCCCGCTCTCGAATTCGACGCAGTCATCAATCAGGGTCCAGTTGGCGGCCGAGGACCGCATTAAGCCGTCGTTCAATCCGCATGGCTAACGCTCGTGGGTCGGTGAGGAGAGTGCGATGTCGCTTGCAGCGCATACTCGCGGTGCTCGGCTTGTTCGGCCTGGCGCTGGCGGGGCTGGCGACATGGCATGCCGTGGACTCGCGCCTGGTGTCGCAGGCGGCGGCGCGCCAGCGGCAACTGAACGAAGCGGCCGGCCGCCTGCTGGACGCGGCCGGCATGCTGGCCGGCGAGCGGGGGCTGGTCAACGGCCTGCTCGCCGACCCGGCGCACCCGGATCGGCAGGCCCGCACGGAGGCCGCCGCCCGGCGCAGCGAGGCGGAGGCCGCGCTGGCGGCGGGGCTGGCAGGCGCTGCCGGCTTCGATCTTGGCCCCGTCCGGCAGGCGCAGGCGGCGCTGGCGGGGCTGCGCGACCGCGCTGATGCCGCGCTGCTGTCCGGCGGAGGCGGGGCGCCGAGCCAGCCTGAATGGTTCGCCGGCGCCACCGCGGCGATCGACGCCGTCATCATCCTCCGCCGGCTCATCGACGCCGCCAACGATACCGCCGGCAAGGTCGCCAACGCCGTCACCCTGCGCGACCGGCTTGCGGAGCTCGCCGGCCAGCAGCGCGGGCTACTTAACGGTCTGATCGCCGCCGGCGCGGCCCCTTCGCACCAGGATCTTATCAGCCTCGGCGCGGCCTCAGGGCGGATCGCTGGCGCCTAGGCCAGCATCGAGAAACGCCGCGCGGCGGCCTCGCCCGAACTGCGTGCGGCCGTCGCGGCAGCGGAGGACGCCTGGTTCGCGAGGTTCGGCCCGTTGCACGCCTCGGTGCTGACGGCAGCCTGGCAGAACGCCACCGTGGGCCATGCCGCCTGGCCGGTGGCCGCGGCGGAGTGGTTCCACGCGGCCTCGGTCGCCACCGATGTGCTGCTGGCGGCCGATGCGGTGGCGACGCGCGATGCCGAGGTGGCGCTGGCGGCGGAGGAAGCCCGCACCGGCCGGGCCGCGCTGCTGGATGCGGCGGTGCTCGTCGCCGTGCTGGGGGTGATTGGTCTCTCCGCCTGGTATGTGCATGCACGGGTGGTGCGGCCGCTGCGCGGTACCATCCGCCTGATCGACCGCATCGCCGCCGGCGACCTGAACGTGGACCTGCCGGAGCGGCACGGCCGCGACGAGGTGGCGCAACTGGTGGCGGCGGCCCGCCGTCTGCGGGCCATTGCCGCCCAGGCGCGCGATCTGGCGGCTCAGCAAGAAGCGTTGCGCGCGCAGGCGGAGGCGACGCGCGGCACGACTCTCCGCGAGGTGGGCGCGGCCGTCGAGGCAGCCGCACGGCGGGTGACCGACAAGCAGCATGCGCTCGCCGCCGGGGTGGTGCAGCTGGCCGGCGAATTGCAGCTGCGAGCACGCGACCTCGCCGCCGCCGGCAACGATGCCGCCATGGGGGCCAACGAAGTGCAGGGCAGCGCCGGCTGGGGGGCCACAGGGGCGGCGGATCTGTCCGGCTCGATCGGCAACATCGCCACGCAGATGACGCGGGTGGCCGAGGCGATGCGGGCCACCGTCGGACGCACCACCGAGGCGCGGCAGGTGTTCGACGGACTGTCCGGCTCGGTGGCGGAAATCGGCGAGGTGGCCGGGCTGATTTCCGCCATCGCCGCCCGCACCAACCTGCTGGCGCTGAACGCCACCATCGAGGCGGCCCGCGCCGGCGAGGCCGGCCGGGGTTTTTCTGTGGTGGCCGGCGAGGTGAAGGCGCTGGCGCAGGAAACCGCCCGCAGCACCCAACGCATCGGCGCCCGCATCGGCGCCATCGAGGCCGACATGCGCCGCGCGCTGGCCGCCATCGACGGCATCACCGGCGCCGTGGCCGAACTCGACATTGTGGCCGGCGTGGTGTCGGCGGCGATCGCGCAGCAATCGGAAGCGACCGCGGATATCGCCACCTCGGTGGGCGATACCACCCAGGCGGCGCGGCGGGTGGCCGGCCGCGTCGCCGCGGTGAGCGGGCAGCCGCGCAGCATGGCCCACTTGTCGCGCTGCAGCCGCGGCTTTGCCGGCCAGCGCTGGCGCGGCTTCGAGGGCCGCCTGCTGCCCGCGGCGGGCATGATCGCCAAATCACGTCCGAGCCAACCTGCTCTGTCCGGTATGATTCCGCCGTGCCGGGGGGCCATCATTGCGCCTTCGCCGTTCGCTGCAGAAATGGAGGAACCGAACTTCCAGAGCGACATTCTGAATGATGTCGCACCCGCACCGGATTCGCAGTCACTGCTGGATTGCCGACCGTTGCGTGACGCGGCTTGACAGCGCGTGGTCCGCACCCTACAGGTTGTGTCGTCATGGTTCTCGTGCCCCCAGGGATGGGGACGCGAGCTAAGAGGGAATCCGGTGCGTCCGAGGGTGCCTGCACCCGAAGGCCATGCTGGAGCTCCCCCCGCAACTGTAAGCGGCGAGCCTCTGTCGACTATATGTCACTGGTGCCGATCGGCATCGGGAAGGCCTGACAGAGGCATTGACCCGCGAGCCAGGAGACCTGCCACGGCGGTCGTTCGTACTCGGGCGGGGTGTCCCGGTGGTGCGCTTGCGCGCGGGCGCCGTATGCCGTCGACGAATGCCGAATCGTTTTGGTCATCGGAATCGTCCATGCCGACTTCCCACACCCAGCCGACGGTTGCATTCCTGACTGGTCTGCTGACGCTCGGTCCGACCGGGGTCCACTCCCTGGAGTTTCAAGCTTGATGGCGCCCTTCGCCAGGCGAGTGGTGAGAGGAGCCAGGGTCGTTCAGGGCATTTGCGGGCGATCCAAGATCTTCGAGCCCGGCCAGACGCTGCTCCAGCCGTGCCATGTCATCCGGTGGCAACCGGCCCCGGCAGCCGTCCACCACCCGCCTGCCGCGTTCGACGATGTGTTGGCGAAGCGCGCCGTTCTCGACGGTGACGGCAACGTCATGCAGCAGCCGCAGCAGCCGCAGGCTCACTGCGGCATCGGTGGTGGCGTAGGCTCGGATCTGCTCGATGGCGGTGTTCAGCAATCCCTCAAGCTCGATCCACGGCAGCACGACACGCAGCACATGGGGCGGGCTAAACAGCCGGGACTCCGGCGGCAACCGGTCGACCCAACGGATCAGAATACGGGTAAGCTGGTCGATGCAGCTGATCGCCGTGCTGGGGTCATTCACCGCCGGCGAGATGGCGCGCAACGCAATGTCAGCGATCTGGATGACGCCGAATTCGACGTCCTGCTGTAACGTGCGCATCGGGCCGATGTCAAAAGCGCCGGTCAGCTCGACCGCCCGGTTGCGGTCCAGCCGGGCGCGGCGGGAAATCATGAGCAACGGCACGCCCGCCGGTACGAAGTGGCCAACCCCACGGGTGACGCGCACGCGCAGATGGTGCGCCCGCGCGAAGTGCATCAGCCGCGGCACATCGATGAAGCGGATGTAGCCGGATACTTCGTTCAGGATCGGGAATTCCGGCTCGTCCGGGTCAAGCACCGGCGATGCCGTGCGGTCGTAGCTCGTGCGTGGATAGGGCATCAGCTCGTCGATGACCTGCTCGGTCTCTCCGGCGATCCGGTCGACGATATGGTTGACGCTGATCGCTTGCGAGATGTGGTGGATGAAGAACAGCAGCCAGCCGACGCAGATCAGCGCCAGCAGCATCGCGCCGGCCACGGTCGCCACCGGTGCGAACGGGTGCGGCATCGAGCGCGCCGCGGGAAGGGCCGCCACGCAGTAGCAGAAGGTGCCGAGGAAAATCCCGAGCGTCCATTGCGTGCCGCGGTCCCGCACGAAGCTGATCAGGATGCGCGGCGAGAACTGCATGGAGGCCAGCGTCAGCGTCATCAGCAGGATGGCGAAGACGATCGACACCACCGTCATGATCGAGCCTGCGATGACGCTGAGGATCACCTGCGCAACCTGGGCGTCCTCGCGCGAAGGGAACAGCGTGGAGGGAACCCAGGCAGCGACGTCGGGCGCGGCCTCCTCCACCGAGGACAGCACCGCGCCGCACAGACCCAGCGCCATTGCGATCAGCAGCGGCCGGACGAGGAAGCCGCCGCGCAGGGCATAGGCGACGGATCGCAGTTGCAGGGGCAGTCGGTTCATCACCTGGGCACCTCCCGACCTCCATGGGTAACGCGTTGGTTCGGGCAAGAAAACAGATTCCGGCTTGCCGCGGCGCCGCCGGCGGCAGGACAAGGGCGGCGCCTGATCGTGGTCGGAAACGCGGGAGCAGCACATGGACACGGTAGCCGTCATCGGGACGGGGTTGGTCGGACGAGCCTGGGCAATCGTATTCGCGCGCGCGGGCTTCGCGGTCCGCCTGTGGGATCCCGACCCGGGCGCGGTGGCCGCGGCGCAGGAATTCGTGGCCGCACGGCTGCCCGAGTTGCACGCGGCCGGCCTGCTGCCCGAGACGCCGGAGCAGGTGCTGCCGCGCGTGGCCGCAGCGCCGACCCTGGAAGCAGCGGTGGAAGACGCCGTGTGGGCGCAGGAAAGCGGGCCGGAAAAGCTCGCGATCAAGCGCAAGCTATTCGAGACGCTGGACACGGTCGCAGCGAAGACGACGATTCTGGCGAGTTCCACCAGCGGCATCCCGATCAGCGCCTTCACCGAAACGCTGCGCGGGCGACA
This sequence comes from uncultured Acetobacteraceae bacterium, assembly GCA_903918195.1. GTDB lineage: Bacteria > Pseudomonadota > Alphaproteobacteria > Acetobacterales > Acetobacteraceae > Rhodovastum. Next base: position 33,306 of record CAIXDS010000238.1, on the reverse strand, counting down.
GCGTTGCCTGGTGGCGCATCCTGCTAACCCGCCGTATCTGACGCCGGTGGTGGAACTCTGCCCGTCGCTCTGGACTGCCACGGCCGTCCGTGCCGAAGCGCGGGCATTGATGAAGCGGGCCGGGATGGTGCCGGTGGAACTGCACGGCGAACTGCCGGGGTTGGTGTTGAACCGGTTGCAGATCGCGCTGGTCGCCGAGGCGTTCCGCCTGGTCGGCGACGGGGTGGTTTCACCCCAGGATCTGGATGCCACGGTCAAATACGGGCTTGGCCTGCGCTGGAGCTTCATGGGGCCGTTCGAGACGATCGATCTCAACGCACCCGGCGGCGTCGCCGACTACTGTGCCCGCTACCGGGCGCTGTATGATGAGGTGCAGCAGACGATGACACCCTGCTGCCTGACACCGGAACTGGTCGGGAAAATCGACAACGCGCAGCGGAAATCGCTGCCGCTCGAGGACCAGCCGGTGCGGCAGGAATGGCGCGACCGCCGGCTGATGGCCTTGCTCGCGCACCAGGCGACGCAGCCGGAGTAACAGCGCCGGGCCGGGCGCAAGAAGTCGGCCCTGCCGCACCGATATGAAAATCCTATGCGCACCAGCGACGGTTGCCCTCGCTTTCCTATTCCGCCGCGTCCTATTCTCGGTCGCGCCACTGCATGGGGTCGCTTTATGACTGACCTTCTGATGCTGACCTTGATCGTCCTGGCGGTACTGCTCCCGGCCGCTTATGCCGGTCTCTGTCGGTTTATCTGACCATGCCGGTTTCCCCGACGGTGCAGTTGCTTGGCTTTCTCATCCTGCTGCTCGCCACGGTGCGGCCGCTTGGCTTGCATATGCAGCGCGTGTTTGGTGGCGAGACCACCGTGTTGTCGCCGGTGCTGCGTCCCATCGAGGCGGCGCTGTATCGTCTGGCTGGCGTGCGGCCCGACGAGGAACAGGAATGGCACCGCTACGCCCTGTCGTTCCTGCTGTTCCACCTGCCGGGGATGCTGGTGCTGTATCTGCTGTTGCGCGTGCAGGATGTGCTACCGCTCAATCCGGCCAGCCAGGCGGCGGTGTCGCCGGACCTCGCGCTGAACACCGCGATCAGCTTTGCCACCAACACCAGCTGGCAGTCGTACGGCGGAGAAACGACCCTCGGCCATCTCGCCCAGATGGCCGGGATCGCCGTGCAGAGCTTCCTGTCGGCCGCCGCAGGCATCGCGGTCGCAATCGCGCTGATCCGTGGTTTCGCCCGGCGCGGCAGTACGACAATCGGGAATTTCTGGGTCGATGCCACACGGGCGACGCTGTATGTGCTGCTTCCGATCAGCCTGGTTGCGGCCCTGTTGCTGGCCTGGCAGGGGGTGCCGCAGACCCTCGCCGGCCTGGTCACCGCGATGACCCTGGAAGGCGGCACGCAGACCATTCCGCTTGGTCCGGTCGCATCGCAGGAAGCCATCAAACTGCTCAGCGGCGACGGTGGCGGCTTCTTCAATGCACAGTCCGCGCATCCGTTCGAAAATCCCACCCCGGTCACCAACCTGCTGGGCATGCTGCTGATGCCGCTGATCGGTGCGGCCCTCACCAACTGCTTCGGCCGCATGGTCGGCGACCAGCGCCAGGGCTGGGCTCTGCTCGCCGCGATGCTCGTGTTGCTGCTGGCCGGCGCGGTGTCGCTGCACATGGTGGAAGCCGGCGGCAATCCGCTGCTGGCAAATGCGGGCGTGGACCAGCATCTGGGCAATCTGGAAGGCAAGGAGCTGCGCTTCGGTGTGGCCGGCTCGGCGCTGTTTTCCGAGCTTGGCACCGCAACCTCGTCTGGCGCCGTCAACGCCATGCACGGCAGCTACCTGCCGCTCGGCAGTCTGGTGATGCTGGGCAACATGATGCTGGACGAGGTGATCATTGGTGGCCCGGGCTCTGGCCTGTTCGGCATGCTGCTGTTCGCGCTGGTGGCGGCATTCGTTGGCGGGCTGATGATCGGCCGCACGCCCGAATACCTCGGCAACAAGATCGAGGCACGCGAGATCAAGCTGGCGATGCTGGCCATCCTCGTCGTGCCCGCATCGCTGCTGGCCCTGACCGCAGTGGCGGTGGTGATTCCGGCCGGGCTGGCCGGCCTGGGCAACGCCGGGCCGCACGGCTTCTCCGAGGTGCTGTATGCCTACACCTCGGCGGCCAACACCAACGGCAGCGCCTTCGCGGGGCTGACCACCAATACCCCGTTCTACAATCTGACGCTGGCTCTCGCGATGGTGGTTGGCCGCTTCCTGGTGGTCGTGCCCGTGCTGGCGCTGGCGGGGTCGTTTGCCACCAAGCGCCGCGTCGCCGCGTCGGACGGCACGCTGCCCACTACCGGCGCGCTCTGGGTCGGTCTGCTGCTTGGCGTGATCGTGATCGTCGGCGGGCTCACCTATTTCCCTGCGCTCGCCCTCGGGCCGATCGCCGAACACATGGCGGTGCTGGGCGGCACGACGTTCTGACGGGCGACCGCATGCTCGCGTCTCACACTCGTTGGGTGATGTCAGGCGGTCCATGGTCGTCAGACCATGGCGGACGTGAACAGCCAACGCAGCAGAATCGCGAGGCCGCCCGCCGAGTAGAACGCAAGAACGGCGATCCGCTGTCGGGCTTGATTACCTACGCATGAAAGTTGTCATGCCCGGTGCAACCATCAGCGCCAGGCACAGCATGCTGAGCACCTGCAACTGTTGGAACGCGTCCATGGCGTTCTGTCCATCTACTCAGGAAACGTTCAGAGTCCGACCAGCGCCGCCCGCAGCGCCGTCGCCGAGCCAGCTTCCCGCATCGCCTCCGCCACGCCGGGTGTCCGCAGCCGCCGCGCCACCGCGGCCAGCGCCTTCAGGTGCTCCGCATCCGCCGCCGGGCTGAGCAGCAGAAACACCAGGTCCACCGCCTCCCCGTCCACCGCGTCCCACGCCATCGGCCGGTTCAGCCGAGCGAGGAACCCGGTCGGCGCGGCCAGCACGTCCAGCCGCGCATGCGGCAGCGCGATGCCGCTGCCGGTGCCGGTCGAGCCCAGTGCCTCGCGCGCCGCCAGCGCCGCGGCGACCGGCGCCGGCGGCAGGCCGAGGGGCTGGGCCGCCAGCCGCGCCAGCGCGGTCAGCAGGGCCGGCTTGTCGGCCGCCCGCAGCCGGTCGAAAACGCGCTCCTCGGGGATCAGTTCGTCGAGCGTCATGGCAGGGTCTCTTGCTCGGCGAGGCGATAGCCCACGCCGGTCTCGGTGAGGATGTGGCGTGGCCGCTCGGGGTCGGCCTCGATCTTCTGGCGGATCTGCCGCACATAAACTCGCAGCTGCTGCACGTCGCCCCCGGCGCTCCACAGGCGGCCGAGAATGAAGCGGTGGGTCAGCACGCGGCCGGCATGTGCCACCATCAGGGTCAGGATGTCCCATTCGCGCGGCGACAGCTTTATCTCGGCGCCGCGTGCCCTGACATACCGGCGGACCAGGTCGACCTCCAGGTCGCCGCTGCGGAAGGTGGCCGCCGCGCCATCCTGCGCCAGCCGGTGGCGCAGCGCGGTGCGCAGCCGGGCCATCAGCTCGTCCATGCCGAAGGGCTTGGTCACGTAGTCGTCTGCGCCGAGGTCGAGGGCGGCGACCTTGGCCTGCTCGGCCTCACGCGAGGTCAGCACCACGATCGGTACGGTGTTGCTCGCCCGCACGGCGCGGATGACGTCCAGCCCGTCGCGGTCGGGCAGGCCGAGGTCGAGGATGACCACGTCCGGCCGGTCGGCGGCGATGCGGGCCAGGGCGTCGGCGGCGGTGGCGGCCTCCAGGGTGCGGTAGCCCTGCGCACCGAGGCTGGTGCGCAGCAGCCGGCGGATCGGGGGTTCGTCATCGACGATCAGCACGCTTTGTCCGGTCATGGCGGCGGCGCCGCAGCTTCGTGCTCGGCCGGAACAGCATCGTCGGCCGGCTGGACCGGGAGGGTGACAGTGAACACCGCGCCGGAGCGGTCGCGTCGGTTGGCGGCGACGACGCTGCCGCCCATCGCCTCGACGAAGCCGCGGCAGATCGCGAGCCCGAGCCCGGTGCCGGCGCGCTGGCGGTCGCCGCCGGGGATGCGGCGGAACTTGTCGAACACAAGTTCGAGCGCGTCCTCCGGCAGACCCGGCCCCTCGTCGATCACCTGCAGCCGCACCAGCCGCCCCCGCCCCTGGCCCGCCGTTCCGGGGCCCGTCTCGTGCCAGGCGCGCAGGGTGACGGTGCTGCCCTCGGGGGCGTATTTTGCTGCGTTGTCGAGCAGGTTGAACAGCACCTGCTCGAACAGCACTGGGTCGATCTTGAGCAGCGGCAGGTCGGGGGCGAGGTCTATCTCCACCCGGTGGTCGGCCAGCACGCGCCCGGCCCGGGCCAGCGCCGCGCCGACCATCTCGCCCAGATCGGCCGCTTCCAGCCGCGGCGCCAGCGCGCCGGATTCCAGCCGCGTCATATCGAGCAGGTTGCCGACGAAGCGGTTCAGCCGCTCGGCCTCGTCGCGAATGGTGGCGAGCAGGTCCCGCCGCCCGGCCTCGTCGAGCAGCGCGTGATAGCTCTCCAACCCGCTCGCCGCCCCCAGGATGGCGGCCAGCGGGGTGCGCAGATCGTGTGAAATCGAGGTCAGCAGCGCCGAGCGCAGCCGTTCGGTCTCGGCCAGCAGGCGGGTGCGATCGACATCGGCGGCGAGGTTGATCCGCTCGATCGCCACCGCCGCCTGGTCGGCCAGCGCGTCGAGCAGGCGGCGCTGGTCGGGGGCGAGCAGCGGGCGGACGGCATCGGCGGCGCCCCCTTCGCGGTTGATGCCGAGCACGCCCACCGAACCGCTGCCGGTGCGCAACGGCAAGAACAGGCGGGGCGCGCCGGGCAGCGTGTCGGCGCCGCGGCCGGCCTCGCGGTTGTTCTTCCAGCACCAGGCGGCGGCGGCCAGATCGGCGGCGTCGAGCTCGTCCTCGGGCGGGTAGCCGGCGCGCACTGCGATGCCCTCGCCGCCGGACTCGCCGTTCGCTTTGCCTTGCGGCAGCAGTAGCACGACGCGGACCTTCAGCATGGTGGCGACCTGGTAGGCGGTGGCCCAGAGCAGGTCGTCCATATCGAGGATGCCGGCCAGCTTGCGGCTGAAGCGATACAGTTCCTCGGTGGTGCCCGCCCGCCCGCGTGCCGCCAGCGCCTGGGCGCGCATGCCGGCGGCGAGGTTGCTGGCGATCAGGGCAGCGATCAGGAAGAAGAACAGCGCGACCACGTTCTCCGGGTCAGCGATGGTGAAGGTGTAGACCGGCGGGAGGAAAAAGAAATTATAGGCGAGGACGCTGCCAAGACACGCGTACAACGACGGCCATAAGCCGAATGAGGCAGCGGCGATCAGCACCGCGGTGAGGAACACCAGCGAGATGTTGCTGGCGGTCAGCACCTGTTGCAGCGCCAGCCCGAGCAGCACCGCCGCGGCGACGCAGCCGGTGCTCGCCAGATACGGCCAGGCCCGCGCCGGCTGCGTCAGTACCGCCGGCCCGGCCGGGGCGCGGGCGGGTTTGCGCTCGCTGCTGCCCACCACATGCACCGATATGTCGCCGGCGCGCGCGATCAGCGCGGTGGTGATGCTGCCGCGCAACCAGGTGAACACGCCGCGCAGCGCCGGCTTGCCAATGACCAGATGCGAAAAATTGCGCTCGCGGGCAAAAGACAGAATGTCGCCGGCGACGTCATGGCCGGGGATGGTCACCGCCTCGCCGCCCAGCCGCTCGGCGAGGCGGAGTGCGTCGGTGACGCTGCTGCGCGCCGCCTCGGACAATTCGGCGCGGGAGGCGGTCTCGACATGCAGCGCCGTCCAGGGCGCGCGCAGCCGCTCGCCGGCGCGGCGGCCGTAGCGCACCAGCGCCGCCGCGTTGCCGCCGCCGCTGATCGCCACCAGCACGCGGTCGCCGGCCGGCCAGGGGCCGCTGATGGCGTGCGCCTGCATGTGGTCGAGCAGCTGCGCGTCCACCCGCTGGGCGGTGCGCCGCAGCGCCAGCTCGCGCAGCGCGGTCAGGTTGCCGGGGGAGAAATAATGGCCGAGCGCGCGCGACGCGGTCTGCGCCACATAGACCTTGCCCTCGCGCAGCCGCTGCATGAGGTCGTCGGGGGTGAGATCGATCACCTCGATTTCATCGGCGCGGTCGAGCACGCCGTCCGGCACCGTCTCGCGCACACGGATGCGGGTGATGTGGGCAACCACGTCGTTGAGGCTTTCGACGTGCTGGATATTCAGCGTGGTCCAGACATCGATGCCGGCTTCCAGCAGTTCGTCCACATCCATGTAGCGTTTCGGATGGCGGCTGCCCGGCGCGTTGCTGTGGGCGAGTTCATCGACCAGGGCGAGCGCCGGGCGGCGGGCCAGCAGGGCGTCGAGGTCCATCTCCTCCAGCGTGTTGCCGCGATACTCCACCCGGCGGCGGGGCAGGACCTGCAGCCCTTCCAGCAGCGCGGCCGTTTCGGCTCGGCCGTGCGTCTCGACCAGGCCGACGACGATGTCTGTTCCCTCGCGCCGGCGCGCCTGGGCACTGGCGAGCATTTCGTAAGTCTTGCCCACGCCGGGAGCGGCGCCGAGGAAGATCTTCAGCCGCCCGCGACCTGAGTCGCGGGCGGCCTGCTTCAGCAGCGCTTCGGGCGAGGGACGGATGTCGCGGTCCGACATGCGGTTTCAGCGCATCCTGCGCGGGTTCAGGTCAGTGCACCTTCAGCCCGTCCAGCACCAGGTTGAGTGCCAGCACGTTGACACGCGGCTCGCCGAGCACGCCGAGGGTGCGTTCCTGGACGGATTGTTCGACCAGCGCACGCAATGCCGCTTCCGGGATGTGCCGCGCCGCGGCGACGCGCTTGACCTGCAGCAGGGCCGCAGCGGGCGAAATGTCGGGGTCGAGGCCGCTGGCCGAGGTGGTGACCAGATCGGCCGGGATCGGCGCGCCGGGGGCTTCCTGGTGGAGGGTCGCGACATCCGCCTGCGCCCGGTCGACCAGCGCCCTGGCGGTCGGTGCCAGATTGGAGCCGGCCGAGTTGGCCGCGTTGTACGGCGCCGAGATGGTTTTCGTCGCGTCGTTCGGGTCGGTGTCGGTGGTCGCCGAGGGGCGGCCGTGGAAATAGCGCGCGGTGGAAAAATTCTGGCCGAGCAGCGCCGAGCCGATCACGTGCCGGTCGCGCTCGATCAGGCTGCCATTGGCCTGATGCGGAAACACCGCCTGCGCGATGCCGGTGATCGCCAACGGATAGGCGATGCCGAGAAGCACGGTCAGTGCCAGCATGAGGGTGATGGCGGGACGGATGTCGCGAAGCATGGGCGGAACTCCTCGGAGCAGTTCTATGCCAGGCCGAAGGCGCTGACGATGAGGTCGATGGCCTTGATGCCGGCGAACGGGGCGGCGATGCCGCCGATCCCGTAAATCAGCAGATTGCGCTGCAGCAGCGCCGCGGCCCCCACCGCCCGGTAGCGCACCCCCTTCAGCGACAGCGGGATCAGGGCGACGATGATCAGCGCATTGAAGATGATGGCCGACAGGATCGCGCTCTGCGGGGTCGCCAGCTGCATGACGTTGAGCGCCTGCAGTTGCGGATAGAAGGCGAGGAACATCGCCGGGATGATGGCGAAATACTTGGCCACGTCGTTGGCGATGCTGAAGGTGGTCAGCGCGCCGCGGGTCATCAGCAGCTGCTTGCCGATCTCCACGATCTCGATCAGCTTGGTCGGGTCGCTGTCCAGATCGACCATGTTGCCGGCCTCGCGGGCGGCCATGGTGCCGGTGTTCATCGCCACGCCCACATCGGCCTGGGCGAGCGCGGGCGCGTCGTTGGTGCCGTCGCCGCACATCGCCACCAGCTTGCCCTGCGCCTGCTCGCTGCGGATCAGCGCGAGCTTGGCTTCCGGAGTGGCCTGGGCGAGGAAGTCGTCGACCCCCGCCTCGGCGGCGATGGCGGCGGCGGTCAGCGCGTTGTCGCCGGTGATCATGACCGTGCGGATGCCCATCCGACGCAGCTCGGCGAAACGCTCGCGGATGCCGCCTTTGACGATGTCCTTCAGGTGCACCACGCCGAGCAGGCGTTGCCCGTCGGCGACCGCCAGCGGCGTGCCGCCTTCGTTGGCGATGCGTTCGGCAAGCCGGCTGAGCTCGCGCAGCGTGGCCTCGGGCACCGGGCGCGAGTCGGCGGCGGTGACATGGGCGATGACGGCATCGACCGCGCCCTTGCGGATCCTGCGCCCCTCCACATCGACGCCGCTCATGCGGGTGTGGGCGGTGAAGGGCACGAACACGGCGTGCAGGGACGCCATGTCGCGCCCGCGCAGCCCGTGCGCCGCTTTCGCCAGCACGACAATCGAGCGGCCTTCCGGCGTTTCGTCCGACAGCGAGGCAAGCTGGGCGGCGTCGGCCAGTTCGAGAGGCTCGATGCCGGCGAGCGGCAGGAAGGCGGTCGCCTGGCGGTTGCCCAGGGTGATCGTGCCGGTCTTGTCGAGCAGCAGCGTGTCCACGTCGCCGGCCGCCTCGACCGCGCGGCCGGACATGGCCAGCACGTTGAAACGGACAAGGCGGTCCATGCCGGCGATGCCGATGGCCGAGAGCAGGGCGCCGATGGTGGTGGGGATCAGCGTCACGAACAGCGCCACCAGAACAAGAACCGGCAGCGCGCCGCCGGCATAGGTGACGAAGCTCGGAATGGTGGCAACGGCGAATACGAAGATCAACGTCATGCCAGCGAGCAGGATATTCAACGCGATCTCGTTCGGCGTTTTCTGGCGCGTCGCCCCCTCGACCAGGGCGATCATGCGGTCGAGGAAGGTGTTGCCCGCGGCCGCGGTGATGCGCACCCGAATCCAGTCCGACAGCACCTGCGTGCCGCCGGTGACCGCCGAGCGGTCGCCGCCGCTTTCGCGAATGACCGGGGCGGATTCACCGGTGATCGCCGCCTCGTTGACGCTGGCGACGCCTTCGATGACTTCGCCGTCCGACGGAATGATGTCGCCCGCCTCGACCAGCACGATGTCGCCCTGACGGAGGTCGGGCGTGTGCACGAGCTCGTACAGGCCGGTGCGCTCATACAGGCCGGACGCGCCCGGCAGCAGGCGCTTGGCCTGCGTCTCGGTGCGCGCGCGCCGCAGCGTGGCTGCCTGGGCGCGGCCACGGCCTTCGGCCACCGCTTCGGCGAAGTTGGCGAACAGCACGGTGAACCACAGCCAGATGTTGATCTGGATGGCGAAGCCGAGGCCGGGGCGCCCGGCCAGCAGATCGCGGATCAGCAGGATGGTGGTGAGGACGGAAACGATTTCGACAACGAACATCACCGGGTTGCGCCAGAGGATGCGCGGGTCGAGCTTGCGGACGGACTGGCCGAGCGCGGGCAGCAGGATGGCGGGATCGAGCAGGCTGGCGGCGCTGCGGCCGCCGCGGGTCGCGGATGTCATGGGGCGCCTCAGTACGTCGTGCCGGCGGCCATCGCGAAGTGCTCGACGATGGGGCCAAGGGCGAGGGAAGGAAAGAAGGTGAGGCCGCCGACGATCAGAATGACGCCGACAACCAAGCCGACAAACAGCGGCCCGTTGGTGGGGAAGGTGCCGGCCGACGGCGGCACGGTCTTCTTAGCCGCCAGCGATCCGGCGATGGCGAGTGCCGGGATGATGACGAAGAAGCGCCCGATCAGCATGCCGAATGCGAGCGAGGTGTTCCACCATGGGCTATTGGCCGACAGCCCGGCGAAAGCGCTGCCGTTGTTCGCTGCTGCGGACACATAAGCATACAGCGCCTCGGTGAAGCCGTGCGGCCCACTGGCGGAAATCGCCGCGACCGCGCCAGGTAGCACCACCGCGACCGCGGTGAAGCCCAGCATGGCGAGCGGCAGGCAGAGAATGGCCAGCATGGTCATTTTCACCTCCTTCGCCTCGATCTTCTTGCCCAGGTATTCCGGGGTGCGCCCGACCATCAGCCCGGCGACGAACACAGCGACGATGGCGAACAGCAGGAAGCCGTACAGCCCCGAGCCGACGCCGCCATAAATGATTTCGCCCAGCATCATGTTGACCAGTGGCACCGCGCCGCCAAGCGGGAGAAAACTCTCGTGCATGGCGTTCACCGCGCCGCAGGATGCATCGGTGGTCACGGTAGCGAACAGCGCGCTGAGGGCGGTGCCGAAGCGGACTTCCTTGCCCTCCATGTTGCCGAGGGACGGATCGACGCCGAGCGCGGTGAGTAACGGGTTGCCCTGGGCTTCCGACCAGTACGCGATGGCGACGCCGGCGAGGAACAGCAGGCCCATGGCGGCGAACACCGCCCAGCCTTGCCGCCTGTCGCCGACCATGCGGCCGAACATCGATGTCAGGCCGGCGCCGAGGGTGAAGATGGCGATCATCTGGATCAGGTTGGTGAGCGCCGTCGGGTTCTCGAACGGGTGGGCCGAATTGGCGTTGAAGAACCCGCCGCCATTGGTGCCGAGCATCTTGATCGCTTCCTGCGAGGCGACCGGGCCGAGGGCAATGGTCTGTTTCGCGCCCTCCAGCGTGGTGGCGTCCACGTAAGGGGCAAGTGTCTGCGGTACCCCCTGCCAGACAAACACCAGGGCGATGACAAGCGAGAACGGCAGCAGCACGTACAGCGTGATACGCACCAGATCGGCCCAGTAATTGCCGATGGTGCCGGCCGACCGGCGCGCGAAACCGCGCACGAAGGCAATGGCGATGGCGATGCCGGCGGCGGCGCTAACGAAATTCTGCACCGTGAGCCCGGCCATCTGCGAGAAATACGACATCGTCGTCTCGCCGCCGTAGCTCTGCCAGTTGGTGTTGGTCAGGAAGCTGACTGCGGTGTTGAACGACAGATCGGGCGGCACCGCGGGCTGGCCGGCCGGATTGAACGGCAGCCAGTCCTGCAGCCGCAACAGCGCATACAGCAGCACAAATCCGGCGGCCTTGAACAACAGCATGGCGACCGCGTAACCGACCCAGCTCTGCTCACGTTTCGGATCGATGCCGCCGAGCCAATACAGGCCACGCTCCACCGGCCCGAGCACAGGGGTGAGGAAAACCCGCCGTCCCTCGGCGATGGCGGCCAGATAGGCACCGACCGGGGCGGTGAGGGCGATGATGATCGCGGCGAACAGCGCGATCTGGACCCAGCCGTTGGCTGTCATCGGCGGGGCCTCAGAAACGTTCGGGGCGTAGCAGCGCCCAGACCAGGTAGACGAGCAGTCCGGCGGTCACCAGACCGCCGAGCGCGTAATCGATAACCATGGGAGGATCCCCTCAGAGCCGGTCGCAGAGCTGAACGTAGGCCAGGCAAAGGCCGAGGAAGGCCAGCCCGGCGGCCAGGAAGACGATGTCGAGCATGTCTGGTCCCCGCGGATGTGACGTGAGCGGGAATGATCGGCGCGGCGGCATAGGAAAGCGAGAGGACCGGTCCGGCCGGAGCATAGGAATTCCATAGGGGGAGGAGACCGTCCCATACCTGGGGGGTACCCCAGTGCCGGTGCCGATCTTCCGTCCGCTTCGGTGAAGGAGCGGACCTGGCAGGGCAGGGGTTCGACGCTTGCACGGCCAACACAGGAGGAAGAACGGCTCGAATCCAGCCGCTTTTTTCAGCCAAGCGCGATGATCCTGCTTACCGCGCCTGGCGGAATTATTCCCGCATCGGCTGCAACAGACGGATCCAACGCAGATCTTCCTGTCTCCGGCGGTCGCTGCCGCCGGTCATCGGGCAGCCGTAAGCGGGGTGGGGCACGCCGAACCGCCCATGGTGGCACCCCTCAACCTTGCCTCTTCGCAGGCTGCCGGTTGGTCGGGCTTGTTTTGTTCTAGCTTGGCGTTGTTTATCTAACAGGTCACGCCATGACCTCTGCTTCGCCGGCTGACGATGGAGATGACTCGATGAGGGCATGCATTGTGGCCGATGCTCCTACCGAGCCGGATGAGCTGACCCGGCCTCGGTATCCCGCCTGCTATCCTAACGGGGTTACCAAACCGAGCGCTGGTGCTGGACTGCCTCCGGGCTGCCATCGTCGACGCCCGCGACGCCAATTTCGGGCTGGCCGCGCTCATGGCCGACATGGACGGCCTGAAACGCGCCAACGACACCAACACGCGACACCACTTTGAGAGCGAGGAGCGGCTCATGGATCAGCACGGATTCGCGGGTGCCGTGGCGCACCGCGAAAGCCATGCGCATCTGCTCGACGACCTGCGGAACTGCGCTGCCGGGTGCGATACGCGTAGCCTCAGCCTGACAATGAGATTCCTGCAGGAATGGCTGCTGCGGCATATCGACAGCGCCGATCGCGAACTGGCCAATGCAGTCAGGGCAGGCGGCGTTCACTGAGCGGTTGCCAGTGCGGTCGGCTCCGCAACCGTAAACGGATGGGTAATCCGCCCATGATACCGACCGTTACTACTTGACCACATGGAGGGCAAGCGTGGCTGCGCAAATAGTAACGTCATCGAACCGAGAGAGTCCGTTCGACGAGAACGAGATTATCGTCAGCAAGACCGATCCTCGGGGACGGATAACCTATGCGAACGATGTGTTCGCACGCGTCTCCCAATATACCGTTGGCGAACTTCTGGGTGCTCCTCACAGCATTGTCCGACATCCTGACATGCCGCGGTGCGTCTTCAAGTTGTTGTGGGACACGATTGAGGCAAAGAAAGAGATATTCGCCTATGTTCTCAACATGGCGAAAGACGGCGCTCCATACTGGGTCTTCGCCCACGTGACACCGACCTGCGACGTAAAAGGCAACATCATCGGCTACCATTCCAACCGCCGCAAACCTGACCGTGACCAAGTCGCGAAGGTCGCCTCGCTCTATCGAAGCCTACTGGAAATCGAGCATCGTGCGCCGGACCGGAAGCAGGGCATGCTGCAAGCGTTTGAGCACCTCATTTCTGATTTGCGTCGGCAGGACATTTCCTATGACGAATTTGTCTTCTCTGTCTGAGACCAGGATATGCCTGGCCCTGGCGGCGGCACTCGTGGTGGCAGGCGCTGTCTTCGCCGCCCTCCCGTTGGACTGCGGGTGGATTTGGGCTGCCCTCGCCGATGGTATGGCGGTCTTGAGTGTGGGTGGTGCGGCCCTGGCCGTGAGGCGGACCGAGCAGACGCTGTGCGGCATCGCGCAGATATGCAAGGCGGCCGGTGACGGTGATCTGGAGGTGCGCATCCTTGATATTCCCGTTCCGGGACTGCTGGGGGATACGCAGCGCAGCGTCAACCGACTGCTGGACATAACCGACGCTTTCGTCCGCGAGGCTACTGGATCGATGGAGCAGGTCAGTCGTGGACATTATTTCCGCAAGGTACTGACGCGGGGCCTGCCAGGGGCGTTCGGTCGGGCTGCGCGTGCACTGAACGAGACGACCGCCGCGACGGAAGCGAAGGTACGCGACTTCCAGCGGTTCGCCGAGACCAATGTCGCCGACGCAGTGACCGGGATATCGTCGGCCGCGACGGAACTGCATGCCAGCGCGGAGGCAATGTTTGCGACGGCAACGCGCCTGGCGGAGCAAGCGAAGGCCGCCACCGACGCGACTGACGGCACTGCCGCCAGCGCTGAGACCGTTGCCGTGGCGGCGGAGGAATTGACAAGTTCCATCATGGAAATCTCGCGGCAAGTGGCGCACTCGTCGGCTGTCGCCCGGACCGCGGTGGGCGAAGCGGAGCGCACGAGAGGGACCATCGACAGCCTGAACGGCGCAGCCCAGAAGGTCGGCGCCATCGTTCAACTCATCAGCGAGATTGCCAGCCAGACCAATCTGCTGGCGTTGAACGCCACCATCGAGGCGGCGCGCGCCGGAGACGCGGGGAAAGGGTTCGCGGTGGTCGCCAGCGAGGTGAAATCCCTTGCCCAGCAGACCGGCCGGGCGATCGGCGACATCAGCGCGCAGGTGTCAGAGATCCAGTCCGTCGCTGGCGAAGCCGCCAAAGCTATCACGGCCATCGGCGGCAGAATCCATGAGATTGACGGCATCGCTGCATCCATCGCCGCCGCTGTGGAGGAGCAAGGCGCAGCGACCCAGGAGATTGCCCGCAGCGTCCAGTCGGCTGCCGAGGGGACGCGGAGGCTCGCCAGCAATATCAGCGGCGTAACCCAGGGGGCAGGCGAGACCGGCTACAATGCGGAACAGGTGCTCATGGCCTCCTCCGAGCTTTCTCGGAACGCCGAGACACTCAACGGGGGCGTCACGATCTTCGTCAAGAAGGTAGCGAACCTGTAGCCGGCTCCACCCCGCTTGGAAACACCACGCGGGCGGGCTTTCCGCACCTAATTTAGGCACTGCAAAAGCCGATAAAGTTCAATTACTCGGTCTCGCTCGGTAATTCCTAGGTTACGCACGGTCAGTTATGATGTTAACTCCCCCGCTCAGACGCATGGGCTATGACGGCTTCCTTGGTCGGAACGTCCAACCAGCGCATGAGTTCCCACTTCCATTGGATTGGCACCCATTCTTTGTCGCGCAGCGTGCCACCTGCGCCGGCGCTTCACGGAGCCCAAGCTCGCGCTCGCACACCCAATCCAGGAGTTTGCCGAGCCTGAGCGTCGAGGTTACGAGGTCGGCTCTGCGTCGGTCTCCGGCAGGCCCAACAGCTTCGGATCGCCACCCTCGTTCCCAATCCGTCATACAGGATATGCAGTGCCGATCCGCTCTGCCATCCGGGACAGCGCTGCCGCCTGGCGCAGCCGGGAATCGTCGAGTCCCACCGCCCCGCATGCTGCTCCAAACGGCCAGCGATCAGGTCCCCGACAACGGGGAACAGGACAGCGCTTTCTGGGTAATTTCGACACGCCTGCGTCGGCCCTGGCCAGGACAGATCCCCCTCCAACATGGCGCGGCGTCCTGCACCGCCGCGGCGAAAGATCGTGTGCGGAACACCACCGGCCGGTTTCCATACTGGGGCCTTTTGCGACATGCCTGCTGTCTGGCGGCTGGAAGGCCTCTGACCGACCCCACCGTTGCAGCATGCCCAGATCGGTGACTATATCCGGTGTCGTACGGCCGAATTGACCGTTCATCGGGGCATCCCGAATGAATATGGCGCGATAGAGATCATGGACTGTAACTTCGATGTTCTCGTGGCGGCTCTGGTCGACGGTGACCGGGAGCGCTGCCTGGTGCTGGTCAAAGAGATGATTGCCCAGGGGTGTCTGCCAGCGGAAATAGTAAGAGGCGGCATTGAAATGGCGATGGCGGCGCTTGACCGCAAATGTACCGCCGAACAATTCAATCTTCTAGAAATCATGCTGGCTGGGCGCGCGGTGATGGCGGTGACAAATCTGCTGTTTCCCGCAGGCGGAGATATGCCCAATCCGCGCGCAAGCGTCGTCATCGCCGTTCTTGAGGGTGATATTCACGATATCGGCAAAGCTATCCTCAAGACCGTCCTGGCCGGTGCTCATTTCAGGGTGATCGATTGTGGCAAGGACGTATCGGTTGCCGCGTTGGTCAAGGCTGTTGCCGAAAGCGGGGCTGTGGCGGTGTGCGTCAGCGGTCTGATTTCCAGCGTCATTCCGCTGGTACGAGGAGTAAAGCCGGCACTGCGCACCGCCGGACTCAAACACGTCAGAGTGCTGGCCGGCGGAGCCGCGCTCAGGCAATGCTCAGCGGATGCCCTGGGGGTCGATTTCGTCGGTCAAACCGCCTTCGATGCCATCCATTATATAGGCACCTTGTCGGACGGCGTTCATGCTAGCCATTGAACGACTCCGACGTACCATCGGTTGCCAGCCCTGTGACCGCCCACCGGTGGTTCCACAGATCTTTGCCCACGCTGCCAGGGTGGCCGGCAGAAGCGTGGACGACTATCTGGCGTCGCCAGCCATCGCCGCCGAATGTCAGTTGGCCGCGTGGCGTCACTATGGGCTCGAAGCGGTTTTTGCAGTCCTCGATCTGACAGTCGAGGCCGAAGCGCTGGGTGGCACGGTGGCCCGCCGTCACGAGATTTACCCGGCCGTCATCAATCCGCCCTTCACGCCCGATCGCGATTTTTCCCGATTGGCACTCCCCGATCCTGCAACTGCTGGGCGCATGCCGGCGGTGATCGACATGGTCACTCGGATGCGGGCCGGTGTCGGCGATGCTGCCGTGCTAATCGGCCTCGTCCAGGGTCCGATGACCGGGGCGGTACAGCTTGTTGGTATGGAGCGTACACTGTTCCTGGCGGCCGACGAACCCGATCGCTTCCTTCACCTGCTCAACTACGCCACCGGGATCGCCAGAGCCTTCGGGCTAGCCCAGCTGGCGGCGGGTGCGGATATGGTGCTGGTGTTCGACCCCGCCGCCTGCCCGGAAATCGTGCCGGCAGGCATGTTTCGCGAGATGATCGGTCCACGGGTGGCGCAGCTGGCCGCTGCTTTCAAGCAGGCCGGAGCCAAGGCCAACTGGCTGCACATTGCCGGGCAAACCGCGGCGATTCTGCCGCTTTATTCCGCGTTCGGCATCGATATCGGCAATGTCGATTACTGCGTGGACATCGGCAGGGTGCAAGATGCTCTACGCGACGACACCCTGTGCCTGAACGGCAACATCAGGCCGTTGAGCTTTGTTACCGATGGTGCAGACAGCATTCGCCAGGCTGCCGACGCACTGTTGGCCAGGTTCGACGGACGTGGTGGCTTCATCCTGTCTTCAGGATGCGAGATTCCTCCGGAGGCGGAGGAGGCCAACATCGCGGCGATGATCGCCGCCGCCCGGCTCTGGCGAAGCGGACGATGCTGATCGAGACGGCGCCATCCTGCCATATCGGCGTTCGCCGCAGCGGCGAACGGGACAACCTGGCGCGGCAAGTCGCCTTTGTTCCAGGCGCGACATTGCGCGACATTCTCAACAGCAGCAGCCTGCGGGTCCGGTCGGCCTGTGTTGGTATCGGCGCCTGCGGGCTGTGCCGTGTGCGCATCGACACCGGTCACGCCGGGCCGCCCACAACGCCGGAATTGGTGCACCTTGGCGAGAAGGCGATTGCCGAAGGTGAGCGCCTCGCGTGCCAGGTCATTCCTGAAACCAGCCTGGACGTCACGGTTCTGTTGCCAGCGCGACCGTCCCCTTGGCGCTCTCCGATGCTCGGTCCCTATCGACCAAGCTATTCCATCCCCGCCAAGGGCGTCCAATCCGATACCCGTCTCGGCGTGGCCGTGGACCTGGGCACGACGAACATCACAGTGGGGATTTGCGATCTCACGGAGGGAAAACGAATTGCTGTGCGGACCGGCTCCAATCCCCAGGCCAGCCTTTGTTCTGACGTGATCGGCCGCCTGCATATGGCCGCGGAATCATCATGGCAGCGAGAGCAGATGCGAACCCTGGCGGAACACGCCATCCGCGACGCCCTCGCCGATTTGTTGCGTGGAGAAGGGTTGCCTTCACCTTCGGTGGCGCGGCTGCGTGTGGTCGGCAACTCTGCCATGTTGGCGCTTCTGTGCGGGGCCGATCCACGGCCCCTATTGGAACCGAAGCGATGGTGCCGCTTGTTTGAGGGTGACGGGTTCCTCCACCCTGGCTTGGCGCATCTGCTCGATCTTAATCCCGGCACCGACGTCGCTTTGATTCCGGCGCTGGGCGGCTTTGTCGGTTCGGACCTTATCCTGGGAGTTGTTCACGCCCGGATGCTGGAGCAGGCGCTGCCTGCCGCCCTGATCGATTTCGGCACCAACTCCGAGATCGGCCTGTGGGATGGCCGACAATTGTGGGTGACCGCGGTGGCGGGCGGCCCGGCCTTTGAGGGAAGCGGCATCGCCTGTGGCATGGCAGCTGAAAAGGGGGCGATTCATCGCCTCTTTCGCTCCCCTGACGGTAGTTGGCGGGGCGAATCTCTGGATGACGGACCATTCAGCGGCATTTGTGGATCCGGCCTGATCGACCTGTTTGCGCATTTGATCAAGGAGAACGAAATCGACGAGCGCGGCCGTCCGCGAACCCATCCGCTCGAAGTCAATCTGGCCGGCTGTCGCTTTTCTATCAGCAAGACTGACATCGATATGCTGCAACGGGCCAAGGCAGCCACCGCTGCGGGTCTGGAAACGTTGATCCGTCGTGCCGGTGTCTCGTTTAGAGACATTCTGGATGTGTATGTGGCTGGCGCCTTCGGCCTTCATCTCGATCCGGCCAACGCCATCGGCATCGGGTTGCTGCCGGATATCCCTGTCGAGCGCTTCCACCTGGCCGGCAATACCGCCCTGTCCGGCGCCTTCGACATCATGCTGTCGCCGAAGGCCGACGAGGCATTGCGCATGGCACGGGACAGGACAAAATTGATCAATCTCTCAATGGAATCAGATTTTGACAACCTGTTTGTCGAGCATCTTTTTCTCCGCCCCTTTGCCGGAGGAAAGTGAATGATGATCGTGCCTACCGACCGCTTCGGCCCGACGAGTTGTGCCGGCGCGTTCATGCGCACGGCCCAGTACATAGCCGCGATGTTGCCGGGAGCGAAGGTTCTGGAGGAAGCCAGCCAGATAGTCAGGACAGCGTTCGTCGCCGATACCGTCGCCTTCCTGCCGCACGGCTTCGTCGGCGATTTCACGGGCATAGGCAATGTCGCTGAGGATGTGCAGGCGATAATTCTCGGTATGGTTGGCCAGGTTCGTGACGGCGGATTCATGACCACGGAAACTACGTTGGTCCCGCGTCCGGCCGTCTGGATCGCGCTGCCGGTGACGGTGAGCGGCCGAGAAGCGGCTGTCATGCTGGTCGGCTATGATGGCGAAGATAAGCCGCCACGTCATCTTCTCGATGCCATGCTCGGGGTGGCCGCACTTGTCAGTTCGGCGCTGGAACGCCAGTTAACTGACCTGGAGTTGCGTGAATCGGCGAACAACAGGCGCCTTATTCTCGATGCGGTCGGCGATGGTATTTGTAGCGTCGATGCCAATGGCGTCATTACTTTTGCGAACAAAGCCGCCCTCGACATCCTCGGCTGCATCGAACAGCAGTTGATTGGCGTGCCGGCCGTGGAAATTGTTGTGGAAGGAGAAACTCTCGCTGCCGGGTCAGGCTACGATCAGGTCAGGCGTGAGGTCATCCTGCGCCGTCGCGACGGGACCACATTCCCCGCCGAATTGGTCTGCGTCCCGATCGTCAGCAAGGGTCATAGCGCCGGTGTGGTTGCCACCTTCGCAGATATCAGCGAAAGGAAAGCCAAGGAAGCCCAGCTCAGTCGCCTGACGTGTGACCTTCAGGCGCGCGTGCAGGAGGAGATAAAGGCCCGGCAGCGGCAGGATTTGCTGATGGCAGAGCTAGATCACCGCGTGAAGAACATGCTGGCCACCATCCACTCAATCCTTGGCCTGAGCCGGGTCAGTGAGGACACGCTGGATGGCTTTCTGAAAACTTTCGAGGGGCGGCTGCGCGCCATGAGCCTGGCGCACAGCCTGCTGACAAAGGGGCGCTGGGAGGGAGCCAATCTTCGAGCGCTCCTCGCCGAGGAGATGGCCCCTTACGTCGGCGGGCCTTTGCCTGCGGTGGAGATCGTGGCAGAGGGGCAGGTGATGTTGCGTCCTAAGGCGGCGCTGGCGTTCAGTCTGGCGGTGCACGAACTGGCGACCAACGCCGCGAAATACGGCGCGTTGTCGGTGCCGGGCGGACACGTACGTATCGATTGGTGTTCAGAACGGCGCGATGGTCTGGTGATGGTATTCCACTGGGTTGAAACCGGCGGTCCGGCAACAGCAAAGCCGCCGCAACGGGGCTTTGGCCTTACTCTGATCGAAAGCAGCCTGGCCTACGAAGTCGGTGGTACCGTGGAACTCGGCTTCCCGGACGAGGGTCTGACCTGCACCGTGACCGTTCCGTGGGATCAGCTGGCTTCGCCGGCTGAGCCACACTTGCCTGCGCCCGTTCAGCCGAACGCGCACACCAAGCTGGGCATGCTAAAGGGCGCTCGTATTCTCGTAGTAGAGGACAATGCGCTGCTGGCGGCCGTTACCGTCAGAAGCCTGGAGATTGCTGGCGCATCGGTGGTCGGGCCGGCATCACGCCTTGAAGCAGCGGTCGAGATGGCCAAGACGGCGGAGATTGATGTTGCTGTTCTCGATGTGGATCTCGACGGCACCATGGTCTGGCCAGCCGCCGACCAGCTTCGGTCTCGCGGTATCCCGTTCGTGTTTGCCACCGGCTACCAGGCGAGCCTTGTGATGCCGCAGAGATTCGAGGAGCAACCTGTGCTGTACAAGCCGTTCACGCCCCGCGAACTGCAAGGGGTTCTGGGGCACGCCCTGGCAGCGCCGCGGAGCCGGCATGACCAAAGTACCGTCCTTTGGCCTCGCGCATGATGTCTCTTGGTGTACCGAAGCGGAGTTGCGCGCCGGGCGCAACTCCAGCTAATGGAGGTGTTTGATTTTCTCCCAGATCGACGTCCTGAGATGGAGGAGGGACACGGGGCGCATTTGCGCCGGAATTCACGCGTCTTGTCAATGCAGCCGACGGGACCCTGACGTCGGCGGAGTTGATCCTCCGGGGCGTCTCTGCAATGATGTTGCGCTCCTGTATGGGGCTGTTCGAGACCGTGGCGCCGGAACGAACATAATTCGCGGAGCGCTTCGCAATATTTCCGCGGTGCGGGAGGCAAGCGACGCAGAAGCGCAGTTAGGCGGCCGGCGTCGCCCGAGATTCGAAGGCGGGCAGCCAGCCTCTTCGGGGCCGGTGGGAATCGAGAGTTGAACCAAACCATGTCGTCAACAGGCCTCCAAAGCTCTCTGCCTTCCGCTGATTTCTTTCGCAACAATAGAGCTAGACTTATTCTCGGCATGACGCTTGCGACCCTCAGCTTAATCTGCGTCGTGATCGCCGCTATGGTCTATCTTCGGCATGAGGCCGAACTACTGGCCTTGGCAATGACGCAAAACATGGTGCAGTCGGTTGAATTATCTATCGATGGCCGAATAAATTCGATTGATATTGCTCTCTTGGCTTCGGCTGATGAAATCAGCCGGCGAGTTGCAACCGGCCAAAGCGATGACCAGTCCATCACACAATTCCTAGTCCGCCAGAAAGAACGTCTATCCCAGGTCGCCTACCTGCGGGCAATGAATGAACAGGGTGAGCTTCTATGGGGGCAGGATGTCCCACTATCGGATCCTGGCAATGCGCTTCACGAGTATTATATCCGGTTGCAAGATGATCCGAACGCTAGGCTGATAGTTGGAAAGTCCACCGTCGAGCATTTTGACAAACCGGCGTTGTGGTTCTTTGCCCGGCGCATCAACAAGCCGGACGGGTCGTTTGGAGGCGTTGTTATTGCGGCCGTAGATGTCGATCAAATCAAAGCGTTGCTGGACCAACTGAACACCGGCACTGCCAGCTCCATTGTGCTGCGCGATGCTGAACTTGGGCTTATCGCTCGCAGCAATGTTCTCCACGGGATGTACAACCCGATCGGTGACGCACGAATATCCCGGCCATTCCACGACGCCTTGACGTCCAACCCTCAGGAAGGGGCTTATTCCAGCGGCGCATTCAGTCGAGATGGCATCGACCGCATTCATTCCTATCGTCGTAGCGCGCAATATGGGTATGTGGTCAACGTCGGAATCCCCCGCGAGGTTGCACTGGCCGGATGGCGCAAAGACGTGACGGTTGTCGCGGGATTAGTGACGGCCTTCGTCCTTGCTTTGTTGACGTTCTCCTGGCTGATCCACCGCGCCTGGCTGCGGCAAGAACGGGATATTGCACTCCTCAGCGCCAGCCAGGAAAGCCTGCGTGAGGCCCAGCAAATCGCCAATCTCGGCCATTATGTCTATGATCTGGTGACCGACCGTTGGACAAGTTCAGAAATTCTTGACGACATTTTCGGTATTGGCAGAAATTATCAGCGGGATGCCCGAAATTGGCTCAGGCTGGTCGCTCCCGAGGCTCGGCAAAAGATGCGGGCCTACCTGGAAGCACTCATCGAGCAGCGCCTGCCCTTTGATCAGGAATACCCCATCGTCCGTGCCAGCGACGGTCAGAAACGCTGGGTACATGGCTTGGGCAAACTCCACCTCGATGCGCAGGGGACCCCGTTAACTTTAGTCGGCACAATTCAGGACATCTCCGCGCGCAAGAGCATCGAGATGGCTCTGCTCAAGAGCGAAAAGCGCTTCCGTGCAACGTTCGAGCAGGCGGCGGTCGGCATGGCGCACACCGGCCTGGACGGCACCTGGCTGCGCGTTAACGACAAGCTGTGTGCAATCACCGGCTACACGCGCGAGGAATTGCTCGCCACCACTTTCCAGAATATTACCCACCCAGAGGATCTGCAGGCCAACCTCAAAGAAACTAATGCGCTACTGGCTGGAAAGATTGCGACTTTCATGCTCGAAAAGCGCTATCTGCGCAAGGACGGGAACGTCGTTTGGGTCAACATTACGGTTACTTTGCTCCGCGATGACGATGATAAGCCGGAGTATCTCATTTCCATTATTGAGGATATCACCGAGCGCAGGCGCGCCGAGGAAGCGCTGCGGCAGGCGCAGAAGATGGAAGCCGTCGGCCGCGTGTCCGGAGGTATAGCGCATGATTTCAATAATCTTCTCGGGGTTATCATTGGCAATCTCGAACTTCTCGCTCCCCTGGGTGAACACCAGCCGGACATGTACGAGCTCGTTGCTGATGCCATGCAGGCGGCGCAAAGTGGAGCGGACCTCACTCGGCGTCTTCTTTCGTTTTCTCGGCACCAGTCCCCGCATTCGGTCCTGGTGCAGCCCAACGTCCAGATCGACGGAATCGCGAAGCTACTGGCACGCGTGCTTGGATCTAACATCGAGCTTTCACTTAACTTGACAGTCGACCTGTGGCCGGTCGTGATTGATCCTGTTCAACTCGACAACGGGATCATGAATTTGGCTGCCAACGCGCGCGATGCCATGCCCCGCGGCGGGAAATTGTCGATCACCACGGTCAACTACCGTCTCGACGCCAGCGACCCGGCGATGGGCCTCGAACTCAAGCCCGGCGACTACACAATGATTGTCGTGACCGACACCGGGGCAGGGATGGCCCCCGAGGTGGCCAAGCGGGTGTTTGAACCGTTTTTTACGACGAAAGGGATCGGCGAAGGAACCGGCCTTGGGCTGAGCATGTTGTTCGGCTTCGCAAAGCAGTCGGGTGGGCATGTCTGTGTCGAGAGCGCTCCGGGCCTGGGCACCACGTTCCGTCTGTATCTGCCGCGCGCGACGGGAACGGCGGAGAATGCGACACCGACCGCGACGTCCGTTGGTACGTGCGGTCGGGGTATCGTTGTGCTAGTCGTCGAAGATAATGCTTCCTTGCGCCGCGTCGCGGTTCGCATGTTTGCTGCACGTGATTATGAAGTGATTGATGTGGATCGTGCGGAGGCAGCGCTTTCTGTAATGTCTAAAAGGCAGATTCATTTGCTCTTTAGCGACGTCGTGATGCCGGGGCCGATCGACGGTAAGGAGTTGGCGCGACAAGTACTGGAACGTTGGCCGGGAACGGGTGTCCTTCTGACGTCAGGGTACTCCGGACGCTTGGTCGAAGAGCGAGGCGAGCCGCTGGCAGGGTCAATACGGCTCCTGAAGAAGCCCTATTCCGGTGCCGAACTTGCCGCCGCAGTCGACGCTGTTCTCCATGGAATCACAACAATGAACAAGGCGTAATCGGCTGCAGCTATGGCAGAACAAGTATGCGTCTGTGCCGGAAGCGATCTCGGCAACGATGAGGCAGCGGATCCGCATTTGTCGGCGATGTTGCTAAACTAATCAAATTTTCGATAACACGCGAGAAGGAGCATTATCAAGTCTTATCGGTCGTGGTAGGTGTCCCCCATGCCCAGTTCGTTCACCGAAGCCCGCAAGCGGCAAATGGCCCGCCTGCAGGGCGCCAAGCCCCCCACCGCCCGCGCCGCCATGGCGCTGGCAAAGTCCCAGGCCTATCAGGACGCGGCCGACGCCCTGGCCACGCTGCGCGCCTACGCGGGCGACCTGGCCAACTTCAACGCCTGGTGCAGCAAGCACGGCTTCGAGGCAATGCCGCCGACACCCGAGATCGTCGGCGCCTATCTGGCCGCTGCCGGCGAAGGCTACGCGCTGCCGACGCTGCGCCGCCGGGTTGCTGCCATCGCGCGCGCCTGTGGCGTCGCCGGCCACCCGCTCGACACCAAGCACCCGGCGATCCGCGAAACGCTCCGGGGCATCGGCCGCAAGCACGGAACACCCTCGCGCCGCGCGGCGGCGCTGACCACAGCCGAGATCAGAAAGCTTAGCCGGGCCTGTGGCACCACGCTCGCCGGCGCGCGCGACCGGGCGCTGTTTCTGATCGGCTTCGCCGGCGCCCTGCGGCGTTCGGAACTGGTTGGCCTCGACATGGAGCACCTGACCTGGACACCCGAAGGCCTCACCCTCCGGATCGAGCGCTCGAAGACCGACGCCGAAGGTAAAGGCGCCGAGATCAACATTCCGCGAGGTCGAGCCGAAGAAACCTGCCCGGTGACAGCGCTGCAGGCTTGGCTGACGGCAGCCGAAATCACCGCCGGTCCCCTCTTCCGCAAGGTCAATCGCGGCGGCCACGTCGAAACGGCCCGGCTGAGCACCGATGCGGTCCGCCAGATCCTGCTCAAGCGCGCCGCCGAGGCTGGCCTCAAAGGCACGATCGCCGAGCCGGTCAGCCCGCACGGCCTGCGCGCCGGCTTCGTGACGACCGCCTACCGCAACGGCGTGCCGGACGAGGAGATCATGGGCCACACGCGGCATCGCAGCCTGAGCACCATGCGCAGCTACGTCCGCCGCGCCAAGCTCAGCCAAGGAAGCCCGGCGGGCAAGGTCGGGCTGTGATAGCAACCGAAAACAGTATGGGTTCCGCCAACTCGGAGGCGACGGAACGTTCGGATTTGGCATTGTTCGGACAACGGAAGACGTGATGGCCTCAGGTTAAAGCAAGCGGTCAGTGCGGGGTGTTGGTCGATTCCAGCTTTTCAAGCAGCTTATGGCTGAACTTCCGCTCATCCCACCTGCGAAAGATGGCCAAGGCGGCCTTGTCCGTTACGCCGCGCTTCTCAGGCGAACCCTCATCGAGCACCTTGCGTAACTTCGCCGGGACGTCCCGGTGCCAAAATTTGGTAAGATTTTGCTTCTTGTGGCGGCCGATCTCCTGGTAGTCGCCGTTACCTGCCCAGCCAAGCCCACGCGCACTGAGAAGCAGTCCGATTTGACTGGCGTGAAAGCCAAGCTCTTGCCCGATATCGCTAGCTGTAAGCGTGTACAGCAACGCCGCCTCGGCCGATACAGTGGGGAGATCCGGAGATGCATCCGATGGGCTAACCCGTGCGAATGCCTCCTCCTTCTTCCCAGTACGCACACCGTGCATCTCGTCAACGAGGCGCTCGACGCCGGTCGTGAGGCGCTGAACCTTCTCGGAGAGCGACTGGTTCATCTGCCGCAGTAGCTCGTTCTGCTCGCGGAAATGCTGTGCGATCGACAGCTCTATATCCAAGGCCACTTCCTCGCGAAGAGACCTCTGACCATGCTGCTTTGGCAAGTGGATGATTTCGGCGTCCGCCTTCTGGTGAGCGTCCATCGTCTTATCGGTCATGCTGCCTCCGAGCGCGCCGCCGCTTGGCGGCGTGCATCGCGAACTGTCTCAAACGCAGCATCTGCTGCGCGGTCGACCACGCGCTCGATGTCCCCGTCTTGGAATCGGCGAAGCTCCGCACGGATCGCGGCACGGCTGATCAGCTTTGCATCCGCCTCGATCTGCGCGAAGGTCGCGGATGCCTCCGGGTTGTCGATTCCCGCCTGCTCCATAAGGCGCCGCGCCACATCAGGGTCTTCTGCGATCAGCCTGATGAGCTTGTCGGCGGCTTTGCTCTGAGGAACCTTTCCACGCTCCCATCGCGTCCAGGTCTTAGGGCCGGTGGACAGCATTTGCTCCATATCGGTTTGCTTGAGCCGATACTTTGCGCGGATGCGCTGAAGCTCGTCCGCGGAGAGAAGCCCCTCGATCTCGCGGATCGCAGCTGCGGCGGCTCGCTCGTGCTCAGAAATCTGCGCACCGACGTAACTGACGTTCCCACATTTGTCGCAGACCATCCTGCGATCTTGGATAACCGTCGACTTGCCGCCGCTCTCGACCTTGAGCGGGACGACCTTCTCTAGAACCGAGGACGGCTCGCCACAGGCCACGCATCGCTCAGCGGTCATATCGCTCATCCCTCTTGAAGGAAGTCACCACAAGGCGTTCGTTCTCAGCTCCGAGGTTGGCAATCAGCAGCTTCAGGAACATATGAGACCCGCAGACATCGACCCAGATTGAGTAGTAGTCTGACGTTGTTGCCGGATAGTACTTCTCCGTAGCTTTCGACTTGAAGCAGTGGACCTCGCCAAGCTCCGTCATGATGATGTCGCGCAAATCCTCGCTGTCGAGGCCGTGGCGGACTATCTCATCAAGCACCGGCTTGTATAACTCACACCTCTCCTCGTCAGCGGCGAGCCGCCTGACATGGTCCAACGCGTTGGCAGGCTCCACCGACCGAACCTCCATAAGGTAGCACGGTGCTACCTAGATATCAAGGGCGGCGGATTCGGTAAAGGGTCTCGAACCTGCCCTATGGTGTTGGCGTCACTCACTCGGAAGACCGTCCAGAATGTTTTGGGCGGTCTCCGGCGGGTTGGTGGTCGGCAGCTACCCGCATTCCACAATCAGTAGCCATTGGCGCGCCCGGGTCGCGGCAACGTAGCGTTCCATGCGTCTGAGGTCGTTGGACTGGCCATCGCAGACCATGGCAACAGCCTTGAATTCCAGCCCCTTGATGCGCCGCATCGCGCCCACGCGTACGCCTGGTTCGATTAGCCCAGGATCGGCCTTGTTGGCCTGCAGTTCCACGGTTGGAATGCCCAACCCAGCCAATGCCGAGCGTACTTCGCCGAAGACCGGGGCGATGCAGATCTCGTGCGTGCCGAGATTGCGATTGTCGCATAAATCCTTGACCCAGCTTGCGATCGCGGTGGCCGCATCTTCCCGCGTGGCAACCTTGATGGCCTTTGGCTCCGGTCCTTTAAACACGGACCGATCGCCAGTCGTATCCGCGTCACCACCATCGAGGTCGTCGATGTCCATCTCTCTCAGGAGGGAATGCGCCCACAGGCGGATCTGCTCGCTGGTCCGGTAGTTAATCTTAAGGCGCCGCGAGCGCCCGACGACGTTAATTCCCGCACGTGACAGCGGGACCTTGCTGTAACGGTTGATGCGCTGGTGGCCATCGCCGACCACGCACAGGGGATTGTTGGCATCCTCATCAACCCGGCTGAGCGCCGCGATCAGGCGCAGTCCCTCGAGTCCGAAATCCTGGAGTTCGTCGACGAGCACGTGGCGATAGCGGGCGAACCCGCCCCTCTCGACGATAAGGCGCGCCTGATGAACCGTGCCCTCAAACGTCAAAAGGCCACGCTTCTGGAGCAGGCGGTTAAAGTCCTGAAAACACCCCCATAGCTTGCGGCGTTGCTGACGCGACAACCGCGCACGGCCGGTGCGGACGGTCGTGAGGTATTCTTCCTCGTTGTCGATGCCCATGGCATCGACAACGTCGTCGTATTCCTGCCGGACGAAATCCGCATCGAACTCAGTATCGCCGACGGAGATTGGGTCACGTTTGTCAAAGGCCGCAGCCCAGAGAGAGTTCAGGTCCTGGTCGTCGGCGACGCGGCCCTGCCATCCGGCGCGCAGGCAGATGGTGCGTGCTAATTGGTGAAGGTTCGTGACCTCGATGCGCCTGGCGGCGGTCGGCGACAGCTTGCGGATCAAGTCCTCGATTGTCACAGAAAGATTGGCCGAGAACGTTGTCACCAGCACTCTCTCCTTGTCGTCCGGCAACCGCGCCGCGAGGTGGACCGCACGGTGCATCAACACGACGGTCTTGCCCGTTCCGGCGGCTCCGCTGATCTTGATCGGCCCCCTGGCATCCCACTCCTTCAGCTTACGCTGGTAGGGGTGAAGGAAGACCCGCCAGGCCTCGATGTCCTCGGCGAGGATGCTGCGCAGATGTTCCTCGCCTTCGACAAGTACTAGGTCCGCGCTGGCAACCTGGTTCAGCTTAGAGAAGTCGCCTGGCCCCTCCGGCTTTGCCTGGCCGGCATCGAGTGCCCCCAGCGTCTCTTCCAGCGCCTTGTCCAGCGGTCGCCCGGCAACAACCCAGAACAACACCTGCGCCGCCTCAGTCGGCAGATACTCGGCAACCTCCTCGAAGACCGCGTCATTTCGGATCGCACGGATCGCTGGGATCAGGGGGCGCGGCACACCCGCCTGGAACAATTCGTCGTCGGAGAGCGCATCTAGAGGATAGGTTGGTGCCTCGTCCGGCATCTTACCCGTGGGCCGCCCTACTTCCGCTGCGTTCTCGACCATCTCGATGTCAAAAACCTGCAGCATGCCCAGCGCGCCATGCGCTTCGAAGCGCTTATTGCGGCACCATCGATAAGCCTCGTCGTGATGGTCCACATGCATCAGAAGGAACGTGTCCCCCTGTTGCGGGGCTATGACGATGGCGCGCCAATCGTCGCCAACGCGGGCGCTGCGGACCTTGTCGTCGACGGCCTGCTCAATCTTTTCGAGATTTATGCTGGCCTGCGTGCTGTCCTCCTGAAATTTTCTGATTAGCTCGGAAACCTTCTTTTGGACCTTCGCGGGAAGTCGGCCAAACTCCTTGAGGACATCCCGGTGCAGCATCAACGTTGCCATCAGACTGTCTCCTTGGCGGCGGCCAGGAGCGATTTCATCCACTCGATTCCGTGGGCTTGGATTTCTGCCGGAGTGACAACGATCCAGCCGGCCTCCTCCCATGCGGTCCGGAAGCTCGACTGATCGGCGACCAGCAGGCACACTGCGGGCTGTGCACCGGGCCAAGCCATTTCCGCGAAGCAGTCGTCCGGCGCGGTCTCCAGGTAGAGTTCAACTTTTGGCATGGCGATACCCGCCGCGGCCAGGCGCTCGGCCAGTGGCCGCAACGACGGAAGAATGGCCTCCAGAACGGCGGACCAATCGGCTGCATCCGCCTCGACACCGCCGAGCTCCAGGTCGGGCGCCATCCCCATCGTCACCTCCGACACGCAGAACCATTCGAACGCGGCGCAGAACTGGAACAGGTTGCCCAGGCCCAGCCAGCGGCGCCACCGGTCCAGATAGACAGTCCCGGCGCGCTCATCGGGGCTGTCACCGAGCCGAAGGCGCACGACTACCCGATCGCGCGCGTTGCTGACGATGTCCTCCTGGCGCCCCAGGACCAGCAGGTCGCCACCCGGAGCCAGAACAGTGGCATGCAACCAGGGGCCGGAGCCACCCGCGGCTGTTACCTCTGCTACAGGAATTCCCGTCCGCCATGCGTCATGCAGATTCAGAATATCCGATGCCTGCGCACCTGCGGCGTGCTTGTTGGCAAGGATTGTCAGCGGGATCAAGGCCATCTGCCCGGCGAGATGCATCCAGCCCGCGGCCTCGGGCCGGGAGAGGAACGCCAACATCTGACGGAAGCCGTTGCCAACGGCATCGGCCGCCGACGGGCACGTGATCCCATGGGCTTTCAGGATCGACATATGTTTGTGCAGCACCTCCCGCACTTTGGGAGGCACGAGCACCAGCTCCGTTCCGGGATCATCCAGCAGGTCGTGCCAGGTGATGCTCCACACCCAGTATCGCCCGCTGGCCAGGATAGCACGACGCTTCGCCGCATCGTCTGGCAGGCGGCTCAAATGCTTGTCGGGTTCGGCGTGGAATTCGAAACCGTCGGTGAAGACGGCGAGAGGCCGCACGGCGGCATCGTCGCAGAAGATCAGGAAGTCGGGCTGACACGGAATGCCCACCCCCTGTGCCGGACCGAGCTTGGGCTGGAGTTGGACGTCCCACACGCGTTCGTCCGCGCACATGCGGAAGCGGAACCCCGATGTTCCCTTGACCAGAGCCTTGGCCCACGAACCACCGCCCGAGATAACGGTGGTCTGGAGGCGATCGACGAACTTCTTCTCCAGCACGCTGCCGTAGAGCGAGGAAACGGGAATGTCGTCCAGTGCGGTGATCTCCACCCGACGCTCGCCGGCCTCGATCATGGCGCGCAGAAGAGCGATTCCCCGCTCGCGGCTGATCTCCTCCGCCTTGTATTGCAGGTGATAGGCGCGGATGCATCGGTAGCAGCCATCGGTATCGTCCTGGCCCCGTGTCGGGCCAAGCACGCGGCAGTCACACGATTCCAGGGCGTTCAGGGCGAGGCGCAGCACTGCCATGATGCCTTCACCCGATCGTTCCCCCTCCTGCTTCGGCACGAACAAGGACTTCAGGAAGCCTGTGCCACCGGGCACGGCATCCATCAGCACCAGATACTGACGCCTTACGTCCTGTTGGTGATCAGGGAGCACCTGCGATTCAATCAGCAGATGGCCCGGAGAGCCGCGGAAGTGCAGCCGCAGGCCAAGGAAGAGGCACGCGCGCAGCGTCGAGATGTCCGCCGCTTCCAGGTCCGGCGGCAGCAGGATACGGATCGCCTCCGACTTCAGCTCGCGATAGAGATAAACGCGCTGCCATTTGTAGCCGGAGGCTGACCGTCCCTCGCGTTGCGCCTTTTCGGTCCGTTTGCGCCCGGTGCAGCTCTTGCGATGGGAAATGTGGTCGAGGCCCCCATCGCCGTAGGCCGCCACGCCGCAGTCCTGGCAAACGGGAAACCCCAGTTCCGGCACTTTCTGGTCGGGACCAAAATCAAAGCTGGTGGGTGCGTCGCCAGGGCCGGCGTTCACTTGGCGCAGCACCATTGCGCTACGGTACTCCAGGCCAAAAGGCTCCCCCTCGGTGCCGACCGCGCCAGGGGGACTGCCGACGGTCTGGTCGAAGCTGTAGACCAGCCGATAGTACTTCTGATCGCGTTCCTCCGCGCGGTCGGCGGACAGGCTGTCGTAGTACTCCATGTACGAGATTGCGCCGGACTGGGCGAAGTTCAGGAACGGCTTCCATTGCGCCCGGTCCATCTGCGACTGCTGCTGTCGGGCATATCCGCACTGCGGACAGGTCGGCTTGGCATCAGGCCGCTCAAGCTCGTCCGCCGGACGCATATGGCCGCACTTGCCGCATACCGCCCACGTCCGCACCAGCGGTTGCGCCTGGGTGCCGATGGCGAGCTGCTGAATGCCGAACTGGTGGCCGTGGGTGTAGAAGGTGTTGCCGGGTGCCAACTCCCGGATAGCCACAGCGGCCGCGCGGGTGACATCGATGGTGAGCGCGGTACTCTCCTCTGCCGCCGGTCCCTCGCTGTCCTTGTAGATGGTCCCGGCCAACCGCACCCCGCGCTCGGGGAACGCATAGTTCGGCAGCAGGCCGTGTTCCGTCAGGACCTCCAGCGCCGACGACCTGTTGAGCGTGGACATACGCGCCCGCAGAATGCGCAACTCGCGCTCCACATCCCGCAGGCCAGCATCGTCGTTGGCTTCGGCTGCTTCCCGCTTCTCGTCGTTGAGGCGGCGGCGCGCGGCCTCGATGGTCCGCACCTGCACGCCGAACTCGGCTGCCGCCTCGCGGATGCGCTCAAACAGCCGCTCCGTCGCTGCCTCGCCGCGGAACCGGGTCCGCGTGTCGTCGCGAACCTCGGGGCCGAAGCGGGACAGAAAATCGTCCTGCAAGGCTGCCTCGCGTTTGGTGCACCAGGCGAGCAGGTCGATGATCGGCCCTTGCTGGGCATCGAGTTCCTCCATCAGCCGCTTGCCGCTCCCCGGCAGCCGATCGATCACGCCCGCCTTGACGGCGCTGTCGATGCAGAAGGCGAGATACTGGCGCGCCAGCATGGCGCTGGCATCGAGCCAGCATCCCGGCGGCTCGACGGTGCCTGCCAGCATCTCCTCCGGCCGGGCGAAGAAAAAGAGATCGTGCGGGCGCTGGTTCACCACCGACACCACCAGCGCCGTGCCGGTCGTGCGGCCGGCACGGCCGATGCGCTGGAGGTAGCTGGCCGTCGTCGGTGGGACAGAGCACAGCATGGTGGTGGAGAGGTCGCCGATGTCGATGCCCATCTCCAGCGTCGAAGTGGCGGTAAGCACGTTCGGGTCGTCGGCATGGGCTGCGCTGTTGAAACGGCGTTCCAGGTCCTCGCGTTCCTGGGTGGTCAGAAGACCCGTGTGCTCCTGCGCAAAGACCCGGCGCAGTGCCCCCTTCCGGTAACGCGCCCGGTAATAGCCCTGGCGCTCGGAGAGGGTGGCAAGGCGGTAGCGGCCATGCGGCGTGCTGCGGATCAGACTGGGGCCTCCTTCCCACGCCGCCGCCTCGCCGGGGGGACGGAACAGGGAATGCCCGCTGCGGTCGCACACCAGGCGATAACCGTCCTCGTACAGCCGCGCCGCGGAATCGGCGATGGCGAACAATGGAGCCTTGCCATCCTTGCGGTCCAACCGCACGAACAGACCGGCCTCGGTGCCCTCTCGCAGTAGAAACCGATGCAGGTCGGCGATGGCAATGTCGCTTACCCCGGCAAGTTGCGTCAGGCCGCCGAGCGCGCGCCGCGCCCACAGCGTTGGCCAGGGCATCGGTGCGCCTTTTCTTCCGGTGGCGAGAAGATAGGCGTGGTTTGGATCGGGCTGCTCCGCGAACAGACGAGGCACGTAGCGCCCGTGCAGAGGGAAAGTCTCACGCCCCTGCACGATCCGGCTGTAGCTCTTCTTCCCCCACAGGCCACCGCGGGCAAATGCGGCGATGAACGGATGAAACAGCCCGCCCTGCTCCCGCTGCCGATGCAGAATGCCGAGAAGCCAGAGGCGCAGCCGATCCCGACCGATGCCATCCAGCGCCGGATCGATGGCCGTCAGACGCCCCTGGACGGCCATCACCACGGCATCGATCACGGCCGCGTCCCAGCCCACGCAGGCGCTGGCATTCTGTTCCAGCGTTCGGCCGTGCGTCAGCATCAACCCGAACTCGCTGACCGCTTCCCAGGTCAGGCGCCGGGTCACCTCCGCGTGGAGGTCCGGCGGCGGTGCCCCCCTGGCGGCATTGTCCCGATAATCGACATAGGGACCGTATTCGCGCAGGTCCGGCGGCAGCAGCGTGCCCATGGCTTCCACCATGCTGCCGGGGCGGCCGGGCAAAGGTTGCGACCAGTGGTCCAGCAACCGATTGCCCACGTCGGTCAACGGAATGCCGCCGCGCCCGGCCTCTCCGATGATGCGCTGGAGCGCGGTGCGGAAGGTGAAGTTGTAGGTCCGCGCCGAGAAGAATCCGGCGCGGTGGCTCGCGTCTTGCACGCTGTCGGTGAAAGCGAGCAGCTTGGGGTCGCTGTTGAGGACCGAGCCAAACATCTCGTCAATGGCGACGCTGGACACGGTGGCGGCCCGGCTGCCGATGAACATCAGGCTGTCGCGCGCCCCGCAGTGCGGGCAG
>CAIXDS010000237.1 GCA_903918195.1 uncultured Acetobacteraceae bacterium | reverse complement strand
GGCATCTCCTCACCCCCCTCTTCCCAAAACCCTTAAAACGAATGGGTTCTAAGGGCTCCGCCCTTAGCGGGGTCCAGGGGCAGAGCCCCTGGCCTTCCTTAAACCCGCATCGGCATCAGGACATACAGCACCCCGGCGTCGGCGGTGTCGCGGACGACGGTGGGGGCGGCGCCGTCGGAGAAGCGGAACTCCACGTCGCCGGCGATCTGGTCGGTGATGTCGTTCAGGTAGCGGGCCTGGAAGCCGATCTCCAGGGGTCCCGCCTCGTATTTCACGTGGTCGGCGTCCAGTTCCTCGCTGGCGGTGCCCTGGTCAGGGCTGGCGGCCGACAGGACCAGCAGGTCGCGGGCCAGCGACAGTTTCACCGGCCGCGAGCGTTCGGACGAAATCGCGGCCACGCGCGCCACCGCGTCGGCGAAGTCCTTTTTGCCGACGCGCAGCACCTTGTCGTTCTCGCGCGGAATGACGCGCTCGTATTCGGGGAAGGTGCCGTCGATCAGCTTGCTGGTCAGGGTGATGCCGTCGATGCGGAACTGGATGCGCGTGTCCGACAGGGCGACCTCCACCTCGCCGCTGACCTCGTCGAGCAGCTTGCGCAGCTCGGCCACGGTCTTGCGCGGGATGATGACGCCGGGCATGCCACCGGCACCGTCCGGCACCGGTTCCTCGACGCGGGCGAGGCGGTGGCCGTCGGTGGCGACGGCGCGCAGCACCTTGGTGCCGTCGCTCTCGGCGGCGTGCAGGTAGATGCCGTTGAGGTAGTAGCGGGTTTCCTCGGTCGAGATGGCGAACTTGGTGCGGTCGATCAGGCCGCGCAGCGCCAGGGCCGACAGCGAGAACCGGTGCGGCAGGGCGCCGGCGGTCATGGAGGGGAAGTCATCGGTCGGCAGCACCACCAGGCTGGTGGCGTAGCGGCCCGAGCGCAGCGTCAGCTGGGCGTCGCCGCCGGCGTGGTCGAGTTCGACCTCAGCGCCTTCGGGCAGCTTGCGGACGATTTCGTAAAGTGTGGCGGCCGGGGCGGTGGCGGCGCCGTTGCGCACGGGGGTGGCGGCGACCTCCTCGACGATGGCGATTTCCATGTCGGTCGCGGTCAGCGTCAGATGATTGTCGCGCACGGCGATCATGACGTTGGCCAGGATGGGGATCGTGTTGCGCTTCTCCACCACGCTCTGGACATGCGCCAGGGCCTTCAGCAGCGTCGCACGATCGGCCTTGAACCTCATGGCGGCATCCTTCTGGACCGGCGCGGCAGCGGCCGATGCCCGGGTGACGGGCCGGCCACTGTAGCAACCGCCTCGCCGCCCGCAAAGCGGCAGCTATGCCGTTGTTCGCGTCAGGATTCCAGCATGCGGCGCAGCAGCTCCACGTCCTCGGCGAAGCTGGCGTCGCGCTCCATCAGCTCGCCGACGCGCTGCACGGCGTGCATGACGGTGGTGTGGTCGCGATTGCCGAATTTGCGGCCGATCTCGGGCAGCGAGCGGCTGGTGAGCTGCTTGGCCAGGTACATCGCCACCTGGCGCGGCCGGGCCACGTTGCGGGCGCGCCGGGCCGAGGACATGTCGGTCAGGCGGATGTTCCAGTGCTCGGAGACGCGGCGCTGGATTTCCTCGATGGTCACCCGCCGGTCATGCGCCTTGAGGATGTCGTGCAGCACTTCCTGGGTGGATTCCAGCGTGATGGCGCGGCCGAACAGGTTGGCGTGCGCAATCAGCCGGTTGAGCGCACCTTCCAGCTCGCGGACGTTGCTGGTGATTTTGTGGGCCAGGAACTCCAGCACCTTGGGCAGCACCGGCACGCCGGCACGGGCCGACTTGGCCTCCAGGATGGAGACGCGCAGTTCGAAGGTGGTGGCGTGCAGATCGGCGACCATGCCGCAGCCGAGCCGGGTGCGGACCCGTTCCTCCAGCCCCGACAGATCGGAAGGCGACTTGTCGGCCGACACCACGATCTGCTTGCCGGCGTCCACCAGGGCATTGAAGGTGTGGAAGAATTCCTCCTGGGTCGCGTCCTTGCCGATGAGGAACTGTAGGTCGTCGATCATCAGCACGTCAACGCTGCGCAGGTGCTCCTTGAACTCCATGGTGGACTGGCTGCGGATGGCGGCGATAAAACGGTACATGAACTTCTCGGCCGACATATAGGCGACCGACACCGGCGCACCGCCGCGCGAGGCGTCGCCGTTGCGGGTGAGTTCCCAGGCGATGGCATGCATCAGATGGGTTTTGCCCAGGCCGACGCCGCCATACAGGAACAACGGGTTGAACCCGACGCTGGCGGGCTTTTCGGCCACGCGACGGGCGCAGGCATGGGCGAACTCGTTGGGCTTGCCCACCACGAAGCTGTCGAAGGTGAAGCGCGGATCGAGCGCCGCGGCGGTCTCGGCGCGCCCGTCGGTGCGTTCGGTCGCGGGCTGGCCGATCGGCAGCGGCGGCGGCTCAGGTGGCGCCGGCTCGGCGATGGTCATCGGCTCGGCCAGCCCCTCACCTTCGGTGATGCCGCCGACGCGGATATCGACCCGGCGCACCCGCCGGTTCTCCGCCTGCCAGAGCGCGTTCAGCCGGTCGCCGTAATGGGTGCGCACCCAGTCGCGCAGGAAGCGGGTGGGCAGCCGGACCGTCAGCTCGTCGCCGTCGAGGCCGCCGAGCGACATTTGCCGCAGCCAGGTGCGATACTCGACGTCGCCAACCTCGCTTTGCAGGCGCCCACGGACGCGGGCCCATTGGGCAGCGAGTTGCGGTTCATCAGGGGATCGCTGCCCGGTCGTCACCACAGAGGTATCCCTGTCGATGTTCGCGCCGTTGGCCACCATACACCTCTGCGCGCACCGGTCCCTGCACCGCCGCAATATTCCGAGCTTGCGGGGGAGG
Organism: uncultured Acetobacteraceae bacterium; assembly: GCA_903918195.1. Taxonomy (GTDB): domain Bacteria; phylum Pseudomonadota; class Alphaproteobacteria; order Acetobacterales; family Acetobacteraceae; genus Rhodovastum. The sequence continues at coordinate 19,188 of CAIXDS010000237.1, read as the reverse complement.
TTGAGCCCTCATCCCGACTCGGAGAGGCCCGGCAGGATCACCGCCGGCCGAGAAATGATTAGGCAAAAATCGGGCGAAACGCAACCGTAATCTGCAGACCGCGACACGAAACTGACACGTCACTGAGACAAATCAAATAGCAAGCATAGACGACTCAAGATCGAGGCGCCGATTACTTAATTCTACTTGAATGTTGCGCCTTCGTCATGCTGGCCGGGCGCTTATGCGCCCGGCCGGAACGGCGATCAGCCCTGTGCCAGCACCTTAACGCGCGCCGACAACCGGGAAATCTTCCGCGCCACCGTGTTCTGGTGGAACACGCCTTTGGTCGCGGCCCGCTGCAGCTCCGGCTGCGCGGTCTGCAGCGCGGCGGCGGCGGCCGATTTGTCGCCGCTGGCGATCGCTTCCTCCACCTTCTTGATGAAGGTGCGCACACGCGACTTGCGTGCCTTGTTGCGCGCCGTGCGGCGCTCGTTCTGGCGGATGCGCTTGCGCGCCGAGGCGGTGTTGGCCATGGGGTCTCTTCGGCAATGAACGTACGGTGGGGAGGAAACGTACGATGACGTGGAACGGAATAGTAGTCGCTGCTGCCGTTCGGCACGCGCGACGACGAAGGAAGCTTGTTTAGGCAGGCCGGCCCAGCGAGTCAAGGAATCGGCGAGGCAATCGAATTTGAAACGCTATAACAAAAACTTGCAGCCGTCCGTGACTTCACGGGCGGCGCAAGCCTGATCCTACGAAACCGCCTGCAGGCCGCCAATCCCGGGCGCCATTCCCCTTGCCCGCCCGTCAGGCCTTCGCGAAGTGTTGATCAATACGTATCAGTCAGTCTTATCGGAACCGATCGCCGGTTTGGTGTGGACCATCGCATTCAGAATCATTCTTTCTTGCAAAAAAGGGCCGGGCTTGCTCCGAAGCCGAGGCCTCTTCACCGCCCGCCCCCGGCGCGCTCAGCCCTGGCTGAAATTGGCGCGCCGCTTCTCGACGAAAGCCGCCATGCCCTCGCGCTGGTGCGGCGTGCCGAACAGCGACAGGAACACCGCCCGCTCGTAGCGCACCCCCTCGGCCAGCGTCGTCTCAAAAGCGCGGTTGACGCTGTCCTTGGCCAGCCCCACCGCCACCGGCGACAGGTTGGCGATGCGCTCGGCAATCTTCAGCGTCTCGGCGATCAGCTGGTCGGCCGGGAACACCCGCGACACCAAGCTGGCCCGCTCGGCCTCGGCCGCGTCCATCATGCGCCCGGTCAGCACCAGGTCCATCGCCTTCGCCTTGCCGACCGCGCGGGTCAGCCGCTGGGTGCCGCCGGCACCGGGGATGACGCCGAGGTTGATTTCGGGCTGGCCGAACTTCGCCGTGTCGGCGGCAAAGATGATGTCGCACATCATGGCCAGCTCGCAGCCGCCGCCCAGCGCGAAGCCGGCGACCGCCGCGATCACCGGCTTGCGGATGCGCAGCACCGCCTCCCAGTGCTTGCCGATGAAATCGTCCAGCGGATAGGTGCGCGGCTGCATTTCCTTGATGTCGGCACCGGCGGCGAACGCCTTCTCCGAGCCGGTCAGCACCACCACGCCGATCGACGGATCGGCATCGAACGCCTGCAGCTGGGCGCCGAGTTCCTGCATCAACTTGTCGCACAGCGCGTTCAGCGCCTGCGGCCGGTTGAGCCGGATCAGGCCGACCCGTCCATGGGTCTCGACCAGGATTGTCTCAGGCAGGTTTGTCTCCGGCGCCGGCGTCGTCATGGCTCACTCCCCATCCTCGGGCGGGGGTTCTAGGCTACCGCTGGGTCTGCCCGCAATAGAAGGTGCTGCGGCCCGACTGCACGATCCGGCGTACCCCCGCGCAGCCAAGCGGCCCGGGACAATGCTCGCAGCGCTCGCCGGTGCGGCCGTACACCTTCCAGGCATGCTGGAAATAGCCGAGTTCCCCGTCGGGCTGGACATAGTCGCGCAGGCTCGACCCGCCAGCGGCGATCGCCTCGGTCAGCGTCGCCTTGATTTCCGGCACCAGCCGAACCGCGCGCGCGCCCGCCACCGTGTGCGCCAGCCGCAGCGGGCTGATGCCGGCGCGGAACAGCGCCTCGCACACATAAATGTTTCCCAGGCCGGCCACCGTGCCCTGGTCGAGCAGGGCGGCCTTGATCGGCGTCCGCCGCCCCGCCAACGCCGCCGACAGCAGCGCCGGGGTGAACGCCGCCTCCAGCGGCTCCGGCCCCAGCCCGGCCAGCAGGCGGTGCTTGTCCTCCGCCGCGGTCGGCACCAGATCGACGCTGCCGAAGCGGCGCGGATCGACGAAGCCGACCCGCCAGCCATCCTCGGTTTCCAGCGTGAGGTGCTCGTGCCGCGGGATGTCGTTACCACCGGCCCGCCCGATGACCATCCGCCCCGACATGCCGAGGTGGACAAGCACGCTGTCGCCGCCGTCCAGACGCATCAGGATGTATTTCGCCCGGCGGCGGAACCCGGCCACGTGCGCCCCGGTCAGCCGCACCGCCAGCCCGGCCGGAAACGGCCAGCGCAGGTTGGGCCGGTGCACCCGGGCGCGGCTGATCGTCCGGCCTTCCAGCCGGGCCTGCAGCCCACGCATCACCGTTTCAACTTCGGGGAGTTCCGGCATGACCGGAACCCAGGCTATACAGCACCCCCATGAGCGACAACACACATAGCGGCCCTGGCCCTACGGGCGAGCAGACCATCGATTTCGGCTTCCGTCAGGTGCCGGTCGAGGAAAAAAAGACATTGGTGCGTGAGGTCTTCGATAGCGTGGCGACGCGCTACGACCTCATGAACGATCTGATGTCGCTGGGTATTCACCGGGCCTGGAAGCGCGAGTTCATCGCCGCCCTGGCGCCGCGGCCCGACCGCACGCTGCTCGATCTCGCCGGCGGCACCGGCGACATCACCTTCGGCTGGCTGGCCGGCGGCGGCGGCCCGGCGATCCTGTCCGACATCAACGCCGCCATGCTGTCGGTCGGCCGCGACCGGGCGCTCGGCCGCGGCTTCGCCCGCGGGCTGTCCTTCCTGGTGGCCGATGCCGAGCGGCTGCCGCTGCCCGACCGCACGGTCGATACCGTCACCATGTCGTTCGGCCTGCGCAACTGCACCGACAAGCCGGCGGTACTGCGCGAGGCACGGCGCGTGCTCCGGCCGGGCGGGCGCTTCATGGTGCTGGAGTTCAGCCGCTTCCAGGTCGCCGCGCTGGCGCCGGTGTATGATGCCTGGTCGTTCAAGGTGCTGCCGCGCCTCGGCCGCTACGTCGCCCGCGACGAGAACAGCTACCAATATCTGGCCGAGAGCATCCGCATGATGCCCGACCAGGAGAAGCTGGCCGGCATGATGGGCGAGGCCGGGCTGTCGCGGGTGAAGGTGCGCAACCTCACCGGCGGAATCGCGGCGATCCACACCGGCTGGCGGCTATAGGGAGGCGCCCGTGCGTCTCGGTGGCAAGCGGGTTCTGCTGATCGTCACCGGTGGCATCGCCGCCTTCAAGGTGCCGGAACTGATCCGCCTGCTGCGCGCCGAGGGCTGCGCGGTGCGCTGCGTGCTGACCGCAGGGGGGGCGCAGTTCGTCACCCCGCTTACCCTGCAGGCGCTGACCGAGGACCGGGTTTACACCGACCTGTTCTCGCTGACGGACGAGAGCGAGATGGGCCACATCCAGCTTTCGCGCAGTGCCGATCTGGTGGTGGTGGCGCCGGCCAGCGCCGACCTGCTGGCGCGCATGGCGGCGGGGCTGGCGAATGATCTGGCCGCCACCGTGCTGCTGGCCACCGACAAGCCGGTGCTGGTCGCGCCGGCGATGAATGTGCGCATGTGGCTGCACCCGGCGACGGCGGCCAACATGGCCACCCTGCAGGCGCGCGGCGTGCGGGTGACCGGGCCGGATGAGGGGGTCATGGCCTGCAACGAGGTCGGCCCGGGCCGGATGTCCGAGCCGCCGGCCATCCTCGAGGCCATCCGGGCGTGCTTTGCCGAAGCGCCGGCCGGCAAGCTGTCGGGCCGGCACGTGCTGGTCACCAGCGGGCCGACCCACGAGCCGATCGACCCGGTGCGCTACATTGCCAATCGCAGCAGTGGCCGGCAGGGCCATGCGCTGGCGGCGGCGCTGGCGGCGCTCGGTGCGCGGGTGACGCTGGTCAGCGGCCCGGTCGCACTGCCCGACCCGTCGGGCGTCACGGTGCAGCATGTGGAGACGGCGCGCGACATGCTGGCGGCCTGCCAGGCGGCGCTGCCGGCCGATGCCGCGGTGTTCGCCGCCGCGGTGGCGGATTGGCGGGTGACGCACGCGGCCGGCCAGAAGCTGAAGAAGAAGCCCGGCGCCGATGCCCCTGATCTTCCTTTGGTGCCCAACCCCGACATCCTGGCCAGCATTGCCGCGCCGGGTCCGGCCCGGCCGCATCTGGTGGTGGGGTTTGCCGCCGAGACGCACGACATGCTGGCGCATGCGGAGGAGAAGCGGCGGCGCAAGAATGCCGACTGGATCGTCGCCAACGATGTGCGCCCCGACACCGGCATCATGGGCGGCGCGGAGAACGAGGTGCATCTGGTCACGGCCGAAGGCGTAGAGAACTGGCCCCGGCTGAGCAAAGACGAAGTCGCCAGCCGCCTGGCCAACCGCATCGCCAGCGCGCTGGGTACTACTTAAGCAATGGGGTCAAGGGGCCTCTCGGCCCTTTGCGGGTCCAGGGCAGAGCCCTGGCCTTCCTTCCTAATTCCGCGACATCCACCCCCAACCGCCGCCGCCAATTAGGCCGCTCCCGGTCGGTCCCAGGTAGGTTGACCCCCATTTCCTCGCCGGCAAGGTCATCGGCCTGCACCAGCACCAGCCGGCAGGGTGTGCGCGCCAGCAGGGTCTGCACTGCCACCAGCAGCCCGTCCCCGAGGTCGATTTTTTCCGCCGATAGTATAGCGAGCAATTCTGCCTTTTCGGCCTCCCGGGCGCGCCGCTCCGCCGCTTCGGCGCCCGCGTCCAGCAGGCCGAGCGCGGCCCGCTCGCTGATGTCGCCGCCGTCCCACCAGCCGGCCAGGGTGGCGACGTCGTGGGTGGCCGCGCAGGCGACCGCGTTGACCGGATAGCGTGACGGCGGCCGCAGCCCGTGCCAGTCGCGGGCGAAGCGCAGCACCTGGTAGGACAGCACGTCGTGCTCGGCCAGCGCCGCGCGGATGCCGTCCGGCACGGTGCCGAGGTCCTCGCCCACCACCAGGCAGCGCGCGCGCACGCTTTCCAGCGCCACCTGCCCGAGCAGGTCGCGCAGCGGATAGGCGAGATAGGTGCCGTCCTGCGCCCGGCCGCCATCCGGCACCAGGAACAGCCGCGCCAGCCCCATGACGTGGTCGATGCGCAGCGCCCCGGCATGGCGCATGTTGGCCCGCAGCAATTCGACGAAGGGCGCGTAGCCGGACGCGCGCAGCAGCCGAGGGTCCGGCGCCGGCAGGCCCCAGATTTGTCCCTGCGGGCCGAGCGGGTCGGGTGGGGCGCCGACGGACACCCCGTGCAGGAGCAACGGCCCCGCCGCCCAGGCTTCTGTCCCGTCCGGGGCCGCGCCCACGGCGAGGTCGCGATACAGGCCGATGGTCATCGCGTCGCACGCCGCCGCGGCGGCAGCAAGCTGCCGGTCGGCAAGCCATTGCAGGAACAGGGCGAAATCCACGCGTCCGGGCGGCGCCGCCCGGGCGACGGCCGGGCTCGACGGGTCGCGCAACGGTTCGGGCCAGATTCGCCAGTCCGCGCCGTGGATTTCGGCGATCGCCTGGAAGCGGGCAAAACCGAGCAGCGCGTCGCCGCTTGCGGCAACGAATGCGGCGTAGTCGGGACCGGGCCGGAACGCGGCAAAGGCCGCTTCCAGTACGCGGCGCTTGGCTTCCCACACGGCCGGGTAGTCCACCAGCCGGCCGGGCGCGAGGGCGGCGAACACGGGCGCCGCCTCGGCCAGGGCGGCGCGCAGGCCGGGCGACTCGATCGGCAAAGCGGTCACGTCGATGCAGAGCGGCTCGAGAAAGCGGCGGTCGGACGGGTGGTAGGGGCTGGCACGGGTGCGGTCCTGCGGGAACAGGGCGTGCAGCGGGTTCAGCCCGATCGCCGCCGCCCCGAGGGCGCCGGCTTCGCGGGCCAGGTCCGCGAGATCGGTCAGATCGCCGATGCCCTGGTCGCCCTGCCCGCGCCGGAGGGAATAGAGCTGCACGGCGATGCCGGTGGCGCGCCCGCCGGCGCGCAGGGACACCGGCAGATGGCAGCGCGGCGGCGCCACCGTGAGGTGGCACATGCTGTCCGATCCATCGGCCAGCAGCCGGTAGCGGCCGGCCGGCAGGGGGGGCAGCGCGACGCGCCGTGTCCACAGGATGCGCCCGTCCGGCGCGGCGACCGGCTCGGCCACGCCTTGATCGGCAGCAATGTCTATCGTTTCGCGGTCGCCATCCTCGCCATCGATGGTCAGACGCAGCGCGCCGTCGCGCAGGGCGGGGCCGAGCCGCAGGGCACCACCTTCGCCCGCGCGTACCACCAAGACGGACGGCAGTGGCCTTGCGGCCTCCTCGGACAGGCGGGCGAGGCTGTCGGTGGCTTCCGCCAATGTGTCGCCGGGCAGGTGCATGGCCCGCAGCAGCGCCCGGCGGGTGTCGTCGCCGGTTACATGGTGTTTGCCTTCCAGGTCCCACCATCCCGTGGCGATGCCGGCAGAAGCGGCCAACCTCCCAAGCGCCTCGCTGGAATCGGCCAGGATGCGCCGCGGGGCGGGCGCCTCGCGCAGCAGCACCACGGCGCGCGGCGCGATGTTCAGCGTAGCGGGAGCGTCCGCTTCCGGCACTGCCGGGGCCGCGCTGTCGGCCAGCACGCGCCAGAGAAAGCCGGGCCGGGGCGCGGGCAGTGTCACCTGACGCGGCGCGGCGCCGCCATGCAGCAGCACGAACACGCGGTCGGCGGCTTCCGTCGGCGTGGCCGGCGCGTAGAGCGCCGCCCCGAGGGTGCGGTTTTGCGCGTCCTGCCACTGCCCCGGCGTCATCGCCTGGCCATCGGCAGCATGCCAGACCACGTCCGGCACGCCCGATTCGTCCACCGCCGCCCCGGTCAGCGCCGCCGGTCCGCGCAGTGCGGGGCATTCGCGCCGGGCACGCACCAGCCGGGCGGTGAACGCGAACAGGTCGGCGTCCATCCCGTCCCAGTCGAACCAGGACAGGGCGTTGTCCTGCGCATAGGCGTTGTTGTTGCCGTGCTGCGTCCGCCCGGCCTCGTCGCCCATCGACAGCATCGGCGTGCCGCGCGCGAGCAGCAGCGTGGCCAGCAACGCCCGCACGTCGCGCCCGCGCGCGGCGCGGACCGCCGGGTCCTCGCTCGGCCCCTCAACGCCGTTGTTCCACGACAGGTTGTTGTCCGTGCCGTCGCGGTTGGCCTCGCCGTTCGCCGCGTTGTGTTTGTCCCGGTACGCCACGAGATCGGCGAGGGTAAAGCCGTCATGGGCGGTGACAAAATTGATGCTGCGGGAAACCGGGCGGGGAGCGGAAAAGATGTCGGCGCTGCCGGCGAAACGGGTCGCCAGTTCGCCCAGCACGCCGCCGTCGCCGCGCCAGAAGCGCCGTACCGTGTCGCGGTACCGGTCGTTCCACTCCCCCCAGCCGGCGGGAAAGGCGCCGAGGCGGTAGCCGCCGGGGCCGATATCCCAGGGTTCGGCCACGATGGCGCGATCGCGCAGCACCGGGTCCTGCAGCATGGCGGCCAGCAGCGGCGCCGCCGGGTCGAAACCATCGGCGCGCCGGCCCAACGTGGTGGCAAGGTCAAGGCGGAACCCGTCCACCCCGCCCCGCAGCGCCCAGCACCGCAGCGCCTCCATGGCCAGCCGCAGCACCGGCGGGCGATCAAGGGCCAGCGTGTTGCCGCAGCCCGCATCGTTGATGAGCTGCCCCGGATCGTCCGGCGCGGCCCGGTAGTAGGTGGCGTTGTCCAGACCGCGCAGCGATATGGTCGGCCCCAGCCGGTCGCCCTCGCCGGTGTGGTTCAGCACCACGTCCAGCAGCACGGCGATGCCGTCCGCCTGCAGCGCCGCCACCGCCGCCCGCACTTCGGGCCAGCCGCCGGGCGCCAGACGGGGGTCCGGGGCGCAGAGGGCGACCGGGTTGTAGCCCCAGTAATTGGTCAGACCGAGCGGCGGCAAATGCCGCTCGTCGATCCAGGCGGCGCAGGGCATCAGCTCGACGGCAGTGACGCCGAGCGCGCGCAGATGCGCGATCGCCGCCGGATGGCCGAGCCCGGCGAAGGTGCCGCGCAACGGGGCGGGGATGGCAGGGTGGCGCATGGTAAAGCCGCGCACGTGCAACTCGGTGATCACCTGCCGGTCCCAGTCGAACGGCGGCGGCGCCACCCCCGGCTCGGGCGGCGGCAGCACGATGCCCTTCGGCATCACCGGGGCGCTGTCGGCCGGATCGGGGGCGCCGGCATCCGGCGGGTCGAACAGCGCGGGAACAAGGCCGAACGGCCGGTCGATAGACGCCGCGAACGGGTCGAGCAGCAGTTTCGCCGGGTTGAAGCGGTGTCCCTTCTCGGGCTGCCACGGCCCGGAGGCCCGCAACCCGTAGCGCGTTCCCGCTGCCACACCGGGCAGAAACCCATGGAACACCGGACCGGTGCGGCCGGGCAAACGCAACCGGGCCAGTTCCGTCCCGCCCTCGGCATCGAACAGGCAGATTTCGACTGCCTCGGCATGGGCGGAAAACACCGCGACGTTCACGCCGCCCGCCACCGGCACCACGCCGAGCGGCTCGGGCAGCCCCGGGTCAATCATGCGGCGCGGCCGGCAATCATTTCGCGGAACAGCGCGGCATAGCGCGCGGCGGGCCGCTGCCAGGACACATCGGTGCGCATGGCGTTGCCCTGCAACCGGCGCCACAACTCGTGGTTGCGCCACAGCGACGCGGTTCGCAGCAATGCCGACTCCAGCATGTCGCGCGACGGCGGGGCGAACAGCACGCCGGTGGCCACGCAAGACGCCACCGCCATCTCGTTGGCGTCCACCACCGTGTCGGCCAGCCCGCCGACCCGCGCCACCACGGGCAGCGACCCGTAGCGCAGGGCGCATAACTGGGTCAGCCCGCAAGGCTCGAAGCGCGAGGGCACCAGCAGCGCGTCCGCGCCGGCCTGCATCAGGTGCGCGAGCCCCTCGTCGTAGCCGATCACGCAGCCGACCCGGCCCGGATGCGCCAGCGCGGCGGCGGCGAATGCCGCCTCCAGCCCCGGCTCGCCGGTCCCGAGCACGGCCAGTTGCGCGCCGGTGGCGAGCAGCGTCGGCAGCGCCTCCAGCAGCAGGTCGAGCCCCTTCTGCCAGGTCAGCCGGCTGACCACGCCGTACAGCAGCGAATGGGCCTGCACATCCAGGCCGAGGCGAGTTTGCAGCACCGCCTTGTCCACCACCCGCCCGGTGAGTTCGTCCGCACTGAACTGCGCCGGCAGCCTGGCATCCGTGGCCGGGTCCCAGACCGTGGTGTCGATGCCGTTGAGGATGCCCAGCAGCCGGTCGCCGCGCTGGCGCAGCAGCCCGTCCAGCCCCATGCCGCCCTCTTTCGTGCGGATTTCGGCGGCATAGCTGGGCGAGACCGTGGTGACCGCATCGGCCATGGCGATGCCGGCCTTCAGGTAGCCGACACCGCCGTAATACTCGACCCCGTCGATGCCCCAGGCAGAAGGCGGCAGGCCGAGCGTGCCGAACACCGCCGCCGGGAAGCGGCCCTGGAACGCAAGGTTGTGGATGGTCATGACCGAGGGCGGACCGCCCTCGGCGCGCAGATAGGCGGGCAGCAGGCCGGTCTGCCATTCATGCGCGTGCACCAGATCGGGCACGAAAGCGCCGGCGCGCCCGAGCGCCACCTCGGCGCCGGCCCGCGCCAGGGCGGCGAAGCGCCAGGCATTGTCGGGCCAGTCCACACCGCTCGGGTCCTGGTACGGGCCGCCCGGCCGCATGAACAGATGCGGCGCGTCCAGCACCAGCAGGTCGAGCCCGGCCGCCCGGCCGCGCAGCAGCCGCGCCGGCCCGCCATAAAGATCGGCGAAACCATGTGCCTCCGACCTTTCCTCCAGGGCCGTCAGCACCGCGTGGTAGCCCGGCACCAGGGTGCAGACCTGCACATCCTCGGCCGCCAGCGCCGGCGGCAGCGAAGCGGCCACATCGGCGAGGCCGCCGGTCTTGACCAGCGGATAAAGCTCGGAAACGACCGAGAGGACGGAAACGGCGGTCACCCGCGCAGGCCGTCGATCATCGCCTGGGTGATCAGGCAGATACCTGTCCCGGTGCGCCGGAAGCGCCGCGCATCCTCCGCCGGGTCCTCGCCCACCACCAGCCCGGGCGGGATGCGCACGCCATGGTCCACCACCACGTTGCGCAGCCGCGCATGCCGGGCGACATCGACTTCCGGCAGGATCACCGAGTTCTCCACCTGCGCGAAGGAATGCACATGCACGCCGGTGAACAGCAGGGTGCGGTTGAGGCTGGCGCCGGAAATGATGCAACCGCCCGAGACCAGCGACGACACTGCGCTGCCGCGCCGCCCCACCAGATCGTGCACGAACTTCGCCGGCGGGGTGATCTCGCCATAGGTCCAGATCGGCCAGTCGCGGTCATACAGGTCGAGCGCCGGCACCACCGCGGTGAGGTCGATATTGGCCTCCCAGTAGGCATCCACGGTGCCGACATCGCGCCAGTACGCCTCCGATTCCATGCCCGAGCGCACGCAGGAGCGGGAGAACGGATGCGCCACCGCCTTGCCGTGGCGCACCACGTAGGGAATGATATCCTTGCCGAAATCGCGGCTGGACTCCTTGTCGTGCGCGTCGCGGCGGAGCTGCTCGATCAGGAATTTCGTGCCGAACACGTAAATGCCCATGCTGGCGAGCGACAAGGCGGGATTGCCGGGCATGGGCGGCGGATCGGCCGGCTTTTCGATGAAATCGGTGATGCGGCCGGTCGCGTCGGCATGCATCACGCCGAAGCCGCTGGCCAGCGCGCGCGGCACCTCGATGCAACCCACCGTCACGTCGGCCCCTTGCTCGACATGCTGTTGCAGCATCTTCTCGTAGTCCATTTTATAGACATGGTCGCCGGCCAGAACGACGATGTATTCGGTGCCGTAAGGCTCGATGATGTCGAGGTTCTGCCAGACCGCATCGGCCGTGCCGGCATACCAGGCCTCGTCGCCCATGCGCTGGCTGGCCGGCAGGATGTCGAAGCTCTCGTTACGTTCAGGGCGGAAGAAGTTCCAGCCGCGCTGCATGTGGCGGATCAGGCTGTGCGCCTTGTACTGGGTGGCGACGCCGATCCGGCGGATGCCCGAATTCAGCGCGTTCGACAGGGCGAAATCGATGATGCGCGACTTGCCGCCGAAATACACCGCCGGCTTGGCGCGCTTGTCGGTCAACTCCTGCAGGCGGCTGCCGCGCCCGCCGGCGAGCACATAGGCCATCGCCGAACGTGCGAGCGGGGCGCTGGAGGAAATCCGTCGGCCGTTTTCATTCATGGGGTCTTCCTCCCTCGCGCCCGGCTCATGCCGGGTCCGTGCCTGGGGCCGCAGCGGGCACCGCTTGTTCCGTTCCGGCAGCCGGGGCCGGCTCCGGCACCAGCCACACCGCCGCGAGCGGCGGCAGCATGAACGCCGCCGAGGCGGGCTGCCCGTGCGCGCCGACCGGCTCGGCCGTGACCGCGCCCGCATTGCCCAGGCCCGACCCGCCATAAACCGTGGCGTCGGTGTTCAGCACTTCCACCCAGCGGCCGGCCAGCGGCAGGCCGATGCGGTAGTTCGCGCGCGGCACCGGGGTGAAGTTGATGATGCACACCACCGGCGCCGCGTCCGGCGCCAGCCGCGCCCAAGCGAACACCGACTGTCCGGCATCGTCCACCACCAGCCAGCGGAACCCCTCGGGCTCGCAGTCGCGCGCATGCAGCGCCGGCAGGTTGCGGTATAGCCAGTTGAGATCACTGACCAGCAGTTGCACGCCCTGGTGGAACCCGTACTGAAGCAGATACCAGTCCAGCTCGCTGTTGAAATCCCACTCCCGCGACTGGCCGAATTCCTGCCCCATGAACAGCAGTTTCTTGCCCGGATAGCCCCACATCAGCCCGTAATAGGCGCGCAGATTGGCGAAGCGCTGCCATTCGTCGCCCGGCATCCGGCCAAGAATGGAATGCTTCCCATGCACCACTTCGTCATGCGACAGCGGAAGAACGAAATTCTCGGCATGGGCATAGAGCAGGCCGAAGGTGATGCGGTCATGGTGCCAGGCGCGGTGCACCGACTCATGCGCCATGTAGTCGAGCGTGTCGTGCATCCAGCCCATGTTCCACTTCAGCCCGAAGCCGAGGCCGCCGGCATCGGGCGGCAGGGTCACCCCGGCCCAGGAGGTGGATTCCTCGGCCACCGTGAAGGCGCCGGGATGCTCGGTATAGACGGCTTCGTTCATGTGCTGCAGGAACCGGACCGCATCGCGGTTGTCGTTCGAGCCGTCCGGGTTGGGCAGCCATTCGCCGGGCTGACGCGAATAATCAAGGTAGAGCATGGAGGCCACCGCGTCCACGCGCAGCCCATCGACATGGAAACGGTCCAGCCAGTACAGGGCGCTGCCGATCAGGTAGGCGCTCACTTCGCGCCGCCCGTAATCGTAGATCGCGGTGCCCCATTCCTTGTGCATGCCGCGCCGCGGGTCGGCGCACTCATACAGCGGCGTGCCGTCGAAGCGCCCGAGCCCGTGCGCGTCGGTGGGGAAATGCGCCGGCACCCAGTCCAGGATCACCCCCAGCCCGGCCGCGTGCGCCCGGTCCATGAAGCGGGCGAAGCCGGCGGGCGGGCCGAACCGCGCGGTCGGCGCGAACAGGCCGACCGGCTGGTAGCCCCAGGAGGCGTCCAGCGGGTGCTCGGTGATCGGCAGCAGCTCGAGATGGGTGAAGCCGAGTCCGGCGGCATAGGGCACCAGCGTGTCGGCCAGCGCATCCCAGTCGAGGAACCCGCCCTCCGGCCCGCGCCGCCACGAACCGGGATGCACCTCATAGGCTGAAATCGGCGCCCGCCGCGGGTTCAGACTGGCGCGCGCCTGCAGCCAGGCCGCATCGGTCCAGGTGAATCCGTCGGTGCGGGCCACCACCGATGCGGTGGCCGGGCGCAATTCGGCGCCGAAGCCGTACGGATCGGCCTTCAGCGGCAGATCATGCCCGTCGCGACCGCGGATGCGGTATTTGTAGGCGGCGCCCTCGCCGATGCCGGGGAGAAAAATCTCCCACAGCCCGCTGTCGATGCGCTTGCGCATGGGATGGCGGCGGGCGTCCCAGAAATTGAAGTCGCCGACCAGCGACACCGCCTGCGCGTTCGGCGCCCAGACGGCGAAGTTCACGCCGTCCACGCCCTGGTGGGTCAACGCATGCGCGCCCAGCCGTTCGTACAGGCGGCGATGCGTGCCCTCGACCAGCAGATGGTCGTCGAGCGCCCCGAGCACGGTGGCGAAAGCGTAGGGGTCGATTTCCTCCCAGGTTGCGTCGGCGGTGCTGGCGCGCAGCCGGTAGCCCGGGGCGGGCGCGGCGCCGGGCAGAACCGCCTCGAAGAACCCGGCCGGGTCGCGCCGGGACAGCGCCACCGGGCCGTCAGCGGTCAGCACCTCCGCCCGCTCGGCGCCGGGCAGCAGGGCGCGCAGGATGGTGCGCGTGCCGATCTGGTGCGGCCCGAGCACGGCGAACGGGTCGCCATGCCGCGCCTGCAGCAGGGCCGCAATATCCGCCGCCGCGGCGCGCCAGGTTTTCACGCGATGCCCTCGCTCATGCCGGCAGCACCGGAACCTGCCAGATGTCGTCGGCGTATTCGCGGATCGCCCGGTCCGACGAGAACCAGCCGACGCGGGCGATGTTCAGCGCGGCGGCCCGCCACCAGGCATCGCGGTCGTGCCACAGCGTGCGGACCGCCGCCTGGCTGCGGCTGTACGACTCGAAATCGGCGCAGAGCATGAAATGATCATGGTGGCGCAGCCCGCCGACCAGATCGCGGTAGCGGTCGCGGTCATCCGGCGAGAACACCCCCGATTCGAGCTGCGCCAGCACCTCGGCCAGCCGCGGCGAGGCGGCGATCGCCGAATTGCCGGACGGGTCGTCGCGGCGACGCGCCTCGACCTCCTCGGTGGTCAGGCCGAAGATGAAGATGTTGTCGGCGCCGACGCGCTCGCGGATTTCGACGTTGGCGCCGTCCAGGGTGGCGATGGTGAGCGCGCCGTTCAGCGCCAGCTTCATGTTGCCGGTGCCCGACGCCTCCATGCCGGCAGTGGAGATCTGCTCGGAAAGGTCGGACGCCGGAATAATCACCTCGGCCAGGCTGACGCCGTAATTGGCAATGAACACCACCTTGAGCAGGTCGCGCACAGTGGGGTCGTTGTTGACCACCCGCGCCACGTCGTGCGCCAGCTTGATGATGAGCTTGGCGCGGTGGTAGCTGGCCGCCGCCTTGCCGGCGAAGATCTTTACCCGCGGCGCCCAGTTCTTGGTCGGCTGGGCGCGGATCGAGTTGTACAGCGCGATCGTGTCGAGCAGGTTGAGCAGCTGGCGCTTGTATTCGTGGATGCGCTTGATGTGCACGTCGAAGATCGCGTCCGGGTCGATCCGCAGCTCCAGCCGGTCGCGCACCAGCGCCGCCAGCGCCTGCTTGTTGGTCCGCCGCACCGACGCCAGCTCCTGACGGAAGGCGGCATCGCCGGCCAGCTTCTCGACCCCCTGCAGCGCCGCTTCCGCGTGGTCGAGCACCGCCGGCCCGACCGCACGCACCAGCAGCCCGGTGAGCCCCGGGTTGGCCTGGTGCAGCCAGCGGCGGAAGGTGATGCCGTTGGTTTTGTTGACGATGCGTCCGGGCAGCACCGCGTTCATGTCGCCGAACACCGTCTCGCGCAGCAGGTCGGTGTGCAGCGCCGACACGCCGTTCACCTTGTGCGAGCCGACAAAGGCCAGATGCCCCATGCGGACGCGGCGGTCGTAATGTTCCTCGATCAGCGACACGCGCGAGAGCAGCCCGTCATCGCCGGGCCGAATCTGGCGCACGCGGTCGAGATGCAGCGCGTTGATCAGGTAGATGATCTGCATGTGGCGCGGCAGCAGCCGCTCCATCAGCCCGACCGGCCAGCTTTCCAGCGCCTCGGGCAGCAGGGTGTGGTTGGTGTAGCAGAACGTCGCCTGGGTGATCCGCCACGCTTCTTCCCATGGCACGTCGTGCAGATCGACCAGGATGCGCATCAACTCGGCAATGCCGATCGCCGGATGCGTGTCGTTCAGCTGGATCGCCACCTTGTCGGCGAGCGTGCGGATATCGCGCCCGGCCCTGACATGGCGGCGCACCAGATCCTGCAGCGAGGCCGAGGTGAAAAAATATTCCTGGCGCAGCCGCAGTTCCAGGCCGGCCGGGCTCTCGTCGCTGGGGTAGAGCACCTTGGAGATCGCCTCGGCGCGGATCTGCTCGCCCAGTGCGGCGGCATGTTCGCCGCGGTTGAACGCGTCCAGCCGCAGCGGGTCGGCCGGCCGGGCCGACCACAGCCGCAGCGTGTTGACCCGCTTGCCGCGCCAACCCACCACCGGGGTGTCGTAGGCGACCGCCTCGACCTTCTCGGCCGGATGCCAGACATGGCGCACCAGATGCGCCGCCACGGCACTGCCCGCCGCCGTATCGCCGCGGACCGGCGCCGATTCCACGGTGCCGCCGAAGCCGATCTCGTGCACCACCTCGGGGCGGTGGAACTCCCACGGATTGCCGGCCGACAGCCATTCTTCCGGGTACTCGTGCTGCCAGCCGTTGACGATGACCTGGCGGAACAGGCCGTGGTCGTAGCGGATGCCATAGCCATGCGCGGGAATGCCCAGCGAGGCCATGCTCTCCATATAGCAGGCCGCCAGCCGGCCGAGGCCGCCATTGCCCAGGGCGGCATCCGGCTCCAGCTGGCGCAGCCGGTCGAGGTCGATGTCCAGCCCGGCCAGCGCCGCCCGCACGTCCCCGGTCAGCCCCAGGCTGTCCATGTTGTCGAACAGCAGGCGGCCAATCAGGAATTCCAGCGACAGGTAGTACACCCGCCGCTCCTGCAGCCGGTAGGCCTGCTCGATGCCGGCCATCCAGCGGTCCACCACGCGGTCGCGCACCGCCAGCGCGGTGGCGATGAACCAGTCGTGCTGGTTCGCCTCCACCGGGCGCTTGCCGACCTGATAGGCGAGTTTCTGCAGGATGGTGGCGCGCAGCGCCGCCACGGCGTCGGCTGCGTCGAGCGCGGCGGGGGCGATGTCGGGACGGTCATTCATGCGGCGCGATCCGTTCGTTTTGCTCTGGAAAAGGGGGCGCGCGAGCAAAGGCGGCGCTCGGTTGGGGACGGCGGATGGTTTCCTCCCCCCCTAGTTGCGGCGCGGCGCCCTCCGCGTCAACGACCGGCTTGCGACAGGTGCACGTTTCCCGCCTCCGGCCGGACCGACAATGCGGGTCAGGCCGGGGCCTCGTATTTCGCCAGGCGCCAGCCCGGCGGCTCCTGGGCGGCCAGGTCGTACCATTCGCCGACCAGTGGATGCGCCCGCACCGCATCGCAATAGGCGCGCGCCGCCGCCGACAGATCGGGACGGTAGCTGAGGAACCGGCACACCACCGGCGCATACATCGCATCCGCATTGCCGAACCCGGCGCCGAACAGGAACGGGCCGCCGGACTCCGCCAGCGCCGCCTGCCAGATGGCGTCGATGCGGGCGATGTCCGCCAGCGCCCCCGGCGTGCGCCCGGTCCCCTCCCCTCCCGCACGAAACAGGTTCATCGGCATGGCCTGCCGCAGGTCGCGGAACCCGGCATGCATCTCGGCGGCAATGCTGCGCGCCTGCGCCCGGGCAACCCGGTCGTCCGGCCAGAGCGCGGGGGCGAACCCGGCGCAGTACTCGGCGATGGCGATGCTCTCCCACACCAGGGCGTCGCGATGCTCCAGGGCGGGCACCAGACCGGCCGGGGTTGCCGCCCGGATGGCCGGGGTGGCCCCGGTGCCTTCGATCGGGATCACCACCTCCTCGACATCCAGCCCGGCCAGCCGCACCGGCAACCAGCCGCGCAACGACCATGATGAATACCGGCGCGTGCCGATCAGCAACCGACCCTCGGGCATGGAGTTTCTCCTGCTCGTCCCTGGCCGCCATGGTGGCACGGCCCGGCCCTGTCCCGGAACGGGCAAAACGCCGCGCCACCTGGCGTTGCGCAACGGCACCGTTCCACCCGGGCCGGTCTTGGCTTAGGGGACGAACATGTACTACGCCCCTCCCGTCCACCAGCCCCGCCGGCGGCCCGGCTGGCGGCTGCTGAAATGGACCGTCATCCTGGCGATCTGGGGCAGCCTTGCGCTCGGGCTCACGCTGCTGTGGTTCGTCGCCGACCTGCCGCGGCCGGAGGCGGCGCTGGACGCGGTGCGGCGGCCGAGCCTGACGCTGCAGGACCGCACCGGGCGTACCTATGCCAGCTTCGGCGACGTGGTCGGCGACCCGCTGCACCTGTCCGACCTGCCGCCCTATCTGCCGGCCGCGGCGGTCGCGGTGGAGGACCGCCGCTTCTATGTGCATGGCGGGCTCGATGTCATCGGCATCGCCCGCGCCGTTTGGGTGAACCTGACCTCCGGGCGGCTGGTGCAGGGCGGCTCGACCATCACCCAGCAGGTGGCGAAGAACCTGTTCCTGACCAATGCCCGCACGCTGCGCCGCAAGGTGCAGGAAATATTGCTGACGTTGTGGCTGGAACGCAGCTTCACCAAGAAGGAGATCCTGGAGATCTGGCTCAACCGCGTCTACCTGGGCTCCGGCGCCTGGGGGGTGGATGCGGCGGCGCGGATGTATTTCGGCGTGTCGGCGCGCCGGGTGACGCTGTGGCAGGCGGCGGTGCTGGCCGGGCTGCCGCGGGCGCCCTCGCGCTTCAACCCGCGCGCCGACCCGGCCGCCGCCAATGCCCGCGCCCGTGAGGTGCTGGCCGCGATGGTGGAGGTGGGCGCGCTGAAGCTGGAGCAGGCGCAGGCCGCCGCTGCGCAGATCGCCTTCCCGCCCAAGCCGTCCGGCGCCGGCTACTTCGCCGACTGGGTGGCCGAACACGCCCAGCCGCAGCTCGCCCCCGGCGCCGACGCGGTGCTGCGCACCACGCTGGATACAAGGCTGCAGGCGGTGGTGGAGGGAAAGCTGGCGGCGCTGCTGGACGGGCCGGGGGTCGCCGCCCAGGCAGGCCAGGGCGCGGTGGTGGTGCTGGACGCGCAGACCGGCGCCGTGCGCGCCATGGTGGGCGGCCGGGACTACCGCGGCAGCCCGTACAACCGCGCCGTGCTGGCACGCCGGCAGCCCGGCTCGTCGTTCAAGCCGTTCGTCTGGGCGGCAGCACTCGAACGCGGCATGCGGCCGGACGACACCGTGCTGGACGCACCGATCCATCTCGGCACCTGGTCTCCGTCGAACTTCGACGGGCGCTTCCGCGGCGAGGTCACGGTGGAGGAGGCGCTGGCGGAGTCGATCAACACCGTCTCGGTGCGCCTGCTGCTGCACAGCGGCGGCCCGGCGGTGGTGGCCGCGCTGGCGCACCGGCTGGGCATTGCCGACGCGCTGCCCAACAACGATTCGCTCGCGCTCGGCACCGCCGAGGTGGGGCTGCTGGAACTGGCCAGCGCCTATGCCGTGTTCTTCAACGGCGGCAACCGGGTGACACCGGCCGGCATCGAGGCCATCACCGCCGACGGCCGCCCCGTGGTGCCGCTGCGCGGCCCGATGCCGCACGTGCTGGACGCGGACATCGCGGCGATGATGGCGCGCATGATGGCGGCGGTGGTTGCGCACGGCAGCGGGCGGGCGGCGGCGCTGCCCGGGCGGCTGGTGGCGGGCAAGACCGGCACCACGCAGGACTATCACGACGCCTGGTTCATCGGCTGCACCGGCGGCGTGATCATCGGCGTGTGGCTGGGCAACGACGACAACAGGCCGATGAACGGCGTGACCGGCGGCAGCCTGCCGGCCCGGCTGTTCCACGACATCGCCGGCGAGATCAGGGGGTAGCGCTGCTCCCGCAGGGCAATCGGGTGAAGGAAGGCCAGGGCTCTGCCCCATAGGCACTAGGTTAAGCTATCTGATTGATTTAATTGGCAAAATAAAAGGGCCAGAGCTGTGTGGGAAGCGGCGCCTTCCACGAAGGCTCCTCACCACTGGGATGCCGGACG
>CAIXDS010000236.1 GCA_903918195.1 uncultured Acetobacteraceae bacterium | reverse complement strand
GCGGCTGCGCTGGTGGCGCTCGGCGGTCTCGCCCAACTCGGCGTGCTGCTGATCGGCGGCCAGGCGGTTCCGCATAGCCTGTTACCGGGCTGGGATTTGCACTCGGCCTTCGGCGACGGCAGCGCCGCGGCCTATGTGCCGTCGCTGCCGGAAGCGCTGCTTGGCGTCGGGGGCTTTGCCCTGGCCCTGCTGCTGGTGCTGCTGGGCTGCCGGCTGCTGCGCATCCTGCCCGCGCGTTTTCCCGAGGTGCCGGCATGACGGCGGAGCATCCCTTCGCAGCCTTCATCCGCGCGCTCGGCAAAGGCCCGAAGACCGCCCGCCCGCTGACCCGGGCAGAGGCGCGCGACGCGTTCGGCATGGTACTGGCGAACCAGATCAGCCCCGTGCAGCTTGGCGCTTTCCTGTGCCTGATCCGGGTGATGACCGAAACCCCTGACGAACTCGCGGGGTTCGCCGAGGCTGCACGCGCCACGCTGGCTACACCGGATGCGGCGCTGCACGTTGCCGTGGATTGGCCCGGCTATGCCGGCAAGAAGCGCCGGCTGCCGTGGTATCTGCTGTCCGCCCTGCTGCTGGGCCAGAACGGCGTGACCGTGTTCATGCACGGCCACCAGGACCCGGCGGAGGGCCGGCTGCATGCCGGTGTCGCCCTGCGGACGCTCGGCGTGCCCGCTTGCGTGTCGCTCGCCGAGGCGGGGCGGCAAATCGCGCTGCACGGTTTCGCCTACATGCCGCTCCACTCGCTGTCTCCCGTTCTCGCGGAGATCATGACGCTGCGCCCGCTGCTCGGCCTGCGCAGCCCGGTGCACACCGTGGTTCGCACCCTCAACCCGTTCGGCGCGCCCTGCCAGGTGATCGGCGTGGCGCATCCGGCCTATCGCGCGCTGCATCGCGACACGGCGCGGCTGCTCGGGCAAACCGAAGTCGCGATCTTCAAGGGCGAGGGCGGCGACGCCGAGCGCCGGCCGGAAAAGCCCTGTGACGTCGCCCGCATCGATGGCGAGGAGACCTGGTACGTGCTGACCGATCACCCGCATGCCGCCACCGATGAGGGCATGGACCCGGCGCGTCTGGCGGCGGTGTGGTATGGCACGGTGCAGGACCCGATCGCGGATGCAACGGTAATCGGCACCGCTGCCATCGTGCTGAAGGCCGCCGGTCGCGCAGCCACACAGGCCGAGGCATTGGCGCAAGCCGCAGCGATGTGGGCGGCCCGCCAGCCGCTTGCGGTGGCGGCATGAGCGGCGCCATGGCCCGCATGTTCATCTCGGCGGCGCATAAATCGTCGGGCAAGACCACGGTGTCGATCGGTCTGTGCGCCGCGCTCGCCGCCAGGGGTCTCGCCGTGCAGCCGTTCAAGAAAGGGCCGGACTACATCGACCCGCTCTGGCTGTCGGCCGCGGCGGGGCGGGCCTGCCGCAACCTCGACCACAACACCATGACGCCGGCGGAGATCGGCGCGCTGTTCCGCCGGCACGCCGTCGACGCCGACATCGCGGTGATCGAGGGCAACAAGGGCCTGCACGACGGCCTGGACCTGGAAGGCGCCGACAGCAGCGCCGCCCTGGCGGACCTGCTGCGCGCGCCGGTGGTGCTGGTGATCGACGCCGGCGGCATGACCCGCGGCGTCGCACCGCTGTTGCTGGGCCTGCGCGATTTCAACCCCGGCCTGCGCTTCGCCGGGGTGGTGCTCAACAAGATCGCCGGCGCGAGGCACGAGGCAAAGCTGCGCGCGGCGATCGAACGCTACACCGACATTCCCGTGCTGGGTGCGCTGCCGCGCAGCGACGCGCTGATCATCACCGAGCGGCATCTCGGCCTGGTGCCGGCGAATGAGGCACACGGTGCCAGCAAGCGGATCGCGGCGCTGGGCGCCGCGGTGGCCGCCGGTATCGACCTTGATCGGCTGCTGCAGGCGGCCCGTGCAGCCTCTCCCCTGCGCGGACGCCTGACCGCCCCGCAAGCTGCCACTGCCGCGCGCGGGCGCGTCGGCGTGGCCCGTGATACTGCCTTCGGATTCTACTATGCCGACGATCTCGACATGCTGAAGGCAGAAGGCTTCACCGTCGTGCCGTTCGATGCGCTCCACGATGCACATCTGCCGCCCGACCTGGACGGGCTGTTCATCGGCGGCGGCTTCCCAGAGACGCAGATGGATGCGCTGGAAGCGAATGCCTCGCTGCGTGCCGAGATTCGCGCTGCGGTCACCGGCGGCATGCCCGTCTATGCTGAATGCGGCGGGCTGATGTATCTCTCGCGCAGCATCACCTGGCAGGGCACGCGCCGCGCCATGGTGGGCGCGCTGCCGGGCGATGCGGTGATGCACGATCGCCCGCAAGGCAAGGGGCTGGTGCGGCTGCGCGAAACCGGGCTGTCGCCCTGGCCGGATGTTCAGGCGGGCACCATCGCCGGCCACGAGTTTCATCACGCGGCGCTGGAAAACCTGCCGCCGGAGACGCGCTTCGCCTACGACGTGCTGCGCGGCCACGGCATCACCGGAGCCACCGACGGCATCGTGCTCGGCCGCACGCTCGCCGCCTTCACCCATCTGCGCGGCGTCGGGCCTGCTCCATGGCCCCGCCGTTTCGCCGCCCTGATGCGGAGCCGTGCCGTTCCTTCGTTCCCTCGCATGCCAGCAGGAGTTCTCGGGACATGTCCAACCGCCAGACCGTTGACGCACGTAACACCTTCTGCCCCGGACCACTGATGGAGCTGATCGCCGCCCTGCGCGGCTCCACCGTGGGTGACGAGGTGGAAGTGCTCTCCTCCGACAAGGGCTCGATCGACGACATCCCGGCCTGGACGCGCAAGGTCGGCCACACTCTGGTGTCAAGCGACAACCGCGGCGACCATTTCGCCTTCGTCATCCGCAAGGCGAAGTAGCAGCCGCAAACAACAACAAGACCACTCCGGGAAGAAGCGTCCATGCGCACAAAAATCCTCATCCTCGGCGGCGGGCTCGCCGGCACCATCGTCGCCAACGGGCTGGTCCGGCGCCTCGCCACCGAAATCCGCTCCGGTGAAGCCGCCATCACCGTGATCGGCAACACACCCAAGCACATGTACCAGCCGGGTCTGCTCTATGTCCCGTTCGGCCGTGCCCGCGAGCAGGAACTGTTCCGCGACGAGCGGACCGTGCTTGACCGCCGCATCAGCCTTATCGTTGATGCGGCCACACGCATCGATGTCGCCAACAACCGCGTGGCAACGCAGTCCGGCCGGAGTTTTGACTACGACTACCTGGTGATCGCCACCGGCTCGCGCCTCGCGCCCGATCTGGTGCCCGGGCTCGCCGAGAACGCCCACCAGTTCTACGACCTGCCGGGAGCAAAGAAGTTGCGCGATGCGCTAGCCGACTTCAAGGGCGGCCGGATCGTCGTCAACGTCAACGCGCCGCACAAATGCCCGGTGGCGCCGGTCGAAATGGCGCTGATGCTCGACGAGTTCCTGTGCGAACGTGGTCTCGGCGGCAAGTTCGAGATCACCTACACCTACCCGATCGGCCGGCTGCACGCGCTGGAGCCGCTGGCGAACTGGATGGTGCCGGAGTTCGAACGGCGCGGCATCAAGTCGCAGAATTTCTTCAACACCCAGGCGGTGGACGGGGCCGCAAAGACGATCACCTCCGAGGAAGGCGACACACTGCCCTACGATCTGCTGATTACGGTCCCGCCGCATCGCGGCGCGCAGGTGATCGAGGATTCGGGCCTGGGCAAGATGGGCTGGGTGCCGACCAATCCGAAGACGTTGCTCTGCGATGGCACCAAGAACGTCTTCGTGGTCGGCGATACCACCAACATCCCGATCTCCAAGGCCGGCTCGACGGCGCATTTCGAGGCCGATACGGTGGTCGACAACCTTGCGATGCTGGTGCAGGAAGGTCGCTGGTCGCGCGACTACGACGGCAAGGTGTTCTGCTTCATCGAAACCGGCATGAACACCGGCACCCACATGTGGTTCAACTACACCACGCCGCCGCAGCCCAGCCCGCCAACGCAGATGGTCCACTGGTTCAAGCTCGCCTACAACCGGATGTACTGGCTGTCGGCCT
>CAIXDS010000235.1 GCA_903918195.1 uncultured Acetobacteraceae bacterium | reverse complement strand
GAAGAACATCTGCTCAGCCAGCTTGTCACGCGCCGCCTGATAGGCATTCAGGGCCGATTTGATCTGGTTCGAGACCTGCCCCTGCAGCACAACGAAGGGATTGTCGGCCGCCACCGGCGCGCGGGCGGCCGCTACGCTTGCCGCCAGCGTCTGCACGCCTTTCATCCAGGGGTTGCTATCGGCAAAGATGGTGTAGCTCAGCCTGAGCGGGTTCAGCGCCAGGGCCATGTCAGCCGCCGGCTGGTTGGCGAGTGCGCGCACCAAGGGTTGCAGCGCGGTGCGGTAGACCGCGAGGTTCAGCTCCGACAGGCGAGCCACGGCGGCGAAGGCGCGATCGTCCGCGGGGCTGTTGCGCCCGACCGCGCGTATGTCGTCAAGCGAACGCGGCTCGAAGCGGGCGATCCAATCGCCCGTCATGCCGGCGCCTGCTTGTGTCTCAACCAGCCGCGGCGAGATGACCATCTCATAAAGACCAGGTGGCAGGCAGTCGATGACGTCGATGAGCTCCACGAACTCCTCGTCCTCCTTTGCTCCCACTTTGGACGAGACGAAGATGGCGAGATGGCCGATCTTGTCGGCCAGGCAATAGACGATGGTCCGTCCGGTGGCGCGGATGTCGTCGACATCGCGGTACAGATCGAGGATCCAGCCGAGCGTTTGCGGTGGTGGACTGATGTTGTCGCCGGTCGACGTGAACACGATGATCGGCGACGTGATGTTGCGGACATCGAAGATCGTGCCGTCGTGCGAGCGCAGTTCGCTGCGGGTCAGCTTATCGCCGATGAAAAGATTGTCCACCAGGAACTGCAGCTCGTCGCCGTTTAGCTGGATGAAGTCACCCCACCATTTCTCGAAGCCCAGGAAGCGTGCGCCTCCGGTATCGATGTTGGTGTAGATGTCGTACTGCTTTCCCCACAGCCAGTTTGCCGGCCCCAAACTGTCGAAATTCAGGACCAGCCAGGTTCCGTCGAACTTGCCGCTGCCGAGGTCGCTGGCCATTGCGGTGAGCCAGCTGCCACCAAGCAGGCCACCGGAATACCGCATCGGGTCTTTCCCTCGCACGCCCTGCCAGTACGACATCGGTGAACCCGCCACCAGGCAAGGTCCGAACAGGTCCGGCCGCAGCATGGCGACCATCAATGTCTGGTAACCCGCTTGGCAGTTCCCGATGGCAAACGGACGCGGCGAGTCCGGATGGAGCTCGACCACCTTCTCGAAGAACGTCACCTGCCCCTCGACGACGTCGAGGAACTGCTGGCCGGGCTCGGGCACCGCTCCGAATCCGATGAAGTAGACCGGATGGCCCGCACGCAGGGTATCGCCGATCTCGCTCTCTGCCTTGAAGCCGCCGACGCCCGGCCCCTGACCCGCCCGCGGATCGATCACCACGACCGGCCGCTTGCGCGGATCGATGGTAACCCCCGCCGGCGGGACGATGCGCGAGAGCGCGTAGTTGATCGGCCGTTTCAGTGACCGGCCGCTCATCAGGACTTCATGGTCGAAGAGCAGCACGGTTGCCATCGGCCGCGATGTGATTTCGATCTCATCGTTGCCGCGCTCCCGGAGCAACTCCAGGAACAATACGCCGCGCTGCAACGCGTCGACCATGAACTCCGGCCAGCTGTTTAGCGCCCTCCCGGCCAACGGGAGGAAGGCATCCGATGCGGCTGACAAAGCGAAACCCGACAGGTCAGTCGTTGGTTTGGTCTGGAAACCCGACTGCGGGGCCATGCAAAATGTGTCCTGGTTTGTGATTGCGGCTTGGGTCGCCGTCCGCCTTGACGCGGACAGCCTCCATAACCTGCGTGCGCAGAGCACTCTCGCACTCGACCTTCGCAGCAGATATTCCTGCGCTGCCGTCAAGTTAACGTCAAGACACGTAATTGTGTCATCTTCGAGGATCACATCATGAGGAACGTCTGCTTAAATTCAACGGCGCGTCGACTAAGCTACTATAAGCGGGGCGGACTTGAACTTTTCTAGCTGTGGGATCCTGGCAATGTCATTGCTATTACATGGGGATCTGGACCCTGTGTCGGTAACTGCGATCGCTTTGGAGCGCCGGCACGGATACTTGTCAGAAATTATTTGCCGTGCCGACCGCTGGGCTGCGACTGACGCGCCGCGAAACAGCCTTCACACAGCGACCACGAAGCTGAGGAGATGGCGAGGCAGGAGGCGGAACACGGCCGCCTAAACCGGTTCGGCAGAAGCCCTGCTTCAATGCTGGAAAAAGAACTCGATGCGGATCATGCTGCAGGCATTGGGCGGAGGCGCGAGGGACCGCAACCTGATCCCCGCTCTCAAGGCACTCAATCCGTGTGACGCGTCGGTAACCTACTTCAAGGGATCGGCGGACCGGCACGTCTTCCTCCGGCGGCTGAACCCCGGACGCGCGGGGAAGCGCGAGATTGAGATCTTCAAACTGAACGCAGGAGTGCGTTAGCCGCAATCATGCATGAGGGCGGACTGGCGGGGGTGTTCTGACGCCGCGGCATGGGTTGGCGCGCCGGGCTTCGGCGTTGGGCGGGCTCAGTGGCGGCGGCGTTGGGGGTTGAACGGACGTGGCTGCGCGGGGCATCT
>CAIXDS010000234.1 GCA_903918195.1 uncultured Acetobacteraceae bacterium | reverse complement strand
CGGATGGTCCCGGCGGAGCTTTTCGATCCGAAAGCCCTGGCTCATCCGGCCGAAGAAGAATCAAACGGCCCTGGCTCATCCAACAAGCGACGCAGGCGGGGCAGATCACGCGGCGGCGCGTCGAGCGCCGCCATGAAGGCCGTCCACCGGTCCGCATCGAGCGCGAAGCGCTGCCGCCCGGCCAGCGTCTCGTCGGCGCGCCCGAGCGCACTTTCCAGCACGAACTGGCTGACCGACTGCTGCCGCTCTCGGGCAGCGGCATTCAGCCGCGCTTTCGCGTCGGGCGAAAGCCGGAGGTCAAGTTTGGTCGTGCGGGACTGACGTGACGGCATGGGATGCTCCAGTCTCAGCAATGATGCCCCATCAGCCCGACAATGTCATGACAAATATGCAGCCACCCCTCGCGAGCCAAGGAGGCAGCGACATCTGCCACCCATGGACGCCGGGTACCGTGGGTGGCAGCAAAACGAAACCAGGGAGCTACTCGGTAGCTCCCTGGTAGCTACTAGACCGCTTTCCGCCAGCTATCCGAAAGGCATCTGTTGACATCCTGGTAGCTCTTGGATGACTATCCGCCTGCAATCTGTCTGCTTCCGGGGAGCTATCCGATGCCAGTGATATGCCTTGCCAGCAGCAAGGGAGGGGTCGGAAAATCGACATCCGCCGTGCTTCTGGCTTCCGAGTTGGCCAGGAAGGGCACGGCTGTCGTCATTATCGATGCCGATCCAAACCGGCCGGTAGCAACCTGGGCGCGCCGACCAGGCAAGCCCGCCAACCTGACAGTTCTCTCAACAGCCACTGAGGCCACGATTATCGACGACATTGAGGAAACAGCGGCGCAGGTACCGTTTGTCATTGTGGATCTGGAGGGCACGGCCAGCATGACCGTGGCCTATGCGATCAGCCGGGCCGACCTGGTGGTGATTCCCAGCCAAGGCAGCCAACTGGATGCCGCGGAAGCAGCAAAGGCGATCCGATTGATCCGCCAGCAGGAGAAAGCATTCGGCCGCACCATACCCCACGCTGTGTTGTTCACCCGCACTAGCGCTGCCATCCGCCCGCGCACCTTGCAGCACATCAAGAGCGAGTTCGATTCCCACGGGGTTCCTGCCTTCGAAACACAACTCCATGAGCGAGAAGCATTCCGCGCAATTTTTAGCTTTGGCGGTACGGTCGATACACTGACCGGAAGCCAAGTTAGTGGGCTGGAGGGGGCCGTTAACAACGTGAGGATGTTCGGTGCGGAGGTCGTGGCGATGTTGCGTCGCACGAAAGACAAGGTAGCCGCAGCATGAATAACAGGGCGGGAGTGTTTGACGACGATCTGAGTGACTTTCAGCCGACGCCAACGACACGGCCGGAGGAGGTAAGGGGGGTTGCCGAGAAGGCGGGGTTCCGCAGTCGTGAGCCGGCACCGGTGCCGGTGGCGCCGCCAGAGGAGAAGCGAGAAATGCGGCGCTACCGAACTGGGCGTAACCAGCAATTAAATCTCAAGGTGCGCGCCCAAGACGCCGTAGCGTTCTATGCGATCGCTGATGCCCAGGGCTGGGTACTAGGGGAAACTTTTGCGCAGGCTGTCGAAGCGCTTCAGCACAAGCTATCCAAAAGATAGCCGGTAGCTACTAGCTTTTGCTGATCCAAACGAACGGCGCAATGCGCCTGACCCTCCGGTTCCGCGGCACAGAGGTCGGGGCTGCCTGCAAGAGCCGGCAGGAGCGGGCGGGGTTGCTGGTAGATCCTGCAGGACCGGCTTCGTTGTCCCGGTCTACGGCAACCGGATCATGAGGACATGCCGACAGGAGCTTCCGCCCGCTTTGGTCGCACGGCAGATCGTCACACCTGGATCGTGTTGCGCCCCGCCAGCCATGGCCGGGCGCCTGCCCCTGGGCGCGGACCGCGCCCAGCGGGCGCAGATGGCCGTCGCCGCCCCCCCGGCCCGACCGGGCCGGGGAAACGCGGACAGGGCAAGCGCCCCGCCACTGCTGGCGGGGCACTTGATCCCGCGGTCAGTCGCCGTTGCGGCGGGACCACAGCAGGTGGAAATGCTGGCCGTCCTCCGCCTCGAACAGGCTGGCGTAGATCGGGGTGGCGAACGCCGGATCGTCGAGCTTGACCGACCAGTATTCCCGCCCGCTCTCGCGACCCGTCCGCTTCCAGGCTGCCCCGACCTCAGTGGTGCCGAGAAATACCCGGTAGTCGGGCGCGTTGTCCCTGGTCTTGTCCGCCTCGACGGCGAACTGCAGCTTCATGCTGAGGGTCAGCGTCTTGATGCTGCCAGAGAAGTTGCCGTTTGTGCCGCGGGTGAAAGTGCCAATGATCGCCATGTTGTGCTCCGTCTGTGAAGGTCTCAGCCGCCCGTTGCGGCCTCGATGGCGATCGACAGGCCAGAGGGCTTGCGCCCCGCACCCTCTTGGGCCGCAGCGAAGCGGAGGAGGTGGCTGGCCAGCTATTTTGTTCGCGATGCAAAGGCGCCGCCCTCCAAGTTCGCTTTGCGAAAACTTGGGCGGCGTCGGCGGAAAATAGTTGGCCAGACACCTTGCGGGGCATAGCGGGACCTCTGGCCCGATCGCGCCATCGAAAGGCCGCATGGGTGGCGAACCGGAGCAGCAAAGACGGAGCGCACCCCTGGCGATCAGCGTCATCACCCGGCGCGGACGGCTTCGGGCGGCCCCAAGACGCTGACGCTCATCGCCACGGCGATGCCGGCGTCGTTGCAGGAGCAGGAATAATGCGCCAGGCAACTCCGGTTCTGCAGCACCGGGGTCGGGGTGGCCTGCAAGTGCCGGCAGGAGCGGGCGGGACTGCTGGTCGATCCGGCATGACCGGCTTCGCTGCCCCGGTCCACGCCAGCCGGCCATGAGGGCATGCCGGCCAGCATTTCCACCTGCTGTGGTCGCACGGCAGGTCGTCAGAGCGGGATCGTGCTGCGCCCGCCAGCAATGGCGGGGCGCCTGCCCTTGGGAGCGGATCGCGCCCAACGGGCGCAGGAGCCGCGCCGGATCGGCGCGACTGCGGCGCGCAGCGCCGCCTGGGGTGGGTGGGTGGGCATAAGCGCCGAAGGCGCGCACGCGGCGGCGTAGCCGCCGCCGCCCGGCCCAACTGGGCCGAGGACTGCGGAAAGGGACCAGCGCCCCGCCATGACTGACGGGGCGCGTCGATGGCGCGGGGCTCACGCGCCCGGGCCGAACCGCTTCACCGGGATGCCCAGCGCCTTGGCCTTGTCGGCGAGGTTCTCGCTGATGCCGCTGCCGGGGAAGACGATGACGCCGATCGGCAGGGCTTCCAGCATCTTGTCATTGCGCTTGAACGGTGCCGCCTTGCTGTGACGTGCCCAGTCCGGCTTGAAGGCAACCTGCGGCACCTTGCGGCTATCGGCCCAGCAAGCCGCGATGCGCTCGGCGCCGCGCGGGCCGCCGCCGTGCAGCAGCACCATGTCGGGGTGCTTGGCGCGTACCTTGTCGAGCGTGGCCCAGATGCGGTCGGTGTCGTTGCAGTTGATGCCGCCGGCGAAGGCGATGCGGGGACCGGCGGGCAGCAGCACCTCGGTCTCGGCGCGGCGCTTGGCGGCAAGGAAGTCGCGGCTGTCGATCAGCGCCGCGGTCATGTTCCGGTGGTTCACCTGCGAACCGACATGCGGGCGCCAGGTCGAACCGGTCTGAACCTCGTAAAGCTCGGCGGCCTGATCGCGCCAGAGTTCGAAGGCGTTCCGGCGCTCTACCAGGCTGATCCCTTCTGCGATCAGCCGCTCCAGTTCCACCGATGCAACCTCGGAACCGTCCTGTTCCCGCTGCGCCCGGCGCTGTTCGTCCTCGTTGACATCCAGTTCGCGCTGCACCCGGTCGGCCTTGCGATGGAAGATGTTGACCAAGCCCCACAGCAGGTCTTGCAAGTCGGGCTCCAGCCGGGTGTCGCTGAGCACGCCGCCCAGCACATCGAACACATCGGCGAGGGCATGCCCAAGGTCGTCGCCATCGGGCAGGGGGCGCGGGTCGGGCTCGTCCTGGTGCGGACGCCAGCCTTGCATTTGCAGTTCGTCAAGAACGCGGGCAGTCGGGGAATCCTTATCGGCAAGAGCAGCATTGAGGTTCATGATTTCTCTCCGGTCCATTCCGGCCGCGGCGGCGCGGGAGCCTCTCTCTCCACCTGCCTCGGCCTGCTGAACTCCTCCCGGCCCTCTTCCTCTCAACGAAGACGGTGCCGGGGACGAGGATCGTCAGCTTGACCCGACCGGCCACCGGGTGCCGGGGCAGGGGGCATCCGTCGGAATGGCTGCAGCGTTCAGCGCCGCCTGCGAGTGGGTGGGGGACATAACAGGCGCCCGAAGGCGCGCCATGCCGCGGCGCAGCAGCGCGGGGGGCGCCAGCCGCAGCGGCCCGGTGATGCCGGGTGCGAACGGCGGGCCGCCGCAAGGGCGGGGGTCAGTCCCCGCCACCCGCCGTGTATTGCCGGTCAAGTTCGGCGCGACGCGCGAGCGCCTGTTCGAGATCGGCCTTGATCGCAGCGCGTTCGGTCGGTGATGCGAGATAGCAGCAGGCGAGTTCGGCGCGCAGTTGCTGGATGTGATCGTAGAGCGTAATCATCTGTTCCTCCGTCGTGTTGAAGACGGAGGCCGCCGGTCATGCCGGGCCGGACCGGGTCAAGGACGCCGCAGGCGCCGCCTCTTGGCGGTGCGCGGGGGTGCCGATTTTATTTGGCGGGGATCAACAGCGCGCTCTGCGCGCCGTCTCCGCCAAACAAAATTGGGGGCACCGCGCATCCTTGAGGCGGTCTGGCCCGGCATGACAAAATTGGAAGTCTTCAGAGCGTATCTTTTGTTTTGCGTCTTCTGCTTCGTGGCTGCGGCTTTGCCGCCGCCCGGCCCGCTCGGGCCGGGGCCTGCGGACAGGGCGCCAGTGCCCCGCCATTGCTGACGGGGCGCTTCGATGGCGCGGGGCTCACGCGCCCGGGCCGAACCGCAGCACCGGGATGCCCAGGGCCTTGGCCTTGTCTGCGAGGTTCTCGCTGATCCCGCTGCCGGGGAAGACGATGACGCCGATCGGCAGGCTCTCCAGCAGCTTGTCGTTGCGCTTGAACGGTGCCGCCTTGTTGTGGCGTGACCAGTCCGGCTTGAACACCACCTGCGGCACCTTGCGGTTATCGGCCCAGCAGGCGGCGATGCGTTCGGCGCCGCGCGGGCTGCCGCCGTGCAGCAGCACCATGTCGGGATGCTTGACCCGCACCCGATCGAGCGCTGCCCAGATGCGGTCGGTGTCGTTGAAGTCGGTGCCGCCGGCGAAGGCGATGCGGGGACCGGCGGGCAGTAGCACCTCGGTCTCGGCACGGCGCTTGGCGGCAAGGAAGTCGCGGCTGTCGATCAGCGCCGCGGTCATGTGCCGGTGGTTCACCATCGAACCGACATGCGGGCGCCAAGCGGAACCGGTCTGAACCTCGTAAAGCTCGGCAGCCTGGTCGCGCAGGAGTTCGAAGGCGTTGCGGCGCTCCAGCAGGCTCAGCCCTTCCGCGATCAGCCGCTCCAGCTCGACCGACTTCACCTCGGAGCCGTCCTGTTCCTGCTGCGCCCGGCGCTGGCGGTCCTCG
>CAIXDS010000233.1 GCA_903918195.1 uncultured Acetobacteraceae bacterium | reverse complement strand
GTGGTGGACGGGCTCTGGGAGGAACTCGAGTCGGCGGCGCGCGACCGGCTGGCCGCCCTCACGCTGGACGACCTGCTGCGCCGGGCCGCGACCGCCGGCCTGCGCCGGCCGACCACTGAGCCGATCAGCTTCGCCATCTGACCCGCGGCATCTGACCGGCGCCATCTGACCGGCATTGCCTGTCAGGCATCATCCTGCCCCTGGCTCGCCGGCAGGCCGGGCTGACGGGACAACGCTGTCTCGATCTGCATGCGGCACTCAAGCAGCGCCGGCCGGTATTCCGCCAACCGCGCCTCGAAGCGATGCGCCGGCACCGCGATCGAAACGGCGTGCGGGCGCAGGCCCGCGACCCTGATCGGTGTGCCGACGGCACAAACGCCCTGCGCGTGCTCCTCCCGGTCATAGGCGAAGCCGCTGCGCCGAACCTCGGCCAGGTCGGACAGCAGATCGGACAGCACGACCCGCGTCGCCGGCGTCAGCTTGCGCGGCGTCGGGCCGACAAGTGCGGCCACCTGGGCATCGCTCAGGCAGGCGAGAATGGCCTTGCCGCTGGCCATGGCATGCAACGGCCGCGGCCGGTCGGTGATCGGCACGACGCGCAACTCCTGATCTGAAATGATCCGGTCGAGGAATGCCACCTCGCCGCCCAGCGCGGTCGCGATGTCGATGGTCTCGTGCGTCCGCTCGAACAGACATTCGAGATGTGGCCGCGCCTGCGTCGCGACATCCGACTGCGCCACCCGGGCGAGCCGTTGCAGGCCCCAGCCGGGCCGCACCCCGCCATCGCCGACTTCCACCAGGCTTTCCGCGGCCAGTGCCTCGACGATGCGCTGCACCGTCGAGCGTGGCAGGCCGGTGGCGCGCGCCAGGGCGCCCAGGCTCATCCCGTCCGGCCCCAGTGCCCGCAGGATGGCGGCGGCGCGGGCGATGACCTGGACGCCGCCGCTGTCACGGATGGCTTCGTCGCCTCTCTGCACGGTCCCCTCTTGCAAGTTGCACCACGATGCGATACGCACCTGTACCGCAATGCAGACAAAGGCGCAACCCGTGTGGTCGCCGACGACACCAGAGGGCACGGCCGAAAACGCAACGTTCTGCATGGCAACACTTCCAACGATTGAGGAGCCCGCACATGCCGGCCGATCCGATAGCGACGACGTACAACCCTTTCTCCAAATTCCTCCACTGGACGATGGCGGCGATCTGGATCGGCGCCTGGTGCCTTGGCATGATGGCCGTGCATTTGCGCGATCTGACCAACACCGATCACAGCGTCACCATCGCGCACAAGGCCATTGCCAGCACGATCCTGTTCCTGGTGGTCCTGCGGGTTGCCTGGCGGCTGACCCACCCTGCCCCGCCGCTGCCGGACTCAATGAGCCCGCTGCTGCAGCGGGCCGCGCAGCTCGGCCATCTCGGCCTGTACGCCGTGGCACTCATCGCGCTGCCGGTGTCCGGCTGGCTGATGAGTTCCGTTGCCGACAAGCCGATCATGGTGCTCTGGCTGTTTCATCTGCCGCCGCTGGTTGAGCCGGCGAAAGCCTGGGTCGAAACCGCCAGACTGGTGCATACCACGCTCGCCTGGACGATGGGCGCGGTCGTCCTGGGGCATATCCTGATCGCCCTCAAGCACCATTACATCGACCGGGACGGCATCCTCGCCGGCATGCTGCCGGGGCGGGCCGCTGCTCCGGCGCGAGCCCAACTGGAACTCTGACCCAAATTTGCGGCGCCGGCCGCCATTATGCGGCCGGCGCCAGCACCTTGCTCAGGACCGTGAGGGTCCGGTCGATGTGCTCGCCTTCCAGCTGGCAGGCGAGATCGACATCCCGCGCCAGCGCTGCCTCGAACACCGCCTTATGCTCGGCATGCACATCGCGCGGGACCTTGCGGTCGAGCAGCGCGATGCGGCGATAACGCTCGGTCTGCTGGTACAGAATGCCATGCAGATGGTGCAGCCAGCGGGACGGACAGGCGGCGATCAGGGCCAGATGGAATTCGCGGTTGCGAAGCTCGAATTCGTCCTGCTGCTGTTCCGGCCCGGCGGCAAGCTTCGCTTCGACCTTGGACAGCAGGTGAAACGCCGACGCCAGCCTGCCCTCCCAGGCATCGTCGCCGAGGCGAATTGACTGCCGCAAGGCTTCCAGTTCGATGTATTTGCGCGTGCGCGTGAGGTCGGCGAAATCCTCGAGTGAGATCGCGGCGACCCGAAAGCCCTTCTGCTCCTCCGACGTCACCAGCGATTCGCCGACCAGCCGGGTCAGCGCCTCGCGCAGCGTGCTGGCGCCGAAGCCGTAGCGCTGCCGCAGCATTTCGAAGCGCAGTTTGGTGTCGGGCGCCAGGGTTCCATCGAGAATGTCGCGCCGGATCGTTTCGTAGGCCGCCTCGACCAGGCTGCGCGCCGCGACGACCTGGGGGGCCCGCATCGAGCGTGTCGTCACATTCTTCTCCATTTCAGTCATCGTCACGCGGCCTCCGGCCGGCCGCCGCCGGCACGACTCGCCGAAATCCATAACATTCTAACAAACAACGAGAATTTTGGCAGGGGCCGCGGTCCGCCCATCTGACGAGAATATGTCGTATTACGATGTTTTCTGCAATATCGAAATTCCTGTTGACGCCACTCCGGGCCTGCCGGATAAGCAAGCCAAGGACGACGGAAGCGGCAACACCAGCTTTCGCGCGCCAAAGGGAGAGTGGAATGCGCCGATCAATGCCGCTCAGCACCATGCTTACCGGACGGGCCGATGCGCCGGACGGACCGGGTGAACCACCTCGCATCCCGCGGTGACCGAAGGTGGGACGGGTCTTCACCATCGCACTCGAAGGGGCGGGGGTCGCCACATGTTCGG
Organism: uncultured Acetobacteraceae bacterium; assembly: GCA_903918195.1. Taxonomy (GTDB): domain Bacteria; phylum Pseudomonadota; class Alphaproteobacteria; order Acetobacterales; family Acetobacteraceae; genus Rhodovastum. Next base: position 54,000 of record CAIXDS010000233.1, on the reverse strand, counting down.
AAAACGAGCGTGTCCTGGTCGCCCTCGAACGGGCGCAGGGCTTTAACCGGCTCAAGGGCCTCGCCCAAAACTTGCCGGTTGGCTGCCGCCGCGGGGGCTGCGGCATCTGCCGCGCCCGCGTGCTCGACGGTCAATACCGGCGCGACCCTATGAGTCGCTGCCATGTCTCGGAAGCAGACGAAGCCGCCGGACTGGTTCTGTCCTGCGCCATCTATCCGCTCACCGACCTTTCTCTCCGCCTCGAAACTCCGTGTTTGCCAGCAAAACCTGACCTGACGGCCAAGAAACCTTAGGAGAAAACGGCAATGGCCCATACTGGCGTTCTGCGACCCGGCTTCATACAGCTGCGCGTGCTCAACATGCCGGCCGCACTTGAGCACTACATCAAACGCATTGGCCTGCATCAGGTGACCGAGGGTGCTGACGGCCGCGTCTACCTGAAATCAGCCGACGAGTTCGACCATCACAGCTTCATCCTGCGTCGTGCCGACCAGCCGGGCATCGATCTGATGGCCTTCAAGGTCGCCCGGGACGCCGACCTCGACAGCTTCGAAAAGCGCATCGTCGACTACGGCTATCCGGTGGACCGCGTGCCCGCTGGCGAGCAGCCTGGCATCGGCCGCCGCATCGGCTGGACCCTGCCTTCGGGTCACCGCATCGAACTGTTCGCCCATGCCGACCGGTCCGACCCGAAGCCGGTCACCCATAATCCGGACGTCTGGGTGCACGAACCACACGGCATGCGGGCGCGCCGGTTCGACCATGCCCTGCTCTACGGGCCGGACATCGAAAAGAACCTCGATTTCTTCACCAAGGTGCTCGACTTCTCCTGCGCCGAGCGCGTCGATCTGCCCGACGGTCTGCTCGCCATCTGGCTGACCGCCGGCATGAAGGCGCACGATATCGCCTTCGTGAAACACCCCGAGCCGGGCAAGTTCCACCACGCCGCCTTCGAGCTGGAGAACTGGAACGATATCGGCCATGCCGCCGACATCCTGACCCGCTACGACATTTCCATCGATATCGGCCCGACCCGGCACGGCATCACCCGCGGCCAGACCATCTATTTCTTCGACCCGTCGGGTAACCGCAACGAGGTGTTCGCCGGCGGTTACACCTACTACCCCGACCAGCCCACCCGCACCTGGGACGAGACGCAGGTCGGCAAGGGTATCTTCTATTACGAGCGCACCCTGAACGCCGCCTTCCTGTCAGTCGTTACCTGACGCCTTGCGCGAGGCAGGCCATGACCATGTCCCGCCCCACCGCCACGATCACCGCCGCGGCGTCGCTGCGGGCCGTCGAGGCCGCAGTGGCGCATGCGGCAACGCGCGGCGTCGCCGTGGTGGCGGCGGTGGTGGATTCGGGCGGACAGCTCATGGCCTGCCTGCGCGCCGACCGGGCGTTCTCCGCCTCGGTGGAGATCGCCCGCGACAAGGCTTGGACCGCTGCCGTGTTCGGCATCTCCACTGATGCGCTGGGCGCGGCGGTCGCCCACCCGGAGGCGCTGCGCGACGGCATCACTCGCCGGCCGGGTGTGGTTCTGTTCGGCGGCGGCCTACCGATCATTGAAGCGGGTGTGGTGATCGGTGCCATCGGCGTTTCCGGCGGCGCGGAAGACGACGACCGCGCCGGCGCACAGGCCGGATTGGCCGCACTCGGCCTCGGCAATGCGTGACCGCCACGGCGGTTGCACCGCCGTTCTGTCACAAGGAGAATGCTCATGACTGTCGATGTGCTGCACGCCCGCCGACCGCTGGCCCAATCGACTGCCCGGCGCGACGCCGCGCATTTCATCGACGGCGCCTTCACCCAGGGAACCAGCGGCAAAACCTGGCAGAACACCTGCCCGGTTGACGGCTCGCTGATCGGATCGGTGCCCGAAGGGGGACCGGCCGAGATCGATGCCGCTGTTGCCGCCGCCTGGGCCGCGCTCGACGGTCCCTGGGGCCGCATGACGGTGAATGAGCGCACCGCGCTGCTCGGCGCGGTCGCCGACGAGATCAACCGCCGCTTCGACGAATTCCTCGAGGCCGAATGCCTCGATACCGGCAAGCCGATGAGCCTCGCCTCGCATATCGACATCCCGCGCGGGGCGGCGAACTTCAAGATGTTCACCGACGTCGCCAAGACGGTCGCGACCGAGTGCTTCACCATGCCGACGCCGGACGGCAACGGCGCGCTCAACTACGCGCTGCGCCGGCCGCGTGGCGTGATCGCCGTCATTTCGCCGTGGAACCTGCCGCTGCTGCTGATGACCTGGAAGGTCGGCCCGGCGCTGGCGCTGGGCAATACCGTGGTGGTCAAGCCTTCCGAGCAGACACCGCTCACCGCCACGCTGCTCGGCGAGGTGATGAACACCGTCGGCGTGCCCAGGGGCGTCTATAACGTCGTGCACGGCTTTGGCCCGAATTCGGCCGGTGCGTTGCTGACCCAGCATCCCGGCATCAACGGCATCACCTTCACCGGGTCCACCGCCAGCGGCGAGGCGATCATGCGCCAGGCGGCCCATGGCATCCGGCCGGTGTCAGCCGAACTCGGCGGCAAGAACCCGGCGCTGGTGTTCGCCGATGCCGACCTCGACCGCGCCATCGAAGGCACCATGCGCTCGGTGTTCTCCAATTGCGGCCAGGTATGCCTGGGCACCGAGCGTGTCTATGTCGAGCGCCCGGTCTTCGCGGAATTCGTTGCCCGCCTGAAGCAAGGAGCTGAAAGCCTGCGTCTCGGCCGCCCCGAGGACCCGGCGACCGGGCTCGGGCCGCTGGTCAGCGAGCAGCACCGCCGCAAGGTGCTGTCCTATTACGCCCGTGCGGTGGAACAGGGCGCCACGGTGGTGACCGGCGGCGGCGTGCCCGAGATGCCGGCCGATCTCGCCGGCGGCGCCTGGATCGAACCGACCATCTGGACCGGTGCGGCCGATGACGCGGCGATCGTCACCGAGGAGATCTTCGGACCCTGCTGCCACATCCGTCCGTTTGACAGCGAGGAGGAAGCAATCCGACTGGCCAATGCCACCCGCTACGGTCTGGCCGCTTCGGTGTGGACCGAGAACCTGTCGCGTGCCCACCGCGTCGCCGCCCGCATGGAGGTCGGCATCTGCTGGGTCAATTCCTGGTTCCTGCGCGACCTGCGCACCGCCTTCGGCGGCGCCAAGGCGTCGGGCATCGGCCGCGAGGGCGGTGTGCATTCGCTCGAATTCTACACCGAAATCACCAACGTCTGCGTCAAGCTTTGATCGGAATGAACGCCGTGACCACATCCCCCGACGCGATCCGCGCCGCCGCCGACCGGCTGCACACGGCCGCCAGCAGCGGCGTCGCCTGCGACCCGGTGCGCGACCTGCTGGCGGCCGGCGATGCCGACGCCGCCTATGCCGTGCAGGCAATCAACACCGAACGCGCGCTCGCCGCCGGGCGTCGTTTGGTCGGGCGCAAGATCGGTCTGACCTCGGTTGCGGTGCAGAAGCAGCTCGGCGTGGGCCAGCCCGATTACGGCATGCTGTTCGCCGATATGGCCCGCTGTGACGCTGAAGATATCGTGCTCGCCGACGTGCTGCAGGCGAAGGTCGAGGCCGAAATCGCCTTCGTGCTCGGCGCCGATCTCGATCACGACCAGCTCACCGTCGTCGATCTGCTGCGGGCGATCGACTTTGCCCTGCCCGCCATCGAGATCGTCGGTTCGCGCGTGCGCAACTGGGACATCCGCCTGACCGACACGATCGCCGACAACGCCTCCTCCGGCCTGTATGTGCTCGGGTCCCGGCCGGTGGCGATCGATGATTTCGACCCGCGCCTGTGCGGCATGGTGATGGAGCAGGCCGGCGAGCCGGTCTCGGTCGGCGCCGGAGCGGCTTGCATGGGGTCCCCCCTCAATGCCGCGCTGTGGCTCGCGCGCGTGATGGCGCGGGTCGGCAAGCCGCTGCGGGAAGGGGACACCATCCTTTCGGGCGCGCTCGGTCCGATGGTCACCGTCCGGCCGGGCGACGTGTTCGACGTGCGCATCGAGGGTCTTGGCGCCGTGCGCGCCGCTTTTGCCAGGGAGTGACAGGTGGCCAAAGTCAAATGCGCGATTATCGGATCGGGCAACATCGGCACCGACCTGATGATCAAGATCATGCGCACCGCGAAGACTCTCGAAATGGGCGCGATGGTCGGCATCGATCCGAATTCCGATGGTCTCGCCCGCGCCGCCCGGCTGGGCGTGCCGGTCACGCATGAGGGCATCGAAGGTCTGCTGAAGCTGCCTGGATACCGCGACATCCAGGTCGTGTTCGACGCCACCTCGGCGCAGGCCCACCTCCGCAACAACGCCCTGCTGCAGCAGGACGGAAAAAAGGTCATCGACCTGACACCGGCGGCGATCGGGCCGTTCACCATTCCGGTGATCAACGGCGACGCCAACATCAATGAGCCCAACGTCAACATGGTGACCTGCGGCGGCCAGGCGACCATTCCGATGGTGTATGCGGTCCGGCGGGCGACGACGCGCGTGCTGTATGGCGAAATCGTCGCCTCGATCGCCTCGCGCTCCGCCGGCCCCGGCACCCGCGCCAACATCGACGAATTCACCGAGACGACGTCGAAAGCGATCGAGGTGCTCGGCGGCGCCGAGCGCGGCAAGGCCATCATCATCCTCAACCCTGCCGAACCGCCGCTGATCATGCGCGACACCGTGTTCACGCTCTCCCAGGGCGGCGACAAGGACGCGATTGTCGCCTCGGTTCTCGCCATGGTGGCGTCCGTGCAGGCATACGTGCCCGGCTACCGGCTGAAGCAGGAGGTGCAGTTCGAGGTGATCGGCGACAACGCGCCGGTCCGCATTCCCGGCATCGGGTTGGCCACCGGTTTGAAAACGACGATCCTGCTGGAGGTGGAGGGGGCCGCGCACTACCTGCCCGCTTATGCCGGCAATCTCGACATCATGACCTCGGCGGCCCTGGTCACCGCCGACCACTGGGCCGCCAGCGGCCTGGCCAAGGAGGCCGCATAATGGCCCGCCCGAACCCGGATAAGCTGTATGTGCAGGACGTCACGTTGCGGGACGGCATGCACTCGGTCCGCCACCAGTACACGCTGGAATCGGTAACCGCGATTACCCGCGCGCTGGACGCGGCGCGTGTCGATGCCATCGAGATCAGCCATGGCGACGGCATCACCGGCTCGACCTTCAATTACGGTTTCGGACGGCACGACGACGAGGACTGGATCGATGCGGTCGCCGGGATATGCCAGCACGCCGTTGTCACGGTGCTGCTGCTGCCAGGCATCGGCACCGTCCATGATCTCAAGCGCGTGCATGCGGCGGGTGCGAGGTCGGTGCGCATCGCCACCCATTGCACCGAGGCCGACGTGTCGCACCAGCATATCGCGGCGGCGCGCAAGCTTGGCATGGACACGGTCGGCTTCCTGATGATGGCCCACATGGCGCCGGTCGAGAAGCTGGTGGAACAGGGCAGGCTGATGGAGAGCTACGGCGCCGAATGCGTCTACGTGACGGATTCCGCCGGCGCGTTGCTGCCGGGTCAGTACGCCGAACGGGTCCGCGCCATGCGCGATGCGTTGCGACCGGAAACCGAGATCGGCGTGCACACGCATCACAACCTGACGCTTGGCGTCGCCAATGCCGTCGCCGGCATCAAGGCCGGTGCCGTGCGTGTCGATGCCTCGCTCGCCGGCATGGGCGCGGGCGCCGGCAACGCGCCGCTGGAGGCGTTGATCGCCGTGCTCGACCGCAGTGGGATCGAAACCGGCTGCGACCTGTTCCGGCTGATGGATGCCGCCGACGATCTGGTGCGGCCATTGCAGGACCGGCCGGTGCGGGTCGATCGCGAGAGCCTGTCGCTCGGCTATGCCGGCGTCTATTCGAGCTTCCTCCGTCACGCCGAAAATGCATCGAAGACCTATGGCGTCGATACGCGTGAGATCCTGACCGAGCTTGGCCGCCGTCGCATGGTCGGTGGCCAGGAGGACATGATCATCGACGTCGCCCTCGACATCCTCAAGCAGCGCGGAGAAGCGGCATGACCAGCCTGGCAGCCCTGGCGGCCATCGTTGACGAGGCGGCAAGCAGCGCCACCGCCGTTCCGCAGTTGACGGAAACCATCACCGATCTTTCGGTGGACGATGCCTATGCCGTGCAGGCGCTGTCGATCGCCCGCCGGCGGGCACGCGGGGAACGGCGCGCCGGCTACAAGATGGGCCTGACCTCCCGTGCCAAGATGCAACAGGTCGGGGTTTCGGAAATCATCTGGGGCCGGCTGACCGACGCGATGCGGCTGACCGAGGGCGGCGAGCTCAGCCGGGCGCGCTACGTTCACCCGCGGGTCGAACCGGAGATCGCCTATATCATCGGCCGGCCGCTGGCGGGCGAGGTCAGCGCGGCCGAGGCGCTCGCCGCCGTCGAGGCCATCGCTCCCGCGCTGGAGATCATCGACAGCCGCTATCGCGACTTCAAGTTCACCCTGCCGGACGTGATCGCCGATAATTCGTCCTCCTCCGGCTTCTTCGTGGGCTCGTGGGCGAGGCCGTCGGCGGACGTGTCCAATCTCGGCATTCTGATGGAAGTCGATGGGCGTCCGGTGCAGATCGGCTCCTCCGCCGCGATCCTCGGCAACCCGATCCGCTCGCTCTTGGCTGCCGCCCGTCTGGTCGCCCGCGCCGGCGAACGCCTGGAGCCCGGCGACATCGTGCTGGCGGGCGGCGCCACCGCCGCGCATCCGCTGACGCCCGGCCAGCATATCCGCACGACGTTCCAGGCCCTGGGCATCGTCGCCTTCACCGTCATCACCTGAGGAGACCCCCATGCCGATCGTCGAAGTCACCCTGATCGAGGGGCGCACGCACGAAGCCAAGACGCGGATGGTCACCGAAGTGACCGACGCGATCGTGTCCTCGCTCGGGGCGCCGCGCGAGGCGGTGCGCATCATCATACGCGAGATCCCGGCCTATCATTTCGCCGCCGGCGGCACCCTCAAGGGCGACCCGCCGCTGCCGGGCTGACCACATCGGCCCCTGCGACCTGGTGGCACGGCGCCGTTGCCCCCGGCGCTGCCCATCTCGCCTGCTTTGGCGGGTGGCGCAGCCACTCCCCTTGCTGCTCGTCATCCTGGCGACTTTCCCGAGCGAGACCGAACGGAAATGTGAACGAAGGCCCATCGCGCGCCGCGGTAACAGAACTGCGGTGTCACGGTCCCCCCGACAGGCCGCCCACCGCATGAACGGAGCGGCCCGTTCAGGGAGACGGCAATATGTTCAGCGCCTCGGAGCCGGTACGGCCGGCATCGTACGACAAAAAAGTGGCGCTCGTGCTGCAAGGCGGCGGCGCCCTCGGCAGCTATCAGGCCGGTGTCTACGAGGCGCTGTCCACCTCGCAATACCTGCCGGACTGGGTTGCCGGCATTTCCATCGGCGCCATCAATGCCGCCATCATTGCCGGCAACGCGCCGGAGAAGCGCGTTGAGCAGCTGCGGGCGTTCTGGGAGGGCATCACCGCACCGAACTCGTTCTGGCCGGGCCTGCCGGAGGCGGGGCTGTTGCAAACCGGGTGGTACGGCGCGCTGACCGACCACCGGCGGCTGAGTTCGCTCGGCGCGCTGCTGTTCGGCCAGCCCGGCTTCTTCGCTCCGCGACCGCCGACCGACTGGATGTTCGGTGCCAGTCCGACCAGCTTCTACGATACCTCGGCGTTGAAGGGCACGCTGGAGCGGCTGGTGGATTTTGACCGGATCAATGCGCGCGAAATCCGCTTCAGCGTCGGTGCGGTGAACGTACGCACCGGGAATTTCGCCTATTTCGACAACGCCACCATCCCCATTCGGGCGGAACACGTCATGGCCAGCGGCGCGCTGCCCCCGGGCTTTCCCGCCATCGAGATCGACGGCGAGCACTATTGGGATGGCGGGCTGGTCTCCAACACGCCGCTGAAATACGTGCTGGAATACATCCCCCGCCGCAGCCGGCTGACCTTCCAGGTGGATTTGTTCCACGCCGCCGGCCCGCTGCCCACCGATCTGGAGGCGGTCGCCGAGCGCGAGAAGGACATCCGCTATTCCAGCCGCACCCGCGCCAGCACCACGACCTTCAAGACGATGCACGATGTGCGGCACGACATCAACACGCTGTGGGACGCATTGCCGCCGGAGCTGCGCGCGCTGCCGGCCGCCCAGCGGCTGTACGCATTCGGCTGCGTCACCACCATGGACATCGTGCAGTTGATCTACCTTCCCGATGGCGGTCAGGGGCACACCAAGGACTATGAGTTCAGCCGCGCGACGATGCAGGCGCGCTGGGCGGACGGCCTGGCGGATGCGCGCGCCACGCTGGCGGCCTCGCCGTGGCTTGCACCAATGGCGCCGGACATCGGTGCGCGCACCTTCGACGTGCTGCGGGAATTGCGTGCGCAGCGCCGCCAGGTTTCGCCGACCAACGCCACCACCAGCCGGAGTTGCAGGCAATGAAGGCCGAACAGACACGCAGGACCGCCTATGCGATGCCGCTGACCGCGCCGTCCTATCCGGTCGGGCCATACCGCTACATCGGCCGCGAGTATTTCACCATCACCTACCGCACCGATCCGGCCGTGCTGGAACAGGTGGTACCGGAGCCGTTGCGACAGGCCGGGGCAACGGTGAAATATCAGTTCGTGCGCATGCCCGACAGCACCGGCTTCGGCCACTATGCCGGATCGGCGCAGGTGATCCCGGTGCACCTGGAGGGCAGCAACGAACTGGGCGGCTACATCCACGCGATGTATCTCGACGCGCATCCGCCGATCGCCGGCGGGCGCGAGCTATGGGGCTTCCCGCAGAAGCTGGCCGCACCGTCGCTCACGGTCGAGCATGACACTCTGGTGGGTAAGCTGGATTTCGGCCCGGTGCGCGTGGCCACCGGCACCATGGGGTTCAAGTACCGCGCGCTCACCGAGGATGCTGCGATGGCGGGCCTGCGGCAGCCGGGATTCCTGCTGAAGATCATTCCGCATGTCGATGGCAAGCCGCGCATTTGCGAACTGGTGCGCTACCGGCTCAGCGATCTGGTGTTCAAGGGCGGCTGGGCGGGGCCGGCGGCGCTGGAACTGCACCCGCACGCGCTGGCGCCGGTGGCCGGACTGCCGGTGCGCGAGGTGATCTCGGCCGTGCACGTCATCGCCGACATGACGCTCGATCTTGGCGAGGTCGTGCACGACTACCTGGCATGACCGCCGTTCTCGTCACAAGGAATGCACCCCATGAAAGCCGATGCTGTCCGCGCCACCGCTTTTGCAATGCCGCTTACCAGCCCTTCCTATCCGCCAGGCCCGTATCGTTTCGTCAATCGTGAATACATGATCATCACCTATCGCACCGACCCCGAAGCACTGCGCCGCGTGGTGCCGGAGCCGCTGGAGATCGTCGAGCCGGTGGTGAAATACGAGTTCATCCGCATGCCGGACAGCACCGGGTTCGGCGACTATACCGAGTCCGGCCAGGTGATTCCGGTGCGGCTGCCGGACGGCAAGGGCGGCGGCCAGACCGGCGGCTACGTCCATGCCATGTTCCTCGACGACGATCCGCCGATCGCCGGCGGGCGGGAGTTGTGGGGCTTTCCCAAGAAGCTGGCCAACCCGGTGCTGCGGGTGGAGCACGACACCCTGGTCGGCACGCTGGATTTCGGCCCGGTGCGCATCGCCACCGGCACGATGGGCTACAAGCATCGTGCCATGCCGGAAGCGACCGTTCTGCAGGCGCTGGCGGAGCCGGGTTTCCTGCTGAAGATCATCCCGCACGTGGACGGCACGCCGCGCATTTGCGAACTGGTCCGCTATTATCTGCGCGATCTCGTGTTCAAGGGCGGCTGGACCGGTCCCGCCGCCCTGGAACTGCATCCGCACGCCTTGGCACCGATCGCCGACCTGCCGGTGCTGGAGGTGGTCTCGGCGGTCCACCTGATCGCCGATCTCACGCTCGACCTCGGCGAGGTCGTCCACGACTATCTGGCCGTGTGAACGCCGCGCGTCGGCCCGCGGTCAGGCCATGCAAACCGCATCGGCCCCGGGGTTGCGGCACCGCGCGACCCGGGAGATCATGCGGCCATGATGAAGACTCCCTGGTCCCTCCGTACCCTCGCCGCTCAGGCGCTCGGCCGCATCGACGCGGCAACGCGCGGCCTGGTGCCGCCGATCCACGTGACCACCACCTTCCTGCGCGACCCTGATAACCAGTACCGCAGCGGCAATATCTACGGCCGCGCCGACAACGAAACGGTGCGCGAGGCCGAGGCAGTGATCGCCGCCCTGGAGGGCGCCGAGGCGGCCATGGTGCTCGGCTCCGGCATGTCGGCCGCGACCGCGGTGTTCCTGGCACTGGCGCCGGGCGAACACGTGGTGGTGCCACGGGTGATGTACTGGGCGCTGCGCAACTGGCTGCTGACCGACGCCGTCCACTGGGGCCTGAACGTCGAGACCGTGGACACATCCGATCTCGACGCGCTGCGCGCGGCGGTGCGGCCGGGAAAGACAACCCTGGTCTGGCTGGAAACGCCGGCCAACCCGCTCTGGACCCTGACCGACATCGCCGCGGCGGCGGAAATCGCCCATGCGGCCGGCGCCCGGCTGGTGGTGGATTCCACCTGCGCGACGCCGCTGCTGACCCGGCCATTGTCGCTCGGCGCCGACATCGTCATGCACGCCGCAACCAAATACCTGAACGGGCATTCCGATGTGATCGCCGGCGCGCTGGCAACCGCAACGCCGGACGCATTCTGGGCCCGCATCGAGCGCAACCGTTCCATGCTCGGGCAGATCCTGGGGCCGCTGGAAGCGTTCCTGCTGCTGCGCGGCATGCGAACGTTGCCGGTCCGCGTGCAGGCTGCCTGCACCAGCGCCATGGAACTGGCGACCCGGTTCGCCAATCACCCCGACGTTGCGACCGTGCTGTATCCGGGCCTGCCCAGCCATCCCGGGCACGACATCGCGCGGCGGCAGATGCAAGGCGGGTTTGGCGGCATGCTGAGCCTCCGCGTGCGCGGCGGCGAAGCGGCGGCGGTGGCCACGGCGGCGGGGGTGGAATTGTGGAAGCGCGCCACGTCGCTGGGCGGGGTGGAGAGCCTGATCGAGCACCGCGCCTCCATCGAGGGGAGCGGCTCTCCCTGCCCACCCGATCTGCTGCGCCTGTCCGTCGGCATCGAGGACCCGAGCGACCTGTATGCCGACCTCGACCAGGCGCTGCGGCAGGCCCATCCATGATTGGCCGGCGGACCCTGCTGTCCGTGACCAGCCTCCTTCTGGGGGCGGGGACGCCGTCTACGCCGCTCGCGGCCACCCCGATTTCCCGGCTCGACACGCCCTGGTGGCGGCAGCGGCACTTCGACAAGCTTGCGGAAATCCGCGGGCGGCGGGTGGACCTGGTGTTCCTGGGCGATTCCATCACGCAAAACTGGGAGCGCGCCGGCCCGCCCTCCTGGCAGGATTTTCGGCCCGCCTGGCAGCACTACTATGGCGACCGGAACGCCGTGAACCTGGGTTTTACCGGCGATGCCACCTGCCACCTGCTGTGGCGGCTGCGCAACGGCGAGATCGAGGGCATCGCGCCACGGGCGGCGATCATTCTGATCGGCGCCAACAATCTGGGCCGGCTGCACTGGCCGGCGAGCGACGATATTGCCGGGATCGACGCGGTCGTGAACGAAACGAAACGGCGTTTGCCGGAGACTCGCGTGCTCCTGCTCGGCGTGCTGCCGAGCGAGCGCTCGGCCTGGGCGAGCGAGACCACGCAGGAAATCAACCGCACGCTCGCTGCCCGCAGCGGCGGCGGCGTGACCTTCCTGGATCTGGCGCCGCTGTTCGCGCCCGGGGGTCGGGTGGACCGGTCGCTGTTCTACGACCCGTTGCTCACCCCGCCCGAACCGCCGCTGCACCCGACCGCCGCCGCCCAGGCGCGCATGGCGGCAGCGATCGAGCCGACCCTGGCGGGCCTGCTTGGCGACCGGCCACGTCCCCCGTTCGCTCCCTGACCCGCAGATCCATGGTGCGCCAGTCTATCGTGGCGCCTGTTGTTCGCCGCGCCGCCGTTCAGCCTTGGCCCGGAGGGAATTTGGGGATCGGTAACGCAACCGTGTTGGCCAGCTCAACCCGGAACGGTGGGTCCAATGGCGGTTGGCAGCCAGAACAGCGCTCGGCTACCCTGCGCCGGAGTGTGCCGACCATCGTTGCGATCGGCATCCACCAGGGGGGTAACGACATGAACGCCGAACAACTGCGGGCCGTGCAGGCACCGCTCAAGCAGGCTTATCGCGAGACACCGCACGCCGCCCGAACGGCGGCACGGGCGGAAGCCAGGCTGGACCCGGACAGCATCGCCTGCGTTGTGCCGTCGTGGCACGGCGAGACGGTGGCCGGCCTGCACAAGGCGACCGGTGGCACCGGCGAACTGGCGTGCTCGGCGGACATGCTGCTGGAGGCCGTGGTGGCCTGCGCCGGGGTCACCTTACGCGCCGTCGCGACCGCGATGGGCATCACCCTGCGGCGCGGCCGCATCGTCGCGGAAGGGGCATGGGACGCCCGCGGCACGCTGGGCATCGACCGCGAAGTGCCGATCGGACTGACGGATATTGCGCTGCGCTTCGAGCTTGATACGGATGCCGATCCGGCGAAGCTCACGCGGCTGATCGAGACCACGGAACGCTACTGCGTCATCCTCCAGACCCTGCGGAACCCGCCGCGGATCACCGTCGCCCGGCCGGGGGCAACGGCACCCGGCTGAACAGGGTGGTGCCGCCGCCGGGGCTGGTTTCCAGCTCCAGCGTGCCGCCGACCAGGGACAGCCGGTCGCGCATGCCGAGCAGGCCGAGCCGGCCCGATGACACGGCGTTGCCGCTGCCGCCGTCCCAGGTAAAGCCGCGCCCGTCATCCTCGACAATCAGCCGCGCTTCCTGTTCGGTCGCCTCCAGGATGATGCCGACCCGGACCGCCTCGGCGTGCCGCGCCACGTTGGTCACCGCTTCCTGCAGCACCCGGTAGAGCGTGGTTTCCACCACCGCCGGCAACCGTTTGTCCTGCAGCATCAGGTGCAGGTCGAAATGGAGATGCGTCCGGTTGCCCCAGGTGTCGAGCAAGTGGCGGATGGCATCCTGCAAGCCGAGATCGTCGAGCGCCGTCGGTCGGATCTCCCAGGCCAGGCGGTTGATCTCCCGCCCCAGCTCATCGGCGATCTGGTTGAGCGCACCCACCTCCCCGGCCTTGGCCGGATCACTGTGGCCGAGCCGGTTCAGGCCAAGCTGCAGCAGGGTGAGCGACTGCCCGAGGCTGTCGTGCAGCTCGTGGGCGATGCGCTGCCGCTCGGCTTCCTGCTCCACCACGGTGCGCCGCAGCACTTCGGACAGCTCTGTCTCGGCCAATGCGCGCCGCTCGGTCTCGGTCTTCAGGTCAACCACCAGCGCCTGCAACTGGGTGGCCCGGCGGTCGAGCTCCGCCAGGGCCCGGGCGTTGCGTTCGGCGTACCGCATGGTGCGGCCGAGCAGCACGTGATCGAACTCGCCCTTGACCAGGTAGTCGTTCGCCCCCGCCTCGGTGGCGGCGATGTCCACCGCCTCACTGCCGTGCCCGGTCAGCATGATGATGGGCTTCAGCACGCCGCGCCGGCGCGCCGCGCGAATGAGGTCGAGTCCGCTGTCCGGACCGAGCCGGAAATCGACGAAATAAAGGTCGTGTCCACCGGCGGCGATGGCCTGCTCGGCCGCCTCGAAACGCGACACCCAGTCCAGCACCCGAGGCGGCCCCGGGATGCGCCGCAGCATCTGCTCCAGCCAGATGAAGTCCACCCGCGCATCATCGACCAGCAGCAGGCGGGTCAGGGTGATCACGGTCGCACCACTTCCATGGCGATCAAGGTCGTGCCACTTCCGTGGCGGGCAACGACGCCGTCTCCAGCCAGAACTTCCACAGCGACGACACCTTGGCGACGTAGTCGGGAATGCTGGCCGGCTTGATCAGGTAGGCGTTGATGCCGATCGAGTAAGCCTCGGTGATGTGCTTCGGACTTTCCGAGGTGGACAGCGCGATCACCGGCAGGTGGCGCAGGCTTTCGTCGGCCCGCAGCATGCGCAGAACCTTGCGCCCGTCCAGCCGCGGCATGTTGAGATCAAGCAGCACCAGCCGCGGCGCCGGCGCCCGCCCGGGCTCGGCGAAGGCGCAGCGGCGATAGAGGTAGTCCAGCATCTGCTCGCCGTCGCTCACGAAGCGCAGGTCGGCGACGATGCCGGCGCGCGAGAACACCTCGGTGAGGATGAACTTGTCGTGGTTGTGGTCCTCGGCCACCAGGATGCACGGTGGCTGGGTGTCACGCTCCAAGGTCAGCCCTCCGGGTTGCACAACGGCAGTGTGAACATGAAGGTCGAGCCCTCGCCGACCCGGCTTTCAGCGGTGATCGTTCCGCCATGGCGCTGCACGATCTTGCGGCAGATCGCCAGCCCGATCCCGGTGCCCTCGTACTCGTCCGGCCCGTGCAGGCGCTGGAACGGCTCGAAGATCTGCTCGCAGTACTTGTCCTCGAAGCCGATGCCGTTATCGGCGATTTCGATGCGCACGAGCTTGCGATGATCGGCGCCGGCGCGCTCGAACTCCCCCGGCGCTGCCGCCCTGGCCCAGCTCTGCACCGCGACACCTGGTACCGCGATGGCACGCACCTCGATCGCCGGGGGGCGCCCGGGGTCGCGATATTTCACCGCGTTCGACACCAGGTTCTGCAGCAATTGCCGGATCTGGCTGCGGTCGCACATCACCTCGGGCAGGTGCTGCGAGGTCACCCGCGCCCCGGTCTCCTGGATCACCGGCTTCAGGTCGTCCCGCACTTCGTCCAGCACGTCGTCAAGATCGACCGGGGCGAGCGGACGCGCCTGCCGGCCGACGCGGGAATATTCGGCAAGATCGTTGATCAGCGCCCGCAACCGCCGCGACGATGCCTCGATCCCGTCAACCATGGTGCCGAGCCGGGCCTCGGCGTCCTGCGGCAGCAGCTCCTTCAGCAGCCCGGCAAAAGCCTCGATGTGGCGCAGCGGCTCCTTCAGGTCGTGCGAGGCGACATAGGCGAACGACTCCAGCTCGTCGTTGCTGCGCGCGAGCTCGCGGTTCACCCGCTCCAGCTCGTCGGCTTTGCCGAGGATGACATCGACCACCAGGTCGCGAATCTCGATCGCCGCCACCACCTCGTGGTTTTGCCACGGGCGGGCGCGACCGCGCACCTCCTCGCGCCAGGCATCGAACGAGGCGCGGGTCTGCAACCGCCCGCCATGCGGGCCGATGCGCACCGGTTTGTGCGGGTCGCCGCCCCAGGTGACCGTCTGCGCCACCTCCGGACGGAACCACAGCATGTAGTTCTCCGAGGACCGGCCAAGCGGCACCGCCAGCAGGCCGCTGGCCAGCCCGGCGTACTCGGCCGCCGGGGGGTGCTCGGCCGGGAGCCGGTCGGTCTCGTGCACCTCGCGCGATCCGGCGGGCGCCAGCCATTTCACCAGGTCAAAGACCTGCGCCTTGGCCGGTGTGCGGCCAAAAATGGTGATGCCGTCAGCGCCACACAGGGCCAGCCCGGACGCGTCCATCAACCCCAGCATTTCCTGGCCGCTGCGGGCCAACCCGGCCTGCAGGTCCTCCGCGCCGCCAAGCTCATACAGCAGCCGGTGCTGCACCGAACGCACCCGCATGCTGTGGTGGATCACCTCGGCCTCCTCCAGCACGCCGATCTGCCAGGTCAGCACCTGCGCGATCAGTTCACAGGCCTGGCGGATCTCGAAGGAGACGAAGCGCGGCAGCTTGTTGTGACAGGAGATCAGGCCCCACAGCCGGCCATCGCGCGCGATGGAGACCGACATGGCGCCATACACGGCCATGTTGACCATGTACTCGACGTGAATCGGCGAGACGCTGCGCAGCACGGCGAAACTGAGATCGATCGGGCCGCCGGTCACCGGGTTGCGGTCGGGCAGCAGCGGCGACGGCGTGTAGCCGATGTCGGGGATGATGCGCACCGGATTGGCCGTGTACAGCGCGCGCGACTGGGCCGGGATGTCGGAGGCCGGGAAGTGGAAGTCGCGCAGCGAGGGAATTGACTCGACGCGATCTTCGGCAATCACCCGGCCGCTCCAGTCCGCGCCGAACCGGTATATCTTCACCCGGTCGAAGCCGGTGATGCGCCGCACCTCGCGGGCCGCGACCTCACAGGCCTCGCGCAAATCGGCGGCGGCCTGCAGGCGCCGGATCGCCCCGCGCACGCTGCGGAAAATCTCGCTGGGCGGGCTGTCATCGTTACCCCGCCGCTCCAGTTCCAGGATGGCGAGGCCGTCATGCCGGTGCAGGATACCGTCGCAGCTATGCGCCCCGGCCGGGCCGGCGATATCGATGCGGACCGGGTTGAGCAGGGCAAGATCCTCGCCCTGCAGCGCCCTCTCAAGCCGGAGCAGGGTATCCGGCGTCATCCAGTCGCGCGGCAGCGTCGCCAGCGCGTCTTGCGGGGCCAACCCGGTGAAGGCGGTGATGCTGGCGCTGACCGAGACCGGCCGCAGCCCGGGTTCCAGCAACGCCACCAGCGCACCGTGCGGCTGGATGCTGCCGGGGATGTGGATCGGCTCGCGGTCGCAGGTGGTCAGGTCGATCGATTCCCGCTCCGCCTCACCGGCGCGCGGCGTGTCGGTCATGACCGGCCCTCCCCCTCCGTGTGGTTGCGTTCCGGCGCCGGCTCGATGGCGGCCGAAAGCGGCAGCGAAAACCAGAAGGTCGAGCCGATGCCGGGCACCGGCTCGACGCCCACCTTGCCGCCATGGCGCTGGATGATCTTGCGGCAGATCGCCAGGCCGATGCCGCTGCCCTCATACTCGTCAGGCCCGTGCAGGCGCTGGAACGGCTCGAACACCTGCTCGCTGTATTTCGGGTCGAAGCCGATGCCGTTGTCGCTCACGCCCACCCGCACCAGCGGGACCACACCCGGATCGCCACGGCGACCGTCCGGCTCCTCGGGTTCGGCGAAGATGCGGATACGGCAAGGACGATCGGGGTGGCGGTATTTGAGCGCGTTCGACAGCAGGTTCTGCAGCACCTGGCGCATCTGGTTGCGGTCGCACTGCACCGTGGGCAGCGCCTCACAGAGCAATTCGGCGGCGGCCTCCTGGATGCGCGGCCGCAGGTCGGACATGACGTCCTGCACGATCTCGTTCAGTCCGGCCGGCGCCAGCGGCTGTGCCTGCCGGCCGAGGCGGGAAAATTCGGCCAGATCGTTGATGAGGTTACGCAGCCGGCGCGACGAGCTTTCAATGCCGCTCACCATCGAGCCCAGCCGCGCATCGCCCATGGTGGCGATCGAGTCCGCCAGCAGCCCGGCAAAGGCCTCGATATGGCGCAGCGGCTCCTTCAGGTCGTGCGAGGCGACATAGGCGAAGGATTCCAGCTCCTCATTGCTGCGCGCGAGTTGGCCGTTGACCCGCTCCAGCTCCTCCGCCTTGCGCAGGATGACGTCGATGACGAGATCCCGGATCTCCATTGCCGCGGCGATTTCGTGGGCTTCCCAGGGGCGGGCGCGGCCACGCGTCTCCTCGGTCCAGGCGGCGAAGGATTCGCGCGGCTGCAGCCGCGTCCCATGCGAGCCGACGATCACCGGCTTGTTCGGGTTGCCGCCCCAGGTGACGGTCTGCGCCACTTCCGGGCGGAACCACAGCATCGTCCGCCGCGGCGGCGAGCGCGACAGCGGCACCGCCAGCACACCGCTGGCGACCGCCGCATAGGGCACCGCCTCGGGCAACAGCATGCCCAGGCGATCGGTCTGGAACAGGTCGGCGCCGCCCTCGCGGTCGATCCAATCGACCAGCCGCTCGATCGCCTCGGCCGGCGGCGTGCGGCCGGTGGTGGTGACGGCGTCGCGCCCGTACAGGCACAGGCCGGCGGCGCCCATCAGGTCGAGCAGCGCCTCGCTGTTGCGGATCAGCCCGGCGCGATGGTCGCGCGATTGCTCGATGTCGCTCAGCAGCCGGCGCTGGATGGCCTTGCCCTTCAGCCCGTGCCGGGTGACCGCAGCCTCCTCCATCACGCCGATCTGCCAGGCCAGCACCTGTGCCACCATCTCGCAGGCCTGCCGGGCGTCGTGGCCGACATGGCGCGGCATGAGATTGTGGCAGGCGATCAGGCCCCACAGCCGGTCGCCGCGCAGGATCGAGACCGACATGGTGCCGAGCACGCCCATGTTGGTCATGTATTCCAGATGAATCGGCGAGACGCTGCGCAGCACGGCGTAGCTGAGGTCGATCGGCCGGCCGGTAACCGGATTGTAGTCCGGGACGAGCAGCGCCGGGCGGTAGCGGATGTCGGGGATGATGCGGATCGGGTTCTGGGCGTACAGCGCGCGCGCCTGCGCCGGGATGTCGGAGGGCGGGAAGTGCAGGCCGAGGAACGAGGGGATGGTGTCGTTGCGGCTCTCGGCCACCACCTCGCCGCTGGCGTCGGCGGCGAAGCGGTAGACCATCACCCGGTCGAAGCCAGTGATCTGGCGCACCTCGCTGGCCGCGGCGGCGCAGGCAGCGGCCAGGGTGGGCGCCGCCTGCAGGCGCTTGATGGCACCGCGGATGCGCTGGAAAAAAGTTTGTGAATCGAGCGCTTCCTCGGCGCGCGGCTCCAGTTCCAGGACGGCGAGGCCGTCCTGGCGGTGCAGCAGGCCATCATAGGCGACGCCGCCATCCTGGGGAAAACGCAGCAGTACCGGCGGGCCGGCCGTAAGTTCCGCCTGTCGGAGGGCGGCCAGCAGCCGGGCCTGGCTCGGTTCGTCGAACAGGGCGGCGACCGGCCGGCCGAGCGGATCGGCAGGCAGCGGGCCGGCGTGGTCGGCCACGTTGGCGCTGATGCTGACCAGGCCGCCGTTTGCCTCGGTGAACGCGAACAACATGCCGTGCGGCTGGATCGCGCCGGGGACGTGGATCGGTTCGCGGTCGCAGCTCGTCAGGTCTGCCGCAACAGGGCCGTCAGGCGTGCGGTCGCCGGATTCAGGCTGCATGGCCGTCTCCTAAGGAAGGCCAGCATACATGCGCCACCACCCCGTGACACACCTCGATACAATCGCGGCCGTGGGCAATCAATATGGGGGGGGGAGTGGATTCGCGCCGGTGGATGCCTTGACCGGCAGCGCAGGCGCGGATCAGCGAGCGGCCTGGTTCCTGGCCAGGGCTGCCATCCGCCTATCCGGCGCGCACGACGCGGAACGCGCTTCCGGTGTTGGCAGGCGTTCCGCCCGGGTTCGTCCATCGAATGGTCCGGACGGCGGCCGGGCTGCCGGACCACTGATCCAGCACCTGAACCCCCTGCTCGTTCTGACCGAGGTAGATCGCCGCGTGGCTGCTGCCGTCTCTCGCGTTGGCGTAGCGGCCGGCGCGGTCGAAGGTGGCGATGACCGTGCCGGGCTGGAGGCTGGTGTTGCCCTGCACCGGTTCACCGCACGCCCAGCAGGCGGTCGAGCCGAGGCCCGGATTGGCGGCATAGACAAGGGCAACGCACTGACCGGAGCCCGTCGAGCGCCCGATGAAATGGCCGAACAGCGCGGGGACGGAGCTGTTGCCGGTGCCCGCTGCCGCCTTCGTCCCCTTGTCATGGACCGGGATGCTGCCCGCACCGCCATTGGTGCCGGGCACATCCTGCCGTCCGGAATAGTGCCGCATCGCGGCGAGGGCGACATCCGCGAACGCGGTTGGCGAACCGGCACGCTGGCTGGGCAGCGTGTGGCCGCGTGATACCGAATGAACCGATGTATGCGGGTGATGCGACAACCCACCCCGGTGTTCGACTGTTCCCATAGATCACAGCCCTCGTATCAGTCGCCCATCGGCATGACCGACCCACCGGGGACGACAGCCGCCCTATGCGCCGCGTTGGATCACAGACTCCGGACGAGCTTCTGTTCGGACGCGCAGACGCTAAGTCGAGGGATGTTTCGCAAAAGTTAACGCGACAACGTGTCCCGGTCGGCACCAGGACGTGCTGGCAGCCACCCGCACCACCTCACGCCGGCGGATCAAGCGACTGGCCGTCAAGAATGCGTCGGATGTGCACCGCCAGATCGCTGAAGGTGAACGGTTTTGCCACCACCTGCACTGCCGCCGCGAGCGGCTGACCGGCATCGCCGGCACTTTGCGCATAGCCCGTCGTCAACAGCACCTTCAGCCCGGCTCGGCGACGCAGCGCCTCGTGCGCCAATTGCCGGCCGTTCAATCCGCCGGGCAGGCCGATATCGGTGAACAGCAGCCTGATCTCCGGCCGTCGCTCCAGCACCTCCAGCGCCGACGCGCCGTCAGCCGCCTCCAGGACCGCGTAGCCGAGCTCGCGCAGCGCATCCATGCTGTACGAGCGGACATCGTCGTTGTCTTCGACCACCAACACCGTGTCCCCAAGCTGGGAATGTGGGTCGCTGGCGGCACCCGCGCTGACCTCGTCGGGGCATTCCTGCCCCGGGGCCAGTCGGGGCAGGTAGATTTCAACCGTGGTGCCGGCTCCCGGCCGGCTGCGGAGGGCGATGTGCC
Organism: uncultured Acetobacteraceae bacterium; assembly: GCA_903918195.1. Lineage (GTDB taxonomy): Bacteria > Pseudomonadota > Alphaproteobacteria > Acetobacterales > Acetobacteraceae > Rhodovastum. Next base: position 33,484 of record CAIXDS010000233.1, on the reverse strand, counting down.
CGGTGGACTGCTTGACGAAGCCGTAAACCTGGCTCAGCCCGAGGCCGGTGCCGTATCCGACGTCTTTGGTGGTGAAGAACGGCTCGAATGCGCGCTCCAGAGTGGACTGGTCCATGCCGATGCCGGTATCCGTGACGGCCACCATCACATAGTCGCCGGTAACCGCGTCGGCGATGGCGGGGTCGTTGCCCAGAATCCTGTTCTCGGTTCTGACCGTCAGCCGGCCGCCATCCGGCATCGCATCGCGCGCATTGACCGCAAGGTTCAGCACCGCGTTCTCAAGCTGGTTTGGGTCGGCCCGCGCCGGCCAGAGTTCTTCGGCCAGAACGGCATTCAGAGCGATGGTCTCGCCCAGGGTCCGCCGCAGCACCTCCAGCATGCCGCAGACCAGCAGGTTCACATCCACCGGCCGCGGTTCAAGCGCCTGCCGCCGCGAGAAGGCGAGCAGCCGCTGCACCAGCACCGCCGCCCGGTCGGCCCCCTTCTTGGCCAGGTCAATGCCGCGATCGACGCGCGCTGACGGCGGTCCGGGCGGCAGCTTCGGCAGTTGCCGCTCGATCATCTCCAGACCGCCGATGACCACCGTCAGCAGGTTGTTGAAATCGTGCGCGACGCCGCCGGTGAGCTGGCCCAGCGCTTCCATCTTCTGGGCCTGATGCAGCAGGGCCTCGGCCCGTTCCCGCTCCGCAGTTTCGGCGAGGAGGCGCGCATTGGCCTCACGCAGGGCGATCTCGGCCTGCTGCTGTTCCGTCAGGTCGGTCACGATGCCGCACAGCACCGGCGTGCCGTCGGTGACGAGTTCCGTCAGGGTCAAGTGGACCGGGACGGTGCTGCCGTCGGCCGCCTGCAAGGTCAGCCTGCCACGCCCACCGCCCTGTACGGTCACGCGCTCGAACAGGTCCTGGTCATCAGCGGCAATCATGGCCTGCATCCTGCCGCCGATCACTTTCTCGTGCGGCATTCGCAGCAACCCGGCCAAACGGCTGTTGCAGTAGAGGACCACCCCGTCCGGCGCCAGCGTCAGGGCGCCTTCGCCGATCTGTTCGATCAACCGGCGATAGGGCCGGTCATCGTTTTCCAGCGTGTAGACCTGCGGCCCTGCCCGCCCCTGCACGACGATGGCATCCACATCGCCGGTGCGGATGGCCGCGATGGTTTCCTCCGCCTCGCGAAGCCTCTCCTCGACATCCCGGAGGCGGCGCTGCAACCCGTAAAGCTTTTGCCCCGCCGCTTCCGTCATCCGGATGGCCCCGCTTTCGGAATGATATCGAGGCCGGCCAGCACCCGCTCGCGATCGGAAAGATCGCCGATCAGGCGGCGCAGCGGCACCGGCAGCAGCTTGACCAGCGTCGGCACGGCGACCACCTGATCTTCCTTCGTTGCCTCCGGGTTCTGGTAGATGTCGACCACGTCCAGCTCGTAGCGATCGCGCAGGTGGGTGTCGCAGAGCCGCCGCATGCTGGCGATGGCGCGGGCCGAGCGCACCGTCGTGCCGCTGACATAAAGACGCAGGACATATGTTTTCGGGTCAGCCGCCGCCTCGTCCGGTCCGGACCCGCCATTCGCCGCGTCCTGGCCGGATCGGGAAATCTGCGCCATCTCATCTCTCCTCGGCACGCAGATCCAGTCCTACGAGAACGCGCTCGGTGTCCGCAAGGTTTCCGATCAGCCGCTTGATCGGCTGCGGCAGGCGGCGCACCAGGGTCGGAATGGCGAGAATTTGATCGCCCGCGGCAAGCTGGGGCTGCTCCAGCAGGTCGATCACCTCGAGCCGGTAGCGTCCCACCAAATGCTGCTCGCACACGGCCTTCAGGTTCGCCAGCGCGGCCGCCGATCGGGCAGTCTGTCCGGCAATATAAAGGCGAAGATTATAGGTGCCCGCGTCATCGCCGGTCGCCATCCCGGCGTCCGGGTCACGGTCAGTCAGGGGGGGCGGGCCGGCCGCGTCAGGTTCGCCCCCGCTGCTCCTGCCCGCGCCGTTCATGATGGTCCCCCCCGTTGCATGGCCATGGCCTGCCGGTCGGCCGCCTGGCCCTGTTCCCGCGCCGCTTCCTGGTCGAGCAGCCTGGACAGGTCTTCGTTCTCCCCCTCCAGCGCCATCTGCAGATCGGCAATCTGGCGCTCGATGGCCGCCCGCCGGCGGGCAATCGCCGCGCGCTTGCGGTCGAGCTCCTGCGCATGCTGGCGGGCCGCCCGCGCCTCCGCTGCTTCCTGCGCCAGCCGCGCCGACCCGGTCAGCATACCCGCCGGGCCAAGATAGGCATCCACCAGCCGGATGCCATCACCGGTCAGCAGGAACTCCCGGATCTGGTTGGAATGGTTCATGCCGCGCGACTTCAGCACATACAGGCCGCGGTTCCGCTCGCCGTTGAACTCAATGTTGGTCAGCGACAGCCAGGTATCCATCAGCGAGGAGATGCCCTGACTGGTGTTGTTCACCTTCTCCTCGCCGGCCACGAGGTTGGTCATCAGCGCCGTGACCCCCCGTGTCTTCAGCAGGTCCACCAGACGCAACAGCATCGCGTGCAGTTCGACCGCATCGCCGCGCAGGCTGGAGAACGGGTCGATCACCACCGCGGCCGGCTGGAAGTGGTCGATATCGTGCTGGACCCGCGCGAGATGCATCTCCAACCCGTACAGGCTGGGGCGCGCCGCCTCGAACCGGAGCAGCCCGCGCTCGACCGGCGGGGCCAGATCGACGCCGACCGAGCGCATGTTGCGGATGATCTGCGCCGGCGACTCCTCATAGGCGAAATACAGGCATCGCTCGCCGCGCTGGCATGCCGCGTGGACGAAATGGGCGGCCAGGCTGGTCTTTCCCGTCCCGGCCGCGCCGGAAAGGAGCACGCTCGAGCCGCGGTAAAAGCCACCGCCCCCGAGCATCGCATCCAGTCCGGCGACACCCGTCGGCACCCGTTCATCGAACGCCTCATGCTGCAGCCCGGCCGAGGTGACCGGCAGCACGCTGATGCCGTCCGCATCGATCAGGAACGGGTACTCATCCGCCCCGTGCACCGAGCCGCGATACTTCACCACCCGCAGGCGCCTGGTGGAAATCTGGTTCTGCACCCGGTTGTCGAGCAGGATCACGCAATCGGAGACGTATTCCTCCAGGCCATGCCGGCTGAGCGCGCCGCTGCCCTGCTCGGCCGTGATCAGCGCGGTGACGCCCTGCGCCTTCAGCCAGCCGAACAGGCGCCGCAACTCCGCCCGCAGGACGGCGGTGTTCTTCAGCCCGCCGAACAGGGCCTCCACCGTATCCAGCACAACCCGGGTGGCGCCGACCGACCGGATCGCATAGCCGAGCCGGACGAACAGACCCTCCAGATCGTAGTCCCCGGTTTCCTCGATCTCGCTGCGCTCGATCCGCACATAATCCATGGCGAGCTTGTTCGCGGCGACCAGACCGCGAACATCGAAGCCAAGCGAGGCCACGTTCTGGGCCAGGTCCTCGCTGGTCTCCTCGAAGCTCATGAACACGCCCGGCTCGTTGAACTGGACCGCGCCCTTCACCAGAAACGTCATGGCGAACAGAGTCTTGCCCGACCCCGCGCGTCCGCAGATCAGCGATGGTCTGCCCGCGGGCAGACCGCCGAACGTAATTTCATCGAAACCGCTGATGCCTGTCGGGGTCTTGGCAAGACTGTCCGCGGCGCACCCGGAGGCAGCTGATTCGTTGTCGGCCATATTGTCATTCCGTGCCGCGGCTATTCCGACCAAAAGGTTTCATAGCTTACGATCGGCTGGATAAAGAAGCAAGGTTGGGGCTTTGCCCCAAACCCTACCAAGGGCCGAGAGGCCCCTGGACCCCATTCTTTAGACTAGGCGCATCTGCCTTACCGCTGCGGCAATGAAGCCGCGGAACAAAGGATGCGGTTCAAATGGCTTGGATTTCAATTCTGGATGGAATTGCACGCCTACGAACCAGGGATGCGCCGGATATTCCACCATTTCCGGCAGCACCCCATCAGGCGACATGCCGGAGAAGCGCAGCCCAGCCCGTTCCAGACGTTCCTTGTAGCGGACATTGACCTCGTAGCGGTGGCGGTGCCGCTCGGCGATCTGCAGCGCCCCGCCATAAATGTCGCTGACCAGCGAGCCGGGCGCGAGGATGGCCGGATAGGCCCCGAGCCGCATCGTGCCGCCAAGGTTGCCACCTTCGGCACGGCGCTCGATCTCGTTGCCGCGCGCCCATTCGGTCAGCAGCCCGACCACCGGATCGTCGCACGGGCCGAACTCGGTGGAGGAGGCGTGCGGCAGGTCGGCCAGATGGCGGGCGCATTCGATCACCGCCATCTGCATGCCGAAACAGATGCCGAAGAAAGGGACGGCGCGCTGGCGGGCGAATTGCACCGCCTCGATCATGCCCTCGGTGCCGCGTTCGCCGAAGCCGCCCGGCACCAGAATGCCGTGCACGCCCTCCAGCCGCGCCACCGTGTCGGGCTTTTCGAAAATGCCGGCGTCCATCCAGTCCAGCGTGACCCGCACGCGGTTGGCGATGCCGCCATGGGCGAGCGCCTCGGCCAGCGATTTGTAGCTGTCGAGCAGGTTGGTGTACTTGCCGACCACCGCGATCTTCACCTCGCCTTCCGGCGCGCGGACGATCTCGACGATGCGCTGCCAGCGGGAAACATCCGGCTCGACATCGTGGGGCAGGCCGAAATGGCGCAGCACTTCGCGGTCCATGCCCTCGGCGTGGTAGCTCACCGGCACCTGGTAGATGGTGTCCACATCCAGCGCCGCGATCACCGCCTCGGGGCGGACGTTGCAGAACAGCGCGATCTTGCGGCGTTCGTTCGCCGGAATCGGCCGGTCGCAGCGGCAGATCAGCATGTTGGCCTGGATGCCGACGTTGAGCAGTTCCTTCACCGAATGCTGCGTCGGCTTGGTCTTCAGCTCGCCGGCCGAGGGAATCCAGGGCACCAGCGTCAGGTGCACGAACATCACCTGTTGCGGGCCCAGTTCGTTGCCGAGCTGGCGGATCGCCTCGAGGAACGGCAGGCCCTCGATGTCGCCAACGGTGCCGCCGATCTCGATCAGGGCGAAATCGGTCGGGCGGCCCTGCGGATCGTCGAGGTCGCGGGTAATGGTTTCCTTGATGGCGTCGGTGATGTGCGGAATCACCTGCACGGTGGCGCCGAGGTAGTCGCCACGGCGCTCCCGCGCGATCACGTCGGAGTAGATGCGCCCGGTGGTGGCGTTGTCGGAGCGGCTGGCATGCACGCCGGTGAAGCGCTCGTAGTGGCCAAGATCGAGGTCGGTCTCGGCACCGTCATCGGTGACGAACACCTCGCCGTGCTGCAGCGGGCTCATCGTGCCCGGGTCAACGTTGAGGTAGGGGTCGAGCTTGCGCAGCCGCACCGAATAGCCGCGCGCCTGCAGCAGCGCCCCGAGGGCGGCCGACGCAATACCCTTACCGAGCGAGGACACCACGCCGCCGGTGATGAAGACAAACCGGGTCATGGGAGGTCAGTATAACGGCGCGGCGGAGTCGGGGGAAATGACGTGCCGGAGTCAGACCGCGATGGGAGGCGTGCGCCCGGCGCACGGGTCGCCCGGCATGACATGGGGCGGCAGGACATGCGCCGGCTAGCCGGCAACCGGCGGGATGGCAAGATACGCAAGCCGCTTGATCTCCATGCGCGCCCGCGCCACCGAATCGAGGATCAGCCCGCAGGAAAGGGCCAGGAAGGACAGCAGCACCAGGCCCATCGACAGCACCGCCGTCGGCAGCCGCGGCACCAGGCCGGTGTGCCAGAACTCAACCACCACGGGAACAGCCAGCAGGAGTCCGGTCGCCTGGATGACCGCGCCGCAGAGGGAAAAGAACGGCAGCGGCCGCTCCTCTTTGACCAGCACGAGGATGGTACGCAGGATGCGCAGCCCGTCGCGCATGGTACGCAGCTTCGACGCCGATCCCGCCGGCCGTTCCCGGTAGGCGGTGGCGACTTCGTCCACCGGCATGCGCAATTCCAGCGCATGCACGGTGAATTCGGTTTCCGTCTCGAAACCGGCGGACAGCGCGGGGAAGGACTTCACGAACCGGCGGCTGAACACGCGGTAGCCGGACAGCATGTCGGAGACGCGGTTGCCGAACACCAGCTGGACCAGCCCGGTCAGCAGACGGTTGCCGAAACGGTGCCCAGGGCGATACGCAGCCGCAACATTGCTGACCCGGGTGCCGGTGACCATGTCGAGCCTTTTCTCAACGAGCAACTGCACCATCTGCGGCGCGGCCGCGGCATCGTAGGTGTCGTCGCCGTCCACCAGCAGATAGATGTCGGCATCGATATCGGCGAAGGCCCGGCGAACCACGTTGCCCTTGCCTTGCAGTGTCTCTGTCCGCACCGTCGCCCCGGCAGCCCGGGCAGCCGCCACGGTGGCGTCGCGCGAATTGTTATCGAACACGTAGATCGTGGCCGTCGGCAGCGCGGCCCGGAACGCGCCGATCACGTGCGGGATCGCCACTTCTTCATTGTAGCAAGGAATGATGACGGCAATCCGCATGTCACGCGTTTCCCCGGGCGGCGCGCACCCCGCCATCCTTATGCCGGCGTGCGCGAACAGGATGACGGCTCAGTTGGTCGGAACCGAGGGGGCACCAGAGGCAGGGGCTGCGGGCGCGGGCGCAACGGGTGCGGGTGCAATGGGTGCAGGTGCAACGGGTGCAGGCGGGACGACAGCCTCCGGCGCGGGGGTCTTCGGGGCGGGAGCAACCGGCGCCGGGGTAGGCGCAGGAGTGCCGGGGATGGGGCTACCGGGAACAGGGCTGCCGGGAATGGGGCTGCCCGGCGGCGCCGGCAGGCTCGGCGCGGGGCTGCCGGCGGGCGGCGACACGTCCAGGATGGAATGCCGCACGGTGGTGCCCTTGTTCAGCAGCGCCAGCGCCAGCGACAGGCCGAAGAACAAGGCGGCCAGGATGGCGGTGGTGCGGGTCAGCAGGTTGGCGGTGCCGCGCCCGCTCATGAAGGAGCCCATGCCCTGCGAGGTGCCGACGCCCAGGCCACCACCCTCGCTGCGCTGAAGCAGAACGACGCCGATCAGGGTGAGCGTCACGAACAGGTGGATGATAAGCAGCACGGTGGTCATGGGTGTTCCTCGCCGGGGGCCATCCCCGGAAGACGCGGCCTTCTAGCGGCGCAGGGCGGCGAAGGGAAGTGCAGCCAGGGTGTTGCAGGCGTGTGGGTGGGTTCAGCGGGCGCGCTCAGGCGGCTTGTGCCGCGCGGGCGATGGCGAGGAAGTCGGCGGCAACCAGGCTGGCGCCGCCGACCAGGGCCCCACCCACCTCCGGCAGCGCCAGCAGCGCTGCGGCGTTGGACGGCTTCACCGAACCGCCATACAGGATCAGCACAAGCCGCCCCGCCTCGCCCAGATGCCGCAGCAGCGCGGCGCGGATGAAGGCGTGCATGGCCGCCACGTCGGCCTCGGTCGGCGTGCGGCCGGTGCCGATCGCCCAGACCGGCTCGTAGGCCACCACGCCGGCGAAATCGACGGGCAGCGACCCGGCAAGCTGGGCACCCACCACCGCCTCCTGTCGCCCGTCCAGCCGCTCCGCCTCGGTCTCGCCGACGCACACGATGGGCGTGAGCCCGGCCGCCACCGCGGCCAGCACCTTGGCGTGGACCACCGAATCGGTCTCGGCATGATCGGTGCGCCGCTCGGAATGGCCGAGAATCACCCAGGTCGCGCCGGCATCGCGCAGCATGGCGGCCGAGAGGTCGCCGGTATGCGCACCGCTCGCCGCGGCGTGGCAGTCCTGCCCGCCGATCGCGACCGGCGCGAAGGGCGCGCCAGCGACCACATCCGCCACCGTGCAGATCACCGTGGCGGGCGGGCAGACCAGCAGATCGCAGGAGAGGCCCTCGGCGCCAGCCGCGACATCCTCCGCCAGCGCCTCCGCCTCGGCCAGCAAGCCGTTCATTTTCCAGTTCCCGGCAATGAGCTGGCGCATTTCTCTCCCTCTCCTGTGACTGCCCCTCGTGACGGGCATGTTACGGCTTGCCTCGCTCCTACCGCAGGGAGGCTGGCAAACCAAGGGGGACGGACCTATGGTGCGGCGCTTTTCGCGTGGGATTTCGCATGCTCGTAACGTTTCGTCGTGGCCTCAACACGTGGCCGGCGCGCCTTCTGTTCATGTTCCTGGTGGTGATGTTTGTCGCCTGGGGGGTCGGCAGCGACATCCTGCGGCTGATCACCGGCGGCATGTCCGACGACTCGGTCGCCACCGTCGGCAGCCGCAGCATCGGCCTGCCCGAGCTGCAGGACGCCTACCGGCGCCAGCTCGCCCAGGTCATGCGCAGTTTCGGAGGCCACACCGAACCCACGCCCGAGATCAGGCGCGGCGTCGCGGCGCAGGCGCTGCAGCGGCTGATCACCCAGACCGCACTGACCGAATCCGCCGAGGCGATGGGGCTCGTCGTGCCGGAGGCGGCGCTGCGCCAGACGACCTTCCAGATTCCCGCCTTCCACGGCGCCAACGGCCAGTTCGACAAGACCGTGTTCGAGCAGGTGTTGCGCAACAACGACCTGACCGAGCCGCGGTTCCTCGCCCTGCTGCGCACCGACATGCTGCAGCGCCAGCTGCTGGAGACGCTGCGCTCCGGCGCCGTCTCGCCCGACCTGCTGACCCGCGAGGTCTACGCCTTCCAGCAGGAGAAGCGCGTCGCCGACGCGGTCGAGCTGCCGTTCGCCGCCGCCGCGCCCCCGGCCGAGCCCACCGAGGCGCAGCTCGACCGCTGGTACGAAAACCACAAGGACCAGTACTCCACCCCGGAGCTGCGCCACATCAAGGCGGTGATTCTTTCGCCCGAGACGATGGCGAAGGACGTGCAGGTGACCGAGGAAGACCTGCGCGGCGCCTTCGAACAGGCGCGTGCCAGTTACAATCTGCCGGAGAAGCGCAGCGCCGAGGTGGTGCTGCTGTCCGACGAAGCGGCGGCAAAAACCCTTGCGGCGCAGTGGCTGGCCGGGGCGGACTGGGCGACCATCCAGGCTGCTGCCACCAAGGCGGGCGGCACGCCGGTCGATCTGACCGACTCGACCCGCGAACAGATCCCCTCGCCCGAGCTGGCCGATGCCGTGTTCGCCGGCGTGCCCAACGTGGTCGGCCCGCCGGTGCAGACTGCGCTCGGCTGGTACGCGGTGAAGGTGACCAAGGTCACGCCCGGCACGGCGAAGACGCTGGACGAGGTGCGCGACGATTTGCGCACCCGGGTGATCGCCGACAAGGCCGCCGACCTGCTCTACGACCGCGCCAACAAGCTCGGCGACCTGCTGACGGGCGGCGTGCCGCTCGACAACATGCCTAGCGACCTCGGCCTGGCCGGCGTCACCGGCACGCTGGATGCGCAGGGCAACACGGCCACGGGCCAGCCGGCGCCCATCCCGGGCAGCGACGAGCTGCGCTCCACCCTGATCCAGGCCGCCTTCCAGATGAAGCAGGGCGAGCCGGCGCGGCTGACCCAGGTGCCGGTCGAGGGCAGTCCGCAGGCGTTTTTCGCCGTGATCGTGGAAGACATCACGCCACCGGCGCCCCGGCCGTTCGCCGAAGTGGCCGATCGCGTGCGCGCCGACTGGACGCATGACGCCATCCACCGCAGTCAGGAAGAGGCCGCGGCGAATATCCTGGCGGCGGTGAAGGCGGGAAAATCATTGTCCGACGCCGCAACCGGCCTGACGGTGCGCCACCTGCCGCCGGTCGGCCGCGCCGCGCCCGCGCCGGGCGTACCGGCGCAGCTTGTCACCCCGCTGTTCAGCCTGAAGGTCGGCGAGCCGACCATGGCGGAGACCGCCGACGGCTTCGTGGTCGCGGTGCTGCGCGAGGTGCAGGCCCCCGACGCGGCCGCCGACCCGGTCGGCTATGGCCAGATCCGCGACGCGCTGGCACGGGCGATCGCCAACGACATTGAAAACGTGTTCGCCACCGCCGTGCGCGACCGCGCCACCCCGCGCGTGAACCGCCCGGTGCTTGAGCAGCTCATCCAGCGATCCGAGTGATTTCCACCCCGCCCAGCAAGGGACCCTTACGCATGGACGCCTCCCCCGCCCCCGGCTTCGCCGAGTTCCGGCACGACTACGAGCAGGGACGCGGGCATCTGCTTTGGCGACGCGCGGTGGCGGACCTGGACACGCCGGTGGCGGTGTTCCTGAAGCTCGCCCACGGCAAGCCCAACACTTTCCTGCTGGAAAGCGTGGAGGGCGGCGCCAGCCGCGGCCGCTATTCCATCATCGGGCTGCTGCCCGACCTGGTGTGGCGCTGCCGCGGCGGCCGGGCGGAGCTGAACCGGCATGCCTTGTCCGCCCCCTACGCCTTCGCCACGGATGACCGGCCGGCGCTCGACAGTCTGCGCGCCGTGGTGGCCGAATCGCACCTGGAGGTGCCGGAGGGGCTGCCGCCGATGTGCGGTGGGCTGATCGGCTACCTCGGCTACGACATGGTCCGGCTGATGGAGCGGCTGCCGGAGAAGAACCAGGCCAGCATCGACGTGCCCGACGCCCTGCTGGCGCGGCCGACCCTGTATGCCATCTTCGACACCGTCACCGACCTGCTCACCCTGGCCGCCCCGGTCTATCCGCGCGCGGGGCTGTCGGCCGAGGCGGCCTGGAACGCGGCACAGGCCACGCTCGAGCAGGCGGAGGCGGCTTTGTCCCGGCCGCTGCCGCTCGCCGCGCCGCCGGTGGCGCTGCCGCCCCTGCCCGCCCCGACCTCCAACTTTACCCGCGAGGGCTTCGTCGCGGCGGTGGAGAAGGCTAAGGACTACATTCGCGCCGGCGACGCCTTCCAGATCGTGCCGAGCCAACGCTTTTCGGTTCCGTTTGCCTTGCCGCCCTTCGCGCTTTATCGCGCGCTGCGCCGCATCAGCCCCGCACCCTTCCTGTTCTTCCTCGATTTCGGCGGCTTCGCGGTGGTCGGGTCCAGCCCGGAAATCCTGGTGCGGCTGCGCGATGGCACCGTGACCATCCGTCCGCTCGCCGGCACGCGGCGGCGCGGCGCGACGCATGCAGAGGACCAGATTCTGGCCGCCGAACTGCTCGCCGACCCGAAGGAGCGCGCCGAACACCTGATGCTGCTCGACCTCGGGCGCAACGATGTCGGCCGGGTGGCCGAGCTGGGCAGCGTGCGGGTGACGGAAAGCTTCGCCATCGAGCGGTTCAGCCATGTGATGCACATCGCCTCGGACGTGCAGGGCACGTTGCGCGAAGGGCTCGACGCCATTGATGCGCTGGCGGCGGGGTTCCCGGCCGGCACGCTGACCGGGGCACCGAAGGTGCGGGCGATGGAGATCATCGAAGAACTGGAACCGACCCGGCGCGGCGTCTATGCCGGCTGCATCGGCTACTTCGCCGCCAACGGCACAATGGATACCTGCATCGGGCTGCGCACCGCGGTGGTCAAGGACGGCACCATGCATGTGCAGGCCGGCGCGGGGATCGTTGCCGACTCGGACCCGCAGGCCGAGTACGAAGAGACCCGGCAAAAGGCGCAGTCCCTTCTACGGGCAGCAGAAGAAGCGGTAAGGTTCGCGGCCGGCAAAGGCACCTAACGGAACGAGGTGCAGGGGGCCACCGCCCCCTGCCGGGTCCAGGGCAGAGCCCTGGCCTTCCTTACGCTGCCGCGTGCAACTCGGCCAATCCACCGCGGCGAACCGGCGCGGCATCGGCCTGGGTCGATCCGGCGACCTCGACACCGCTGGTGCGGGCGGCTTCGATGCGCTGCAGCAGGCGGGCAGCGGCCTCACGGTCGTCGGGATAGAGAACCGAGACGAGAACTGGCGGCAGTTGGCCGCGATCGGCGGCCCGGTTCAGGGCGGCCCAGATGGTCTGCCGGTGGCAGCCATACGCATCAGCAATGGCGGCAAGCGATTCGCCAAGTGAGCGCAGACGCACGATATCCCAAAGCGACGGTGCCGGCTGGCGGCAGGGTTTGTAAACACGTGACATGGACCACCCCCTGTGGTGCAACCCGGGAACCGCATCGCGGCGGACCGGTACGGGGCGGCGCGTTCGCGCCCTGCCCTGGGTGGGTCCTGGCGCCCCGACGGGAGCGCAGCCGGAATCTCCGGGTTGAGAAATGACGTCACTCTTGACGCCCAGGCCAGACAATCACTCAAATCGACACCCGGCAGCGGATGGGGCGGGCACGCGTGCCCGGATCCCATCCGCCACCGGCCGAAGTCGGCGCGGATGCGCTGATTACTTTGCCGCTACGACCTTAGCCGGGGCCGCCAGGAAGTTGTACTTCGGGCTGCCGATCACTGCGACGTGGATGACCACAGCCACCACCAGTACGGCGATCCAGATCGGAACCAGCCACTGAGCGGGGTTGATGACGAGCCAAATCTTGTAGTCGTCTGCCGGATTTGCCATTTTCAGGTACTCCACAATCAAAACCAAGGCTTCCAGGCGATGACCAGCAGATGCGCAACCGCGGCAACGCCGAGGAACGCAGTGAAGGTGGTCTTGAACTGCTCGTGGAATTCCTTGGCTTCTTCTTCAGTCAAGCCAGAGAGAGACTTCGCCATCTAACGACACTCCTCAGAGAATTCAGATCGCTGTCCGTTGCGCCGGCGCAAGCGCCGGCGCGGACGCGGTGACTAGCTGGCTGCCGCAACCTTGGCCGGGGCGGCCAGGAAGTTGTACTTCCCGCTGCCGATCACGGCGACATGGATGACCACTGCCACTGCCAGCGCGGCGATCCAGATCGGAACCAGATACTTGGCGGGGTTGATGACGAGCCAGATCTTGTAGTCGTCTGCCGGGTTTGCCATTTTCATGTGCTCCTAGATCAGAACCAAGGCTTCCAGGCCAGGACCAGCAGATGCGCAACCGCGGCGACGCCGAGGAACGCAGTAAACGTGGTCTTGAACTGCTCGTGGAATTCCTTGGCTTCGTCTTCGCTCAAGCCAGAGAGAGATGCCATCTAATTACCCTCCTAAGGAATTTTTGATTACTTCGCCGCAGCAACTTTGGCCGGCGCCGCGAGGAAGTTGTACTTCCCGCTGCCGATCACTGCGACGTGGATGACAACAGCCACTGCCAGCACGGCGATCCAGATCGGAACCAGCCACTGGGCGGGGTTGATGACGAGCCAGATCTTGTAGTCGTCTGCCGGGTTTGCCATTTTCATGCGCTCCTAGATCAGAACCAAGGCTTCCAGGCGATGACCAGCAGATGCGCGACCGCGGCGACGCCGAGGAACGCGGTGAAGGTGGTCTTGAACTGCTCGTGGAATTCCTTGGCCTCTTCTTCGCTCAGGCCGGAAAGATTCGCCATTTAACTACCCTCCAGGGATACTCTGTCATTGCCGCGCGAATCCCGCGCGGCCGGGAGTTGCGTGGCAGCCTGCCACGCCAAGTCTCGGCTCAGGTCACCCCGGCGACGAGCCGGACCAAGTGCGTCCCAATTGGCCCGGTTATTTGCCGATAAGGTGCGCGAGCGCGCTAACTAGCTAGCCGCGGCGACCTTGGCCGGAGCTGCTAGGAAGTTGTATTTCGGGCTGCCAATCACGGCGATGTGGATGACCACGACGGTGGCCAGCACGGCGATCCAGATCGGAACCAGAAACTTAGCGGGGTTGATGACGAGCCAGATCTTGTAGTCGTCTGCCGGATTTGCCATTTTTACTTACTCCTAGATCAGAACCAGGGCTTCCAAACCAGCACGAGCAGATGAGCGAAGGCGGCGACACCAAGAAACGCCGTGAACGTCGTCTTGAACTGCTCGTGGAATTCCTTGGCCTCGGCTTCAGTGAGGCCAGACAGAGACTGAGCCATTTATTGTCCCTCCATCGGGGGTTATTCACGCGTTGCCGTGCACGTCCCGCGCGGCAGGGATCGTCGCGACACGACCGCCACGACCAGCACTTCGCCCGGTCCGGCCGGGTTTCCACTGGTGCCCGGCACCAGCGGCGTCGTGGATCGGCATGACACCGAACCGATGCGGCCTGAAGCGGTGATGGAGTGCCAGGTGGTTTCTATTGCAGAGACCTCCTTGAGCCCCGTTTCACCAAACATTTCAGCGACTTGGTAGGCCGCATTGACTGTTTGTAATGTGCCATTGACGCCTGACGGTGTCCACCGAAATTGACAGTTCCAAGGTAGGTGTCTTGCCGGACATAAGACGGTAATTGTCCGGCTTTCCTTGGTCAGTTCTCGAATATTGTCATGTATTTACCCGTCACTGTCGGTAACTCAACGGACGCCGCCTGGACATGACCGTCAAATCATGGACAGACGGCAATCTTGTGGGAAGATCGACGGTCACCGGGCTCCGTTGTGCGGGAAATATCGGATCAATCGACCCGTGTCCGTCATTACCCCTGCGTCCTGTGACAGGCACGGGCGCAAACCTCGGACGGACCTGCCAAGGCCGGTATCGACTCGGCCACCTCATATCCGTAATTTGCCGAGGATGATCCATTCGCGCCCCGGCCTGTTGCCGGCATGAACGCCACGATGAAGCTGCGTGTCTTCCTGGCCGACGATCACCCCGTCGTGCTTGCCGGTATAAAGGCGCTGGTCGCCGCCGATGCCGCGCTGGAGGTGGTGGGCGAAGCGCGCGACGGGCGCACCGCGCTCCGCCTGGCGACCGAGCTGCGCCCGGACGTGGCCGTGCTCGACCTGTCGATGCCGGGGCTGAACGGGGTCGATGTGGCCCGTCAACTGCGGGTGGACTGCCCACCCTGCCGCATCCTGGCGCTGACCGTGCACGAGGACGGCGCCTATCTGCGCCAATTGCTGGAAATCGGCGCGGTCGGCTACGTGCTGAAGTGCTCGGCCGCCGAGGAACTGATCCGGGCGATCCACGCGGTGGCGGCCGGCGGCATCTACCTCGACCCCGCGATCGCCGCCCGCGTGGTCGGGCCGGGCCCAGCCAAACCGGCCGAGGGCGCCGCCCCTGGCGCCGCCGACCTCAGCGAGCGCGAGATCGAGGTGCTGCGCCTGACCGCGGGCGGGCACAGCAACAAGACCATCGCCGGCAAACTGGGAATCGGCCTCAAGACCGTGGACACTTACAAGGCCCGCGGCATGGCCAAGCTCGGCTTCCGCAGCCGCGTCGAGGTGGTGCGCTATGCCCTCGGCAAGGGCTGGCTGAGCGACGACTGAACCCGGCCAGCCACCCCCGCGGCAGCGCTACTCCGCAGCAGGCTTTTGGGCCACCAGCACGTTCTTCGCCGCCGCCACGGTGGCGCTCACCGGCCACAGCACAAAGCCATGCGCCGCCGCCGTCGGCAGGTAGGCCGCAAGCACATCCATGGTGGTCTGGCGCGGGTGGCCGATGGCGATCGCGTGGCCGGCGCGCCGCGCCGTCGCCTCCAGTGCCGCAATCTCGGCGCGGATGGCGTTCGGGTCGGGGGAATTGTCGAGGAATATGTCGCGCCCCAGGGCCGGAACCCCGGCCGCCTCGGCGCGACGCAGGGCCACGCTGTGCGGGATGGTCAGGCTGTCCACGAACAGCAGGTCGCGCGCCTTCAGCTCGCCCATCACGATGTCCATCAGCGGAACCGACAGCGAGGCGACGCTGCCCTCATGCTGGTTGAGTCCGACGGCATTGGGCAGCCGGTCGAGCGCATGGTGCAGATAGGCCAGGTTGGTCTCGGCCGGCAGCCAGGTGCGCATGGAATCGGGCCCCGGGTCGGTGCGCCCGAGCGCCTCCATGTTCATGTGGAGCATGGTCTCGTGGCCGTGTGCGGCGCCGGCGGCCGCCTGTTCGGTCACGTTCGGCGCATACGGCATCCACGACAGGGTGACCGGCGCGGGCAGATGGATGGCACGGTCGGACTGGACGCGGTTGAGGCCCATGTCGTCGATCATGATGGCAATGGTCGGCCGGCCTTCGGCGGCAGGCGCCGGCACGCCGAGCCGCAGCCAGGCAGGCAGCGGATCGGCCGGCTGCACCGGTGCCGGCTGCGCCGGTACAGTTGGTGATGAGGCCGTTGGTGACGAGGCCGGCGGCACCACCACGGGGCGCGCCACCGAATCGGGCGCGGCGGCGGGCGGCACGACAGGCAGGGGGATCAGGGATGTCGGCGGTGCCGCGCCGACGGTGCCGCCGGCCATGGCAACAAGTGCGACGACGACGCCCGCGCGTGCAAGGTGGCGTCGGCAGGGGCGGGAGATGGGCGGAAACATGGCAGCATCCGATCGCGGAACCGGCTCATCCGATGCCGTGAATCGGCCGTCAACGTCAACTGATTCCGTCCCTAGTCGTGGCGGTTCCGCCACGTTCTGTTGCTGATTCGCCACAGCATTCCCCACTGTTTTTTCCGCTTCTGCGAAAGCCGTACCCATGCGATGGAACGCGCTGATATCGTCACGCGCGCCCGTCCTCCGCGCGGGGGACGGGCCACCGGTTTGACCGGCCCGCCACCACCGCGCAGGATAGTACCATGATCCTGTTGATCGACAATTACGACAGCTTCACCTTCAACTTGGTGCATTTCCTCGGCGACGTGGGGGCGCGCTGCGACGTGCGCCGCAACGACGCGCTGAGCGTGGACGAGGCGCTGGCGCTCGCTCCCGAGGCGATCGTGCTCTCGCCCGGACCCTGCACGCCCAACGAGGCCGGCATCTGCCTGCAGCTGATCGAAGCGGCTGCCGGGCGCATTCCCATCCTGGGCGTCTGCCTCGGCCATCAGGCGATCGGCCAGGCCTTCGGCGGCGAGGTGGTGCGCGCGCCGGTGCCCATGCACGGCAAAATCTCGCCGGTGCTGCACGATGGCAGTGACATCTTCTCATCGGTGCCGAGCCCGTTCGAGGCCACCCGCTACCACAGCCTGATCGTGCGCCGCGACACACTGCCGCCGGCGCTGGTGGAAACCGCGCGCACCGCCGACGGGCTCATCATGGGGCTGCGCCACCGCACCCTGCCGGTGTTCGGCGTGCAGTTCCATCCCGAGAGCATCGCCAGCCAGCACGGCCACCGTATTCTCGGTAATTTCCTGGCGATCGCCCGCGGCAGCAACGCGCCCGCCTCGGCCCGCGCCGCCTGATCCAGCGGAGCAGAATTGTCCATCAATCTTAAATCCGTGCTCGCCCGCCTGGCGGTCGGCGAGACGCTTTCGGCCGAGGATGCCGAGGCCGCGTTCGGCGTCATCATGTCGGGCGAAGCCACACCCGCGCAGATCGCCGGCCTGCTGATGGCCATGCGGGTGCGCGGCGAAACGGTGGCGGAAATCACCGGCGCGGTGCGCGCCATGCGGTCGCGCATGACCCGGGTGGAAGCGCCGCCCGGCGCGATCGACGTGTGCGGCACCGGCGGCGACAATGCCGGCACGCTGAACGTCTCCACCGCCGTCACCTTCGTGCTGGCCGGGCTGGAAGTGCCGGTCGCCAAGCACGGCAACCGGGCCCTGTCGTCGCGCACCGGCGGGGCGGACGTGCTGACCGAACTCGGCGTCAATGTCGACGTGCCGCTCGAACGGCTGCCCGGCATCCTGCGCACCGCCCATTGCGCCTTCCTGTTCGCGCCGCGCCACCACGCGGCCCTGCGGCACGCCGCCGGGCCGCGGGTGGAGCTGGGCACCCGCACCATCTTCAACCTGCTGGGGCCGCTGGCCAACCCGGCCGAGGTGCGCCGCCAACTCACCGGCGTGTTCGACCCGGCCTGGGCGCGCCCGATGGTCGAGACGCTGGCCTCGCTGGGCACCGAAAGCTGCTGGCTGGTGCACGGCCAGGGATTGGACGAGCTGACCGTCGCCGGCGACAACCAGGTGGTGGAGCTGCGCGACGGCCGCATCCGGGCGTTCACCCTGGCCCCGGAGGACGTGGGCCTCGCGCGCGCGCCGGTGGCCGCCATCCGCGGCGGCGATGCGACGGTGAATGCCGCCGCCCTCGCGGCGTTGCTGCGCGGCGCGGCCGGGCCATATCGCGACACGGTGCTGCTCAACGCCGCCGCCGGGCTGATCGTTGCCGGGCGGGTGGGCGAGCTGCGCGAAGGGCTGGTGCTGGCCGCCTCCGCGCTGGATGGCGGTGCGGCACTGGCCGCGCTGGAGACGCTGCGACGGGAGACCGCATGACCGGGCCTGTAGTGACCGAAAGCGACGTGCTGGAACGCATCTGCGCCGAGACGCACGCCGAGGTGGAGCGGCGGCGCGCCGTGACCAGCCTGGAGGCGATCCGCGCCCGCGCGGCCGCCCAGCACGAACCGCCACGCGGTTTCGGCGCCGCCCTGATGGGGGCGGCCGCTGCGCACGGCTTCGGCCTGATCGCCGAGATCAAGAAGGCATCACCCTCGGGCGGGCTGATCCGCCCCGACTTCGATCCGCCGGCACTGGCCCGGGCCTATCAGGCGGGCGGCGCCAGCTGTCTGTCGGTGCTGACCGACGAGCCGTTTTTCCAGGGCAGCATCGACGACCTGAAGGCGGCCCGCGCCGCGGTCAATCTTCCCGTGCTGCGCAAGGATTTTATCGTCGATCCCTGGCAGGTCTATGAGAGCCGGGCGATCGGCGCGGATTGTATCCTGCTCATTCTGGCGGCCCTCACCGATGAGCTGGCGGTGGAGCTGGAGCGGCTGGCACGCTCGCTCGACCTGGACGTGCTGGCCGAGGTGCACGACCGCCGCGAGCTGGACCGCGCGCTCGGACTGCAGACCATGCTGATCGGCATCAACAATCGGAATCTCAAGACGTTGAAGACCGATCTTTCGGTGACGATGGAACTCGCGCAGCATGTGCCACCCGACCGGTTCGTGGTTGCCGAAAGCGGGCTGCGCACGCATGACGATCTGAAACGCATCTCGGCGCTGGGGGTCGGCGCCTTCCTGGTGGGCGAGAGCCTGATGCGCCAGGATGACGTGACGGCGGCCACGCGGGCCCTGCTGGGCACCGCCGGGTGAGCGGCGGCTTCACCCATTTCGACGCCGCCGGGCAGGCCGCCATGGTCGATGTCGGCGGCAAGCCGGAAACCGATCGCGCCGCCACCGCCCGGGCGCGGGTGGTGATGCGGCCGGAGACGCTGGCGATGATCCGCGCCGGCAGTGCCACCAAGGGCGATGTGCTCGGCGTCGCCCGCCTGGCCGGCATCATGGGCGCCAAGCGCACCGCCGATCTGATCCCGCTCTGCCACCCGCTGCCGGTGACCTCGGTGCGGGTGGACCTGGCGCCCGAGGGCGAGGATGCGGTCGCGATCGAGGCAACGGTCAAAACCACCGGCCGCACCGGGGTCGAAATGGAGGCGCTGACAGCGGCCTCGGTGGCGGCGCTGACCGTCTATGACATGTGCAAGGCGGTGGATCGGGGCATGCGCATCGAGGCGCTGCGGGTGGTGGCAAAGTCGGGCGGCAAGTCCGGCGCGTTCCGGCAGGATTAGGGATCTGATGCCGACAGGTGCCGCAGCGCGTCGGCTTGGACAAACCACCGGACGAGCGGCGGCATGATCAGCTTCGACGAGGCGCGCGCCCGCATCCTGGCCCCGCTGCGCCCCACCACCGCCGAGGTGGTGCCGCTCGCCGAGGCCTGGGGGCGGGTCACCGCATCCGAACTGACGGCCCGGCTGACCCAGCCGCCGCGCGATGTTTCGGCGATGGATGGGTATGCCCTGCGCGCCGCCGATGGCAACCTCGGCGCCACCCTTGCCGTGGTGGGCAGCGCACCGGCCGGGCACCCGTGGGAGGGCACGCTGGGCGCCGGCGAGGCGCTGCGCATCTTCACCGGCAGCATCATGCCGGATGGCGCGGACGCCATCCTGCTGCAGGAGGATGCCGAGGCCACGGGCGACACCGTGACGCCGAAGGAGGCGGTGAAGCCGGGCCGCTGGATTCGCCGCGCCGGGCAGGATTTTGCCGGCGGCGATGTTCTGGTTCCGGCCGGCAAACGGCTGAATTCACGGGACATCGGTCTTCTGGCGGCGGGCAACCATCCATGGGTGCAGGTGCATCGCCGGCCGCGTCTGGCCATTCTGGCGACCGGCGACGAGATCGCGCTGCCGGGCGAGCCCATCCCGCCCGGCGGCATCGCCAGTTCCAACTCGCACGCGCTGGCCGCCCTGGTCCGGGCCTGCGGCGGCGAGCCCGTGGTGCTGCCGGTGGCGCCGGACGACCGCGCCACCCTGGCGGCGGTCGCCGATGCCGCGCGCGGCATGGACATGTTTGTCAGCACCGGCGGGGCGAGCGTGGGCGAGCACGATCTGGTGCAATCGGCGCTCGGCGACCGCGGGCTGGAACTGGATTTCTGGACGGTCGCCATGCGCCCGGGCAAGCCGCTGATCCATGGCCGGCTCGGCGACGTGCCGATGCTGGGGCTGCCTGGCAACCCGGTGTCGGTGCTGATCTGCGGCGTCGTGCTTCTGCTGCCGGCGATCGAGCGTCTGTCCGGCCTGCCCGGCCTGGCCCCACCGGTGGTGCAGGCCGTGCTGGGCGCGCCGCTGACGGCCAACGACATCCGGGCCGACCATCTGCGCGCCGCGCTGACGGTGCAGGCGGACGGGACGCTGGTGGCGACCGCCTTTGCGCGCCAGGACTCAGCCATGCTGCGCGTGCTGGCGCAGGCCGATGCCCTCATCCTGCGGCCGCCGCACGCGCCGGCACTGGCCGCGGGGGCGAGCGTGCCGATCATCCGTCTGGATACGCTTGGATTGTAGCCACGCCCTCCGGCGCGCAGATTTTAGAGTTTCGTCATCCACGCGCGCTTGACGCGATCATCGGAACTTATGTAGAACATCGGTTCAGTTGCCGGTTTGTTCCATTCCGCCGGGAGCGGACGTCGCTTCTGTGGTCAAGTCCTCTGACGCCATTCCTTGGGAGTCAACCCGCATGCTGACCCGCAAGCAGCACGAACTGCTTACTTTCATCGACCGGCATCTCAAGGCCACCGGCTTCTCGCCCAGCTTCGAGGAGATGAAGGAGGCGCTTGAGCTTAAATCGAAATCGGGCATCCACCGGCTGATCTCGGCGCTGGAGGAACGCGGCTTCCTGCGCCGTCGCCACCATCGGGCGCGGGCGCTGGAGGTGGTGCGCCTGCCCGACATGGCGACCCCGCAGGGCGTCGCGGAGCCAGAAGCGGCGCCGGCCGAGCCGCCCGGGTTTCCGCCACCCCCTGGCTTTTCGCCGAACGTGATCCACGGCGACTTCACGGCGCGGCTGCAGGGGGTACGGGCCGCCAATGAGGCCGGCGCAGTGCAGTTGCCGTTGTATGGCCGCATTGCCGCCGGCCTGCCGATCGAGGCGCTGCGCGACAACGGCACCCATATCGAAGTGCCGATGGCGATCCTGGGCAGCGGCGAGCATTTCGCGCTAGAGGTCGCCGGCGAGTCGATGATCGACGCCGGCATCCTGGACGGCGATACCGTGATCATCCGCAAGGGAGAGACGGCCGAGACCGGCGAGATCGTGGTGGCGCTGATCGACGACACCGAGGTGACGCTGAAGCGGCTGCGCCGGCGCGGCAAGTCGATCGCACTGGAGCCGGCCAACACTTCCTTCGAGACGCGCATTTTCCCGGCCGACCGGGTGAAGGTGCAGGGGCGGCTGGTGGCGCTGTTCCGGCGGTACTGAGGCGGCGATACAGTAGCAGATGTGACCACGGCGCGACGCGAAGGGGCGCCAGATGAAGGGAGATCATCATGCGCGTCATGCTCGTCCCCATCCTGCTCTGCCTGCTCCTGGCGGCCTGCACCACTGATGAAGTGGCGCACTCCGCCTACGCCGGCGCGAAAACCGCCTGTCGCCTGAACCCGGCCCAATGCACGATCAATCCTGACGCGCAGTAGCGGCCAGAATCATCGCGCCGGTCAAATCACCTCGCCGGCTGGCTATGGCTCCGCCGGTAACGCCTCCGCCGGTGCCGGTACCAGCCCCGGCGTAGCGCGGTTGCGCGGTGTCGGGCGGGGCATCCAGATGCGGTCTCCGCGCTCCGCCCGGTCCGACAGCACGCGGGCGCCAGCGGGAAACAGCCAGATCGCGTGCGCGCCCTCGCGCCAGACCGAGAACCGGTCCACCACAGGCACCTTCACCGCACAGTCCAGCCGCACCGGCTCCAGCGACACCACCACCGTGGCCGCGCAGGCGCTTTCCGGCGGGTCGGTGCGCACCAGCAGCGCCATCGGGCCGTCCGGCCGGGCGCGCAGTTCGCAGGGCGCGCGGCCGCAGCCCAGTGGCTGCACCAGCCCCGCCCGCCACAGCACCTGCCAGGACTGCAGGGTAAAGCGGGCGCCGCTGCCGGCGGTCTGCACATACATGCCGTCCTCCGCGCGCAGGCCGACCATACGCCCATCGGCCGACAGCAACAGGTCGGGCGGCCGGTCGAAGGCGGGCGCGGCCAGCCCGCATGCGACCAACGCCCACCCGGCCAGCCGCACCCGGCTGCGCCACAGCCCCGCCCAGGCCAGGCCGAGACTCAGCACCCCGAGCCCCCAGGCCGGCATGGGCGGCACCATGATTGTCGCGGCGGGCCAGGCGGAAACGGTGCGGCCGACCCACAGCACCGCATCCACCCCCCAGCCCATCGGCACCAGGGTAAGCGCCTCAGCGCCCATCGGCATGAGGGCGAGCGACAACAGACCGGACGGCATGACCAGCAGCGCCGTCAACGGCACCGCCACCATGTTGGCCAGCACATTGTAAAGCTGCACCTGACCGAAATGAGCGGCCGCAAAGGGCGCAGAGAACGTGCCGGCCAGCGCCGCCGTCACCGCCAGCGCCGCCACGTGGCTGGCCAGACGGCCGCGCCATGCCCCCTCGCCGCGCAGGCGCATCAGCCAGGGGCGCAGCGCCTCGAAGCCGACGATGAGCGCCAGCACGGCGGAAAAACTCATCTGGAAACTGACGCCCATGACCAGATGCGGCTCCAGCAGCACCAGCGCCGCCATGGCCAGCGCCAGCCCACGCAGCGACAGCGCCCGCCGCCCCGCCACCACGCCGAGGGTGAACAGGCAGGCCATGGCAAAACTGCGCTGCACCGGCACATGGGCGCCGGTCAGCAGCATGTAGCCGGCCGCCGCCAGCAGCGCCGTCAGTGCGGCGATTTGCTTGATTGGCCAGTACAGCGCCGCCCATTCCCACATCGCCAGCGCCAGCCGTGTGGCGGCGAAAACCAGGCCCATGACGATGCCGATATGCAGCCCGGCGATCGCCAGCAGATGGGCAAGCCCGGACTCGCGGAACGCAAGGCGGTCGGATTCGGGAATGGCGCTGGTCTGGCCGGTCAGCATGGTGGTGGCGATGGCGGCGGTGCTGCCGTCCAGCACCGCGCCGACCCGCGCGGCGATGCTCTCCCGCAGGCGCTGCAGCCAAACCGCGAACCGCGCGGGGCCGCCCTCGGCGAGCCGTGCCGCCGGTCCCAGCGCGGTGCCGAACGCGCCAAACCCCTCGTAGAAGGCGTCGCGCTGCAGGTCCCAGGCTCCGGGAAAGGCCGGCGGCGCCGGGCGCATCAGCAGCGCCCGCACCCGCAGCATGTCACCGGTCGCAACCGGCGCCGGGTCGTTGGTGCGCAGACGTATGCGCAGCAGGCGGGCGAGCGGAGCGCCGCCGTCCAGCCGGACCGCCTCCAGCGTCACCCGCCGCCCCTCCGGCAACGGCTCGACCGCGCGCACGGTTCCCTCCGCCAGCACGGCGCGGGCGGGCACGTCGGTCAGTGGCGGGGCGCGCCAGGTGGCGAGTTCGCCGGCGGCGAAGCCGAGCCCGGTGGCGAGCACGCTGCCGGCGATGGCGCGCGGCAGCCGGCGGGGCCAGCAAGCCGCCAGCAAAGCGAGCGCGGATGCCAGCAGCACCGGCGCCACCCAGGCCGGCGGATCGCTGCGCCAGGCAAAAAAAATGACCGCCCCGGCCGTCATCAGCACCGGCAACCAGAGAAAGAAACGACCGCGCTCGGCGTCGGCCCAGGCGGTAAGCCGGGCGGCGGCCGCGTCGATCCAGGTCGGCCGGGCGATCGCCGTGGCGGCACGAAGCTGCATACAAATCACGCTACCCCGGCGCGCCTCGTGCCGCCATCGTTGCCCGTGCTAGAAGCGCCGCCCCATGGCTGGAACCCAAGCGATGACCGTCCGCACCCGCTTCGCCCCCTCGCCCACCGGCCTGCTGCATATCGGCGGCGCCCGCACGGCGCTGTTCAACTACCTGTTCGCCCGCCACCACGGCGGCCAATTCCTGCTGCGCATCGAGGACACCGACCGCGAACGCAGCACGCAGGAAGCGACCCAGGTGATCCTCGACGGGCTCGCCTGGCTCGGCCTGGAGACCGACCAGCCGCCGGTGTTCCAGTCCACCCGGCAGGCCCGCCACGCCGAGGTGGCGCAGCAGATGCTGGCGGCCGGCCGGGCCTATCGCTGCTTCCTGACCTCGGCCGAGCTGGACCGCATGCGCGAGCAGGCCAAGGCCGAGGGCCGCGGCCTGCGCATCGAGAGCCCCTGGCGCGACCGCGACCTCGCCGAGGCGCCGCAAGGTGCCCCCTCCGTCATCCGCCTGCGCGCCCCCCGCGAGGGTGAGACGGTGGTGCACGACCTGGTGCAGGGCGATGTGCGGGTGGCCAATGCCGAGCTCGACGACATGATCATCCTGCGCAGCGACGGCACCCCGACCTATCTGCACGCGGTGGTGGTGGACGACCACGACATGGGCATAACCCATGTCATCCGCGGCGACGACCACCTGACCAACACGTTTCGCCAGGTACAGGTTTACGAGGCGATGGGGTGGAAGCCGCCCTTGTTCGGCCATGTGCCGCTCATCCACGGGGCGGACGGAGCCAAACTGTCCAAGCGCCATGGCGCCCAGTCGGTAACCGAATTCCGCACCATGGGCTATCTGCCCGAGGCGCTGTGCAACTACCTGCTACGGCTGGGCTGGGGCCATGGCGACACCGAGATTTTCTCCCGCGCGGAAGCGATTTCGCTGTTCGACATCGACGCCGTCGGCCGGGCGGCGAGCCGGATGGATTACGCCAAGCTGGCGCACGTGAACGGCGTGTGGTTGCGCGCCGCCGACGATGACCGGCTTGCCCGCGAGGTGCTGGAGCGGCTGGCCCACCGGCCCGGCCTCGCACTCGGCACGCAGGCCGCGCACCGCATCCGGGTGCTGATTCCGCACCTCAAGGAGCGTGCGAAGACCCTGGTGGAATTGACCGACTCGGCAAGTTTTCTGGCCCACCCGCTGCCGTTGCCGATGGAACCCAAAGCGGCCGCTCAGCTTTCCGCCGAGAACCGCCTTATGTTGCGGGAGGTGGCGGCGGCGCTGGCCGAGACCGATTTTTCCCCCGCCGGGGTGGACACCGCCCTGCGCAGCTATGCCGAGCGCACCGGTCGCAAGCTCGGGACGGTCGCGCAGCCGCTGCGGGCGGCATTGACCGGCAGCACAGTGAGCCCCGGCATCGACGCGGTGCTGGTGGCGCTGGGACGCGACGAGGCGCTGGCGCGCATCGAAGCTGCGGCCGCGTGAGGCAGGGCAAGGGCGTCAGGCCAGGGGCAGAGCACCCTGGCCTTGCTTGCTCTTGCTGGCTAATTTCCGGCCGAACGTTGCCAGGACTCGTATCTTGAACCACCCGCCGCGTCACCTGCTGCAGATCGAGGGCCTGTATCCGCCGCAGATTGCCGCCATGCTGGACGTGGCGGAGAGCTATGTGCTGCTGAACCGTTCCGGTAAGACCCAGCGCGACCTGCTGCGCGGGCGCACCCTGATCAACCTGTTCTTCGAAGATTCAACCCGCACCCGCACCAGCTTCGAACTGGCCGGCAAGCGGCTGGGCGCCGACGTCATCAATATGTCGGTCTCCACCAGCAGCGTGAACAAGGGCGAGACGCTGCTGGATACCGCGGCGACGCTGAACGCCATGCATTGCGACCTGCTGGTGGTGCGCCACGACCAGTCCGGCGCGCCGGCACAGCTGGCGCAGAAGGTGGATGCGGCCGTGATCAACGCCGGCGACGGCACCCACGAACATCCCACCCAGGCGCTGCTGGACGCGCTGACCATCCGCCGCCGGCGCGGCCGGCTGGAGGGGCTGGTGGTGGCGATCTGCGGCGACGTGCTGCACAGCCGGGTCGCCCGGTCGAACATCCACCTGCTCACCACCATGGGCAGCCAGGTGCGGGTCATCGGCCCGCCCACCCTCATCCCGCCGGCCGCCGAGCGGCTCGGGGTTGAGGTGTTCCACGACATGAAGGCCGGCCTGCAGGGCGCCGATATCGTGATGACGCTGCGGCTGCAGAAGGAACGCATGGCGCGCGGCCTGGTGCCCAGCGCGCGCGAGTTCTTCCGCTTCTATGGTCTGGATGCGGCCAAGCTCGCCTGGGCGAAACCGGACGCGCTGGTCATGCATCCGGGTCCGATGAACCGCGGCGTGGAAATCGACAGCGCGGTGGCCGACGACCCGGCGCGCAGCGTCATCAGGGAGCAGGTGGAGATGGGGGTGGCGGTGCGCATGGCCGTGCTGGATCTGCTGTCGCGCCGGTCCCGCCGCAATGACTGACACGCTGATCACGAATGTCCGCCTGCTCGACCCGGCGAACGGGTTGGACCAGCAGGGCGAGTTACTGGTCCGCGATGGGAAAATCGCCGATCTCGGCGCCGGGCTGGGCCGGCCGGACGGGGCGGCAACCGTAGATGGTGGCGGCGCGGTGCTCTGCCCCGGACTGGTGGACATGCGCGCCGCCCTGGGCGAGCCGGGCTTCGAGTACCGCGAGACCATCGCTTCCGCCGCCGCCGCCGCCGCGGCCGGCGGCATCACCACGCTGGCCGCCCTGCCCGACACCGCGCCGGCGATCGACGACCCGGCGCTGGTGCATCTGCTGGTGGCGCGCGGTGCCGAGACCGGCAGTGTCGACATACTGCCATACGGCGCCGTCACCCGCGGCTGCCGTGGCGAAGAAATGGCCGAGCTGGGCCTGCTGCGCGAGGCCGGCGCGGTGGCATTCACCGACGGGACGCGGGCGATCGGCCCGGCGCGGCTGATGGCGCTGGCGCTGACCTATGCGCGCGGCTTCGGCTGCCGGATCGTGCAGCACCCGGAGGAGCCGAGCCTGGCCGACGGCGGCGCCGCCACCGCCGGCGAACTGGCGACGCGGCTTGGCCTGCCCGCCATCCCGGCCGAGGCCGAGGCGATCATGGTGGCGCGCGACATCGGGCTGGCAAAGCTGACCGGCGGCGCTGTACATTTCGCCCATGTCTCGACGGCGGAGGCGCTGGAGCTGATCCGCTGCGCCAAGGACCAAGGATTGTCCGTGACCTGCGACACCGCCCCACCCTATTTCGACCTGAACGAAACGGCGATCGGCAATTTCCGCACCTATGCCAAGCTGTCGCCGCCGCTGCGCCGCGACACCGACCGCCTGGCGGTCGCGGCAGCTTTGGCCGATGGCACCATCGATGCCGTCGCCAGCGACCACCAGCCGCGTGATGTCGACGACAAGCGCCTGCCCTTCGCCCTGGCCGCCGCCGGCGGCAGCGGGCTGGCGACGCTGCTGGCGGTGACGCTGGCGCAGGTGCATGGCGGCGGGCTCGACCTCGCCGACGCCATTGCGCTGCTGACCGTGCGCCCGGCCAAGCTGCTGGGCAGCGCGGCCGGCACATTGGGGCGGGGTCAGGCGGCCGATCTCTGCCTGTTCCACCCGGAGCGGGCCTGGCGGGTCGTGTCCGGCGAGTTGCCGGGCAAGGCGCAGAACACGCCGTTCGATGGGCGGGCACTGGAAGGTCGCGTGCTAGGCACCTGGAAAAACGGGCGCCTTGTGTTCGGCGCAGCAGAGGAAACGGCATGACCGACACGCACGGCACGGGCCACGACGATGGGCATGGCAGCGGGCACGATACCGGACATGGCAAGGCGCATGCCGCCGGGCATGGCGGTGACCACAGCGCCGGGCAGGGCAAAGAGCGCAGCACCCGGCACAGCCCCCGGCACACCGCGCGTGATACGCACACGGCGGCGCCGGGTGGCATCTCGCTGGCCGGCTGGCTGCGCGGCACCGCCGCGGTCATCGTTCTGGCGGTCGTGCTGCTGCCGTTCTTTTTCGTGATCTACCAGTTCACCCTGTCCGGCACCGTGCCGGGCGAGGACGATGCCCGGTTCCTGCTCGGCCTGCTCGGCCTGCCGGGCGGGGCGATCCCGGGATCGCCCGCCGGCTACCGGGCGCTCTCCGTGCTGGCCGCTGTTCCGTTCTATTACGGCCTGCCGCCGCTGCCGCTGCCGAATGCACCCGCCGGGCTGCCGGCGAATTTTGTCCAGGCCACCGCGGCGCTGGCCTTCCTGTCCTACCTGTCCCTGGCCGGCATGCTGTACGCGATTTACCGCGTGGCCCGCGACCGCGCCAGCCAGCACGCCGGTCCCGCCCTGCTCGCCGCCGCGCTGTTGTTCGTGCTGTGCCTGTACACCCAGTTCTGCGCGCTCGACCCGCTGGCGATCCTGCTGGTCACGCTCGGGCTGTATCTGCTGCACAACCGCTACGGCTTTGCCTTGCTGCTGCTGTCGGCGCCGATCCTCAACGAAAAGATCGCCATGGTCTTCGCGCTGTGGCTGACCTTGCGCTGCATCGCCTCCTCCGCCGACCGCGAGGCGCTGGCGTTCCAATGGGCGACGGCGATGGCGGCGCTGCTGCTCTATGCCGGGCTGATCGCCTTCGGCCATCTGCCGGGCACCTACTACCACCTGGCGCCGGACACCTATCTGGAAACCCTGCGCAGCAACCTCGCCGCCCTGGCAACCCCGAGCGGCCTGCTGCTGAACGTGCTGCCGATCGCCTTGCTGCTCGCTCTGGGGCTGATCGGGCATCTCGGCGGGCGCCACCGTATGACGCCGCGGACCTGGGGAACGCTGTTCCGCCCGGTTGACCTGCTGATGATCCCGGCCATGGCGGTGGTGGGGACGGCGATCGAGCTGGAACTGGAGCCGACCCAGCTGTTTCAGGTCGGGCGCATCGTGCTGCATGCCGCGCCGCTGTTCGTGATTCCGGCAGCCGCGGTGCTGTTCCGCCGGATCGTCGGCATGCCGGCGGCCGAAAGCCACGCGCCATGATTGTCCTGTTGCTAGCCATCGGGGGCTACCTGCTGGGCTCCATCCCGTTCGGCCTAGTGCTGACGAACGCCGCCGGCCTGGGCGATATCCGCAAGATCGGTTCGGGCAATATCGGCGCCACCAACGTGCTGCGCACCGGCCGCAAGGGGCTCGCCGCGGCGACGCTGGTGCTGGACACGGCGAAGGGCGCGGCAGCGGTGCTGATCGGCGCGCAGGTCGCCGGCGACAATGGCGTGCTCGCGGCCGGGCTGGGCGCCATCATCGGCCACCTGTTCCCGGTCTGGCTTGGCTTCAAGGGCGGCAAGGGGGTGGCGACCGGCCTGGGCGTGCTGCTGGCCGCCGCTCCGCTGGCCGGGCTGGCCGCCGCCCTGGTTTGGCTCGGCACCGCGCTGATCACCCGGATTTCCTCGGCCAGCGCGCTGGCCGCCTGCATCGCCGCTCCGGTGATCGGCGCTGTGGTCGGGACACCCCTGCCGGTGGAGGCGCTGGTGATGGTCACCTCGGTCCTGATCATCGGCCGCCACCATGCGAATATCCGCCGCCTGCTGGCCGGCACCGAACCCCGTATCGGTGGCACGCAGGGCGGCGGGAAAAAATGAGCGAGGACCTCGACCGGATTCGGCTCGCCCGCACCGAAGGGGTTGGCCCGGTCACCTATCGCCGCCTGCTGCGCCGCTACGGCAGCGCCGCCGCCTGCCTCGACGCCCTGCCCGGCCTGGCCCGCGCCGGCGGGCGCGAGACCGGCCCCGCCATCCCCGGCCGCTACGACGCCGAGCGCGAACTGGAACAGGCCGGCCGCGCCCGCGCCGCCCTGCTGTTCGTGGATTCGCCGGGCTATCCGAAGCTGCTCGCCCTGCTGGAGGATGCGCCGGCGGTGCTGGCCGTGCAGGGCCGGCCGGACGTGCTGGACATGCGGGCGGTGGCGATGGTGGGCAGCCGCAACGCCTCGGCGAACGGCCAACGGCTGGCGGAATCGATGGCCGAGGACCTGGCCACCGCGGGGCTGGTGGTGGTGTCAGGTCTGGCCCGTGGCATCGACGCGGCGGCGCATGCAGGGGCGCTGCGGGCCGGCATGACGGTGGCCTGCGTGGCCGGCGGCATCGACGTGCCCTACCCGCCCGAGCACGCCAATTTGCAGGAACGCATCGCCTGTGGCGGCGCCGTGGTCGCCGAGGCGCCGCCTGGCACCGCGCCGCAGGCGCGCCACTTCCCGCGCCGCAACCGCATCATCGCCGGGCTGTCGCTCGGCATCGTGGTGGTGGAGGCGGCGATGCGCTCGGGCAGCCTGATCACCGCGCGGCATGCGCAGGAGGCCGGGCGGGAGGTGTTTGCCATACCGGGCTCACCGCTCGACCCGCGCTGCCGGGGGGCTAACGATCTGATCCGCCAGGGCGCGCGACTGGCCGAGACGGCCGCCGACGTGCTGGAGGACCTGCCCGAACACCCGGGCGAGGGGCTGGGGCGCGGGCCGCAATTCACCCGGCGGCGCGGCCTGTTGGAACCGCCCGCCCGACTGCCCGAACCGCCGGAGGACCCGACGGCGGCCGGCCGCATCCGCGACCGGATCACGTCGCTGCTCGGGCCTTCGGCAACATCGGTTGACGAACTCATCCGCCGCTCCCAGTTGACGCCGGGCGCCGTCATGGCCGTGCTGCTGATGCTGGAAGTGGCCGGCCGCGTGGAGATGCAGCCGGGGAACATGGTTGCATTGCTCGCCGATCCCGGTCATTAGGCGCGACCCGCACGCCGCCGCCCCCCCGAGAACAGGAACGCATGACGGACGTCGTCGTCGTCGAATCGCCTGCCAAGGCGAAGACCATCAACAAATACCTGGGCAGCAAGTTCACCGTGCTGGCCAGCTTCGGACATGTGCGCGACCTGCCGCCCAAGGACGGCAGCGTGCGGCCGGATAACGACTTCGAGATGGACTGGGAGGCCGACGACCGCGGCAGCCGCCAGGTCGCCGCCATCGCCAAGGCCCTCAAGGGTGCCCGTACTTTATATCTGGCCACCGACCCTGACCGCGAGGGCGAGGCGATCAGCTGGCATGTGCGCGCCATGCTGGACGCCCAGCGCGCCCTCAAGGGTGTCGAGGTTCGGCGGATTACCTTCAACGAGATCACCCGCAACGCCATCCGCTATGCGGTCGAGCACCCGCGCGACCTCGACCAGCCGCTGATCGAGGCCTACCTGGCGCGCCGCGCGCTGGATTACCTGGTCGGGTTCACGCTGTCGCCGGTGCTGTGGCGCAAGCTGCCGGGCAGCCGCAGCGCCGGACGGGTGCAGTCGGTCGCGCTGCGCCTGATCTGCGAGCGCGAGGCCGAGATCGAGGCGTTCCGGGCGCGCGAGTACTGGACCGTCGAGGCGGCGTTCCTCACCCCCGGCGGCGCGCCGTTCACGGCGCGGCTGACCCATCTGGACGGCAAAAAGCTCGAACAGTTCGACCTGCCCAATGAGGCAACGGCGCTGCGGGCCAAGGCCGCCGTCGAAGCCGGCAGCTTCAGCGTCGCCACGGTCGAACGCAAACGGGTCAAACGCAACCCGCCGGCGCCCTTCACCACTTCGACGCTGCAGCAGGAGGCGTCGCGCAAACTCGGCTTCGGCGCGCAGCAGACCATGCGGCTGGCGCAGCAATTGTATGAGGGTGCGGACATCGACGGCGACACCGTCGGCCTGATCACCTACATGCGCACCGACGGCGTGCAGATGGCGAGCGAGGCCATTACGGCGATTCGTGGCCATGTGAAGGAAGCCTACGGGCCGACCTACCTGCCCGCCGCCCCGCGCGAATACACCAGCCGCGCCAAGAACGCCCAGGAGGCGCACGAGGCGATCCGCCCGACCGATGTCGCCCGCACGCCCGACAGCGTGGCCCACCACCTCAACCCCGACCAGCGCCGGCTGTACGAACTGGTGTGGAAGCGCGCGGTGGCCAGCCAGATGCAGTCGGCCGAGTTCGACCAGGTGGCGGTGGACGTGGCCGACCCCGCCAAGCCGAACGGGCCGCGGCTGCGCGCCACCGGGTCGATTATGGCATTCGACGGCTTCCTCAAGCTGTATCGTGAGGATCTGGACGACGCCGCCGAAGACGACGCGGACCGCATGCTGCCGCCAATGCGCGAGCGCGACCCGCTCCGCCACGCCCCCGACGGCACCTGGGTGACCGCCGACCAGCACTTCACCCAGCCGCCGCCGCGCTATTCGGAAGCCAGCCTGGTGAAGAAGATGGAGGAGCTGGGCATCGGCCGGCCTTCCACCTACGCCTCCATTCTGTCCGTGCTGCAGGACCGGCAATATGTGCGGCTGGACCGCAAGCGGTTCATCCCGGAGGACCGCGGCCGGCTGGTGACTGCTTTTCTGGTCAGCTTCTTCAACCGCTACGTCGATACCGGCTTCACCGCCAACCTGGAGGAGCAGCTCGACGACATCTCCGGCGGCCGGGCCGACTGGCGGGCGGTGATGCGGGCCTTCTGGGAGGAGTTCTCGCGCGCCGTCGAGGGCACCCGCGACCTGAAGATCGGCGACGTCATCACCGCGCTCGACCGCGACCTCGGCGAGCATTTCTTCCCGGCGCGCGACGATGGCACCGACCCGCGGACCTGTCCGGCCTGCAGCGCCGGCCGCCTCGGGCTGAAGCTCGGCCGGCACGGCAGCTTCATCGGCTGTTCGAACTATCCGGCCTGCCAGTACACCCGCCGGCTGGCGATCGATACCGGCGAGGAAGGCGGCGATACCCTCAAGGAGGGCATGCGCGCGCTCGGCCATCATCCCGAGACGGGCGAGGAAATAACCGTCCGGCGGGGGCCGTACGGGGTCTATGCCCAACAGGGCGAGCAGATCGAGGGCAGCAAGACCAAGCCCAAACGCACCAGCCTGCCGAAGGGCCTGGACGGCGACAGCATCACCCTGGAGCAGGCGCTGGCGCTGCTGTCGCTGCCGCGCATCGTCGGCCTGCATCCGGAGGCGAAGGAGCCGATCGAGGCGGGGCTGGGGCGGTTCGGCCCCTATGTGAAGATGGGCGGGATATTCGCCTCGCTCGACCGCGACGACGACGTGCTGGTGGTCGGGCTGAACCGGGCGGTGGACCTGCTGGCGAAGAAGCTGGCCAGCGTGCGCGCGCTGGGGCCGCACCCGTCCGACCGTGAGCCGGTGCTGGTGCGGAAGGGGCGGTTCGGACCGTATGCCCAGCACGGCAACCGGATCGCCAACCTGCCGCGCGATGTGGCCATGGACGACATCACGCTGGCGGAAGCGGTGGCGCTGCTGGCCGAAAAAGGCAAGCCGATGAAGCCGCGCGGCGGCAAGGGCGCGGCGAAGAAAGCCGCGGCGAAGAAGGAAACCGCGCCGGCGGCGGAAAAACGGGCTGTGCCGGCGAAGGCACCCGCGAAAAAGGCGGCGGCGAAGAAGGCGGCGGCAAAAAAGGCACCTGCCAACAAAGCGGCTTCCAAGGCAGCGCCTGCCCGCAAGGCGGGATGAGCCGGGTGTGACCGCGAACCCTCCCCCCGGCCCCCTCCCACAAGGGGAGGGGGAGCAGGTTCTTCTCCCCCTCCC
>CAIXDS010000232.1 GCA_903918195.1 uncultured Acetobacteraceae bacterium | reverse complement strand
CCATTCGCGCCCGGAGGAGCCGTTGATCCGGGAGAGCTGTCGCTCGGTGCTTGCCGCATACTTGCACGCACGGGGGCCGCGCACGCGCCGCTGCAAGTCCTTCTGCTCAAGCTATTGAATCCGTGGACTCAAACAGGCTCTGAAGGCCAAGCGGAAGGGACATAATGCAGCTTTCGCGCGATCGGCGGATCTCGTTGTTATTGGTGCGGCTCTGCATCGCTTGATCATCATCGAGCAGGTCAACGAAACCGAACTCGAGTCCCGCTGCGCAGGACGATTGCGGCAGGAGCACAACATTCCTGGCGATCGGGTCGATGACGTTCTGCATCGGCTGCGCGCGGCGGTGAAGGCCGCCAAGGCGGCCGCAAAGGACGCCTATCCGCTTGTCCACGCCGTATTGGCCGCAGCGACACCAGTCTCGATCGGCCCCCCGGGCTATGTGGACCGCGGGTCTGAGACCGATCTGATTAGTTTGCTGTCGCGCGACAAGGTGTTGCTCCTTTCCGGCACGCCCCGCGTCGGCAAGAGCTTTGCCGCTCGACAGGTGGCTGCGGACTTCGGCCGGCACGGCTATGACCTCCAAGAGTTTAGCGACGTCGACGCGGCGGAGCGCTTCCTGCTGGAGACCACACCGGCGTTGCGACTGGCGCTGCTCGACGATCCGCTCGGCGGTGCGCACGTCGCTCCCGATGCGACGCGATCGCTCGCTCGTATTGAGCGGCTGATCGGGCGACTGCCCGCACATCGGCGTCTGGTGGTGGCGCAGGGCGCGGAGCCGTTGCTAGCGACCGCGCGGGCCGCAACGCTCGACGCAATTTCGACCGCGGGCCACCGCTGGACGGATCTGAGCGCGCTCCCTCGTCAGTTCCTCGTCGTGCTATGGGCGTCCTTGTGTGCCCACTTCAGCGTGCCGGATTCGCTCGCTGCGTTTGTACGGAACGAGATCGATACCGGTACGCTGGTTCTAGAACCGGGGTGCTTGGACTATCTCGCTGCTAACCATCAGCGCGTTTCTGCACCGCCGACGATCGACGGTCTGACCCGCGTTGCGCGGACAGATGCCGCCGTGCTCGGGCGTGCGCTCGCCTCTGACGGCTACGAGCGTCTGCTCACAGAGCTCGCGCTGACGACATCGGCGAGGGAGCCCATCAGCTTTCTGGAGCTAGCTTTCGTCGGAGGTGCAGGCGGCGCAACCCTCCCGAGCCGGTCCTCGAACCGCGGGACCTTCGTGACGATCGGCGGGCCGCCGCCGCCCGTGGCGCCCGCCCCCAGTTACGAGCGACGTCCCGAGCTCACAATGGCCGAGCGCGACGCGATCGAGTCGCTGGAGCGGCGCCGACTGCTGTCGATCAACGCCGAACCCGCCGTCGGATTCGCACATCCCTTCTACCGCGCGGCCGCTGAAAGCCTGCTCGATGCCGCGACACAGGGTCTTGCCGTTTCCGCCGTCCAAGCGCTGGAGCGAGGCCTGTTCTGCCTATCGCCGATTACGTCGCGTGCGACAGCCCGAAACCTCGACTGGGCATTCGACAAGCTGGGCTCCCGCCCCGAGGCAAGTTCCGCTCTTCTCAACCAGGCGGTAGGCGGGCTGCGCTCGTTCTACCCGGCGACTCGGGATATCTGCTTTCGATTTCTCGTCCGCCGCCTCGGCAATCTTCCGGCGGAGATGCGAAACAAACTGCCGCACTGGGTTTCCACCGTCACCTCGGTTAGGTTGGCCGAGCTTGAATGGACCAACGGACAGGCGCACCTGCCATACGGTGAGCATCTCGGGACCGACTTCATTGAGCGGTACTTCTCACATGTGCGTCGCCAAGACGTCGCCACCGAACTGGCGTTGCTGGACGCCGTCGACGGCTTCGTCAGCACAGAACGCGCGGCGAGGGCGCTCGGGTTCCTGAAGGATGAGCCCACCGCGATGACCGCGACCATGGCGGGACGACTGCTCAGCTACGACGAGGGAGCGATCCGCGCAGAGACGGTGCGGGTTTGGCTCGCCGTGCAGCGCTCAGACGACGACGAAATCCTGGAGCGAGTGTTCGCCGACGATCACCCGAGCTGCGCGGTCGCCGCCTACAAGGGCGTGCTCGACGGATGGGGGGACCTCGCTCCCGAACGTCGGGGCCGCCTGCTCGACGGTATCGCGGCCATGGCTGGCGATCCCGCGGCGGCCGTAGCGCTGATGGACCGGCTGGTCCTGTTCAACCGCATGGAGGAGACCGGCAAGACGCCACCCTGGACCGTGTTCGAACGGCTGCTGCCCATCGTCATGGGCGCGCTGCCGTACAATGCAACGTTCATCGACGAGCGTCTGTTCGCGGTGGCGCGCAGCTCGCTGGAAGCGCTCCCTGCCGCTTCGATTGTTGCTATCTGCGACCGCTGGATCGACTGGCTACAGCGGAACGAGGATGAGGGCCGACTTCCCAGCGACTTTTCACTCGGCGCCGTGGATATCCTCCTGTCAGCGACTCCAAATCAGCCCGAACTGCGGGATGGCCGGGTCGCGCGGCTGCTCGTGTTCCATGGGACAGGCGCAACAATAAGGTGCATCGCTGATCTAATTGATCATTGGGATATGCTCACGACCGAAGAGCAGAGCGCTGTTCTCAAGTGCATCACCATGGAACGGCCCGACCGCGCTTGGCTCCAAGGAACCGCGCTGACCAGGGACGCGGTCCCATGCACGGTCCAGACTGCGATTCTTGGGCCGGGTTTCGACCTGGCCGTCGGTGCCGATTCGCTCGTGAGCAATGTTCCTCCCAATCTTCTCGGTGCGGCAGTTCACGTCTTTGCAGGCAACCCACAACCGCTCTGGTACCTAGGGGTCCATCATAGCGGCAAGTCGGTGTGGGAACCGGTCATCGAACGGCTCGCGCGCATGCCCGAACATCCCTTGTTCGAAGTTGCACTTGAAGAGACCGCCTTGACTGGCAACGGCACCAGGGTGGCTCGGATCGTAGAAGATGTCGAAGCCACGCATGCCGAACGGGTGCTGGATGTACTGCTTCGGGACAAGGTGGGGCGCAATGGCGACTTCATGCCCGAGGCCTGGGCCGCGCTCCTCGCTCTGGCGCCGGACTCCGAGGCGCATGAGCGCTGGCTCGAGCGCATGGCAGCTGCCGCGCCAGCGTTCCTGGACGATTTGTCCGATTTGACCGAATGGCTGACAGAAGAGCGCGACCTGAAGCCGATGCTCCATCGCCTGAAGCAAGACTTCGACCTTCTTAAATTGTTCGAAATGGTCAGGATCGCGTTCGATCCTCCCGACGGAGTTGATGCTTCGGAGTTGCAGACAATGTCACTGACAGTACTGAAATTCTTTGTGAATAAGTGGCCACCACTGCTGTTCGGCACTTGCGATTGGCTCTTGAGCAAGCTTAAGGGTGTCGACGCTCCGGAGCTTCGGACGACCCTCGCGAGTCGGCGTGAGGCGATCTTCAAGGAAAGAGAGCAGCTAAAGGCCGAGATGGAGCGGACCAACTGGCCGCGACCAGGCTGGATCAACCCATAGGTGTTGAGGCTTGTCGTGCCGGATGCGGTTTCTCCGCCCGGTCACGCTTTCTCGAGTCGACCGACCGACAATATCGGCTATCCACCCACTCCCGCCATCCGACGGCCGCCGGGGAGAGTCCGCTTCGGAGGTGACGGGCGAGACTGCTGGGTGACGACGATGGGCGCTCCCCGGAATGAAGACTCAATGCGCGGCAAGGCTCCGCCGCAGCCGCGTGATGGCACCGGGCAGGCCGCGCACCCGCAGCACCCGACCAGTCTCGTCGTGCTCCTCGGACAAGACGGAGAGCCTGGGCATCGCACCGTCGCCGCCTCCGCCACACGGCTGGAAGCGACCTGCGGCCCGCGCCCGCTCCGTCTTCCCCAGCAAATCGCGCCCAACTCGAACACGGCTGATAGCACTGCCGATCGCCGCCCGACCGCGTTGCCCGGCCCCCTGTCCTGCCCGTGACGCGCGCAGCGGAAGCACCCCCGGGTTGTCCACGAGCGCAGGCCCGCGAGCCATTTCCCGGTGGCAAGGCAGGACGGCTCCACCTGCTCTGCACCGGCAATCCGGCGGGTCGGCGGGTCGGTAGCGATCAGCTCGTCGGTGTGCATCCACGCGCCGCCGTCTGGTGCGCGCGGCCGGCCCCAACGGTCAGGCACAGCACAGCGGCGCGGCGACGCCGGCCGGCAGACCCGCAAGCCTGCGTCCCGCCCTTCCCTGCAACCTCGGCACACCCGGCAGGCTCCCCGATCGCGCCGGCGCCGGCGGTCGAACGTGTGCCAGCCGAAGCGGGGCGGTTCGGTATCGGGGGCATGGCGCCGGGCAGGCAACCAGCCCATCGGTGTGGATGATCCACCGCACCGGGCGGGAAACCGTGGGGCTGCGCGGACCGGGCGTGAACCAGGCCATGAACGCGTCGATCTCTCTCCGGCCACGGGGATCACCGGTGTGGCGTGTCGGCGTCACCCCCTCGGATGCGTGCGGTTTGGGCCGGGCGCCGGTCACTTCAAGCCCCGCTCCGCCAGCGGCGGAGCGCCTGCGGTTCGGCCGGCACCGTGTCGCTGCGCTCCCGCACCACTGCCGTCCTCAGGGCT
>CAIXDS010000231.1 GCA_903918195.1 uncultured Acetobacteraceae bacterium | reverse complement strand
GCCGAAATAGGCGTTGCCGGGGGTGAAAGCGATGCTGTAGCCGACCACGAACCAAAGCACCGTGACCAGGCAGGTGATGATGAACGACTGCATCATCGTCGCCAGCACGTTCTTCTTACGCACCATGCCGGCGTAGAACAGCGCCAGGCCCGGAACCGTCATCAGCAGCACCAGGGCGGTGCTGGCCAGCATCCAGGCGGTATCGCCGGAATCGATCTTCGGTGCGTCATCGGCAAAAGCCGGAAAAGCAATAAAAAGTACCGGAAGCGCCCAACAGGCGCGCCGAAGCAGCGTATTCATACGGGTCGTATCCTTCGCTTGTGCTGTGCGCTCAGAGCGCGTCGGAATCTGTCTCGCCGGTACGGATGCGCACGGCGCGATCAACATCAAGAACAAATATCTTGCCGTCACCGATTTTTCCGGTGTGGGCGGAGCCGACGATCGTTTCGACCACCAGATCGGCAAGGTCGTCGCTCACCACCACCTCGATCTTCACCTTGGGCAGGAAGTTCACATGGTATTCGGCACCGCGGTAGATCTCGGTCTGCCCCTTCTGCCGGCCGAAGCCTTTTACCTCGGACACGGTCAGCCCCTGAACGCCGAGCGGCGTGAGCGCCTCGCGCACGTCGTCGAGCTTGAATGGCTTGATGATGGCGATGATCAGCTTCATTTTGCCGCTTGCTCCGGTTGCCTGTGACCGCCTCCCCAATCAAGAATCGTGCCGCGCGATTCCGCCCGCGATTCCATCCGGTCGGCCGCCCAGTGTGCACAATCCGCGGGCAGAGTCTTGCATTCGCGCGCAGGTGCGCCTCCTTTTCCTGTGCCTGCCCCCCGAGCGGCAAACACCGGGCAGGCGGATGGAGGGGCGACATGACCGGAACCCGCATTGTGGATGTCTGCATCGTCGGCGCCGGCCCGGTGGGGGGCACGCTCGCCTGCCGGCTGGGCGAGGCCGGCATCCGCACCGCCATCATCGACCGCGCCGCCCTGCCGCCGATGGAGCACCCCGATTTCGACGGCCGCGCCTACGCCATCGCCTCC
This sequence comes from uncultured Acetobacteraceae bacterium, assembly GCA_903918195.1. Classification (GTDB taxonomy): domain Bacteria; phylum Pseudomonadota; class Alphaproteobacteria; order Acetobacterales; family Acetobacteraceae; genus Rhodovastum. Next base: position 32,308 of record CAIXDS010000231.1, on the reverse strand, counting down.
GGCCCGCGCCGCGTGCTGACCGAGGCCGGGTTGTGGGACCGCCTGCCCTTCAGGCCCGGCCCGATCCTCGACATCCGCGTCACCGACGGCAAACTGGGCCGGCCCGCGTCCAAACTGTTCCTGCATTTCGACAGCCGCGACGTGGCCACCGCCGACGACCCCGATGCCTCGGGCGGTGCCTTCGGCTGGATGGTGGAGGCGCGCAGCCTGCGGGTGGCGATCAACGCCCGCCTGCACGAACTTGCCGACGTGTCGGTGTTCGCCCCCGCCGCCGCCCGGGTGGAGCGGCACGAAGCCGGCGCGCTGGTGCATATCGCCGGCGGCCCGACCCTGTCCTGCCGCCTGGTGGTCGCCGCCGAGGGCCGCGCCTCGCCGCTGCGCCGGGAGGCCGGCATTCCGGTCACCCGCCTGCCGTACGGACAGAGCGGCATCGTCTTCGCCATCGCCCATGAGCGCCCGCACCACGGCAGCGCGCTGGAGCATTTCCTCCCCGCCGGCCCCTTCGCCCAGTTGCCGCTGGCGGCCAACGAAGCCGCCGATCACATCTCCGCGATCGTCTGGACCGAGCGCGACGCCATGGCCGCCCACGTGATGGCGATGGACGAGGACCGCTTCATCCGCGAGGCGGCGCGCCGCCTGGGCGACCATCTCGGCGCAATCCGCCTGCTCGGCCGACGCTGGTGCTATCCGCTCTCGGCCATGATCGCGCACCGCTATTACGACACGCGCCTGGTTCTGGCCGGAGACGCGGCGCACGGGGTGCACCCGATTGCCGGCCAGGGCCTGAACCTCGGCTTCCGCGATATTTCGGTCCTGGGCGATCTAGTTATTGGAGCACTGGGCCGCGGCGAGGACCCGGGGGCGACGGATTTGCTGCGCCGCTACCAGGCGGAACGGCGACCGGACAACATGCTCATGCTGGCCGCAACCGACGCGCTGGACCGGCTGTTCAGCAATGATTTCCCCCCGCTGCGGCTGGCGCGCGATCTGGGGATCGCCGCGGTGGACCGGATTCCGCCGCTGAAGCGGCTGTTCATGCAGCAGGCGATGGGCGCGTTGATGGCGTGAGAGGTCTTGCATCACGCGCCTGGACCGCATCATGATGCGGGCCTCGCCGCACACATGCGAACCGTAAAGAATGGGCATCCTTCGTAGCTCCGCTGTCTTCATTCTTTTTGCTGTCGGCCTTCTATCCGCGACACTGGATCAATCCGTACTCGCGGACGGCAGGAAAGTTGCGCTGGTTGTGGGCAATGCGGACTACCAGATCGTCGGCCGGCTGCCCAATCCCGGCAACGATGCCCTCCTTGTCGCCCAGACTCTCGCCCGCCTCGGTTTCACCATTATCGGCAACGGCCCCCAGCTCAACATGAGCAAGGCTCATTTCGATCAGGCCGTGCAGGATTTCGGAAAAGCCATCCTCGGCGCAGACACCGCGCTCTTCTACTATTCCGGTCATGGTCTGCAGGTGGATGGCACAAATTGGCTTGTTCCCGTCGATGCAAATCCGAACCGCCAGCGAGATTTGAACTTCCAAATGGTGAGTACGGCGTTTGTGTTGCGGCAGATGGAACTTGCCGAAACGCACCTGAACATCCTTATATTGGATGCCTGCCGCAACAACCCCTTCCTGTCCATCAGTGGCGGCGCGACCGTCGGACGGGCGGACCGGATGCGGGTTTCCAGGGAAGGCACTGGAGGACTGGCCCGCGCGCTCGGCGTTGGAGGGCTTGCACCGATGCAGGCCCCCGAAGGGACACTGATTGCCTACGCGACACAACCTGGCAACGTGGCCCTCGATGGCGACGGTGCGAACAGTCCCTACACCGCGGCGCTCGTGGATGCGATCCAACAGCCCGGTCTGGACGTGTTTCGTGTCTTTAATCGGGTCGGCCTGGCCGTGAAGGAAACCACAAGCGGCATGCAGCAGCCCTGGCTCGCCTCCTCGCCTATCTCCGGCAGGTTCTTCTTCAACGGGTCGGTGCCTGCGCCGGCATCCGTGACCTCCGTGACCAAGGCTTTCGGCGGCAGCTGGTCCGTTTTCATGGAATGCCCCGCGTCGGGCGCCGCGAGGGGATTCACCAGGCGGTTTATGGCCCAAATCAGCAATGGTGTGCTGCACGGCAGTGACGGCTTTCCTGATCAGCCAAGTTTTCTTTCGATCGATGGAACACTCAATACCGACGGCACGACCCTGATCGATGTTACTGGCGTGACAGGTGACCCGGCATACACTGCCGGTTCTCCCGAACAGGGCATGCTGTATTTTTCCAAGGTGCTGGCCAAATTCGACGGCCCGCAAGGCAGCGGAAAGCGGCTCGACGTGCGGCCCTGCACCTATACTTTCACCCGCCTTTGAAAGGTATTCGAAGCCGAAGGCGGCCCCGCGGGCCAAAGGGGGACGGCCTCGGCCATCGTCATACATCGAGCCGGCCACGCCGCGGCGAACAGCGCCAACCGGAAGCGAAACACGGCGGCAGCTGGTTAGATCTGTTTTAGCGCGTCCAGGGCAAGCTCGCTAAGATGCACGTGCCCCTCCGTCAAGCTTCCTGCCTTGCTTGCATCACCGATGCTTTCGAGCACGAGGATGGCGATTTCAGCGCAACTTTTTGAGTGTGCAATCGTCTTTTTCAAATTTCGTATGACTTCTTCCTTTTGATCAAGCTCGCGGACCAATGGATCCCAGTATGGGGTACGATAGTTGTCCATGATACTTTCCACCACAGCGGAGTGCTGCGTTAGATATTCGGCGTTGAAATCCTTTTCGCTGAAATCCCTCAAACCCTCTATCTGCTTTAATTCTTTTTCTGATATGCGCTTGAAACCCATACTCCAATCTGAATACCGGCGATACTGTATGGTCCTGCGGCGCAGTAATTTGATGTTGATATGCCGTGGATCATTCTGAATTTTCTCGTAGAGTTTATCGACAGATTCTTCCTCGCCTTCAAGAGCCTGCAAAAAAGTTGCGTTTCCGTAGAGCAGCATTCCTGTCACGCCATTTTTAGAATTGTTTTTTAAGCTTTGACTTAACAAATTAAGAAGATCTTCTGCTGACATCGGATGAGCGGCGGAACTGGTGTACAAAATCTTGATCATTTGGTCCTCGTTCGTTTTTCTTGTAAGCAAAAGACACCTGCCAATCTCCGGGCGCACCGACCATCCGAAACCGCCAAGCACCGGTCAGGCTCCGATCATATGGCGTGCAACGACCGGGTTGCCCGCAAGTCCACGGCGGGTCATCGGCAAACGATGGGCGAACATACGAACCGTTTTCGACCGCTCTGGCGGTACCGAATGGCATCGGGAGGCGGCGATATGGCCGCCTTGTCCTCCGCACACCACGCCCTGCACTTTCCGAACCTACGCTCGCTTCCTCAGCGTGCCCCGCTCCGATGAGGATGTGGATGCCTCGATAAAGATCAAGGGCTGCAAGCGTACGGCGGCCCAACGCGCAACGTGCCTTCGCGCGACGGCCGAGAGACCCCTGCACCCATTCCGTTAAGGGTTCCAAGGGCAAAGCCCTTGGTGGAGGTCCAGGAGGCAAAGCCTCCTGGCGGGGTCCGGGGCCGCGCCCCGGCCGGTTCACTCCGCCGCCTCCTGCTGCGGCGCCACCGTCCGCCGCACCCGCACCCGCCGGATCCGCCGCGCATCCGCCTCCAGAATGCGAAACTCAAACCCCGAAGGATGCCCGATCACCTCGCCCCGCGCCGGCACCCGTCCGGCCAGGGTGAACACCAGCCCGCCCACCGTGTCGATGTCGGCCTCGCGCTCGTCCTCGCTCAGAACCGGACCCAGCCGCGCCTCGAAATCCTCCACCGGCAGCCGCGCATCAAGGTCAAGCGAGCCGTCGCCGCGCTCGGTCACCATCGGCCCAAGCACTTCATCATGCTCGTCAGAAATATCGCCGACGATCTGCTCCACCAGGTCCTCGATGGTCACCAGCCCGTCGATGCCGCCGTACTCGTCCACCACCAGCGCCAGATGCATGCGCGCCTGGCGCATCTGCAGCAGCAGGTCGAGCACCGGAATCTGCGGCGCCACCAGCAGCGGGCGGCGCAGGATGCTCTCCAGCCGGAAGCCGTCGGGCCGGCCGACATAGGCGAACACGTCCTTGATGTGGACCATGCCGACGATGTTATCGAGTTCCTCGCGATACACCGGCAGGCGCGAATGGCCCTCGCGGCGAAGCTGGTCGATCGCCTCGTCGAGCGTCACGTCCACCCGCATGGACACGATGTCGGCGCGCGGGATCATGACGTCGTCGGCAGTGGTGCCGCGCAGCCGCAGCACATTGGCGATCAGCGCCCGTTCCTGGCGGTCCAGTTCCGGCACCTGCCCCGGCACCTGCGGCGCCTGCGCCGCTTCCTCCACCAGTTCGGCGATCGAGGCGCGCACGGATTGCTCGCACGGGCGGCGGGTCAGGTGCGCGCGGATGCGGTTCAGCAATCCGGCGCGGCTGAGGGCGCTCATGTCCGCTTCCACGGATTGCCGACGCCGATCCGGTGCAGGATGCGCGCTTCCGCCATCTCCATCCGGCGCGCCTCGCCGGCCCCGTGATGGTCGTGGCCCTGCAGGTGCAATCCGCCATGCACCACCAGGTGGGCCAGATGGTGCGCCGGGCGCCGCCCGGCCTGCGCCGCTTCCCGCCGCACCGTGCCGAGCGCCAGCACGATCTCGCCTGGCAGGCCGGGTGCCGCGGGTTCGAAGGTCAGCACGTTGGTCGGCTTGTTGCGGCCACGGTGGCGGGCGTTCAGCCGCTTCACCGCGGCGTCCGAGGCCAGCAGAACCGTGAAACCAATCCCGGTGGCCCGGGCGGCGCGCGCCGCCATCGCCTCGGGATTACGGACGGCGCGGCGCCAGGCCGGCTCGTCCACGATGATCTGGAACCCCGCCGCGGCGGGGCACCGTATACTGGAAGGGTCCATACTTACTTGCCCGCCACCTCCGCCGCGACGGCGCGGCTCCGGCGAACGTCCTTCTGGGCCGCCTCGCGTTGTTCATAGGCGTCAACGATGCGGGCCACCAGCGGGTGACGCACCACGTCGCGCTTGTCGAACCGGCACACGGTGATGCCGGCCACCCCTTCCAGCGTGTCCAGCGCATCGCGCAGGCCCGAACGGGTGCCGGTGGGAAGATCGATCTGGCTGAGATCACCGGTGATGACCATGCGGGTGCCCTCGCCCATGCGGGTGAGGAACATCTTCATCTGCACCGCGGTGGTGTTCTGCGCCTCGTCCAGGATCACGAATGCGTGTGCGAGGGTGCGGCCGCGCATGAAGGCCAGCGGCGCCACCTCGATCTCGCCGGTGCCCATCCGCCGGATCACCTGCTCGCCCGGCATCATATCGTGCAGGGCGTCGTAGAGCGGGCGCAGGTAGGGGTCCACCTTCTCCTTCAGGTCGCCGGGCAGGAAGCCCAGCCGCTCGCCGGCCTCCACCGCCGGGCGGGACAGCACGATGCGGTCCACCTTGCCGGCCTGCAGCATGGCGACGGCCTGCGCCACCGCCAGATAGGTTTTTCCGGTGCCGGCCGGGCCGATGCCGAACACCATTTCCGAGCGCGCCAGCGCGTCCATGTATCCGGCCTGACCGGGGCTGCGCGGCCCCACCGCGCCACGGCGGGTGCGGATGGCCGGCAGGTCGGACAGCGGCAGCCGCGGGTCGTCGATCTCGCTCATGCGGATGGCCGTGTCCACGTCGCTGGCGCCGATCGGCTCGCCGCGTTCCAGCCGCCGGTACAGCGCGGTCAGCGCCATTTCGGCGGCATCGACCCGGCCGGCATCGCCGCCGATCGCGATACGGTTGCCCCGGCAGGACAGCCGCACGCCCAACCCCTGCTCCAGGCGGACCAGATACCGGTCATGGTCACCCAGCAGCAACGGCAGCAGCGCATTGTCGGCGAAGGTGAGGGTTACGGCTTTGCCCGATGGGGTGGGGTTGGCCTGGGTGCGGTCGGACGTCGGGGACGTGACGATCTGGCTCAAGCGCAGGCTCGCTCCTGTTCTGGCAGGCTGGCGGAAAGGGAGTTGGGGAAGGCGGCCTCGATCTTCACCCGGGTCTCGGTGCCGATCAGGCTGGCCGGACCGGATATGTGCACGGCATGCAGCCAGGGCGAGCGCCCCGCCACCTGGCCGGGATGCCGTCCAAGCCCGGTGAACAGCACGGGCACGGTCAGCCCGACGCAGGACCGGTTGAACGCCGCCTGCTGGTCGCGCAGCAGCGCCTGCAGTTCCTGCAGCCGTGCATCCTTTTCCGCCTCGTCCACCTGTCCGGGTGACGCGGCGGCCGGGGTGCCGGGGCGGGCCGAATATTTGAAGCTGAACGCCTGGGCGAAACCCACCTCCCGCACCAGCGCGAGCGTCGCGGCAAAATCCGCCCTGGTCTCGCCGGGATGGCCGACGATGAAGTCCGACGACACCGCCAGGTCGGGCCGCGCCGCGCGCAGCCGCTCGATGATGCGGCGGAAATCGGCCACGCTGTGGCGCCGGTTCATCGCCGCCAGCACAGGGTCGGACCCGGACTGCACCGGCAGGTGCAGGAACGGCATGAGGCGTGGCACCTCGGCATGGGCGGCGATAAGGTCGTCGTCCATGTCGCGCGGGTGCGAGGTGGTGTAGCGGATGCGCCAAAGCTCCGGAATTTCGGCCAGCCGGCGCACCAGCCGGCCCAGCGTCGACGGCGCGCCGTCGGCACCCGTGCCGTGCCAGCCGTTGACGTTCTGGCCGAGCAGGGTGATTTCGCGCGCCCCCTGTGCCACCAGCCGGCGCGCCTCGGCCAGCACCGCCGCCTCCGCGCGGCTCTGCTCGGCGCCGCGGGTGTACGGCACCACGCAGAAGCTGCAGAATTTGTCGCAGCCTTCCTGGATGGTCAGGAAGGCGGTGAGCCCCTGCGGCGCCGCTTCATCGGGCAGGTGGTCGAATTTGTCGTCGGCGGGAAATTCGGTGTCGATGACGGCACCGGCGGCCCGGCTGGCGCGCGCCACCATCTCGGGCAGGCGATGATAGGTCTGCGGCCCCAGCACAATATCGACGAACGGGGCGCGAGCCAGGATTTCCGCCCCCTCGGCCTGGGCGACGCAGCCCGCCACCGCCAGGATCATGCGCCCGCCCGCCTCGGCCCGCGCCTGCTTGAGCAGGCGCAGCTTTCCGAGTTCGGAAAAGACCTTTTCGGCGGCTCTGTCCCGGATATGACAGGTATTGAGGATAACCATATCGGCATCGCCAGCATCCGCGGTCGGCGCGTAGCCGAGCGGAGCCAGCACGTCGGCCATGCGGCCGCTGTCATACACGTTCATCTGGCAGCCCCAGGTGATGACGTGCAGACGCCTGGGGGGTGTGATGGTCGGTGCGCCGGTCAACACCGTTGTCTCCATTCCGCCCGGTACCTAGGGGCAGAAAGGCTGGACGGAATCGACGGCATGAACCGGCGGGTCAAGCGCACGGGCGCCAGTGTGCCACCTGTGAGTATCCCTGCTGTCAGTGCCGCGATACTCGCAGACACTCCCGTGGTCATGTCAAGTACGAAGGACAGCCCGCAGATTTCTTAACGGAATGGATTGCAATGACCTTCCTGCGTTCGCTTCACGCATAAGCCGCCCGGGCGTTCGCGGCCGCCTTTTCCGCGCCCAAAGGTGTCAACGGCATGGCCTTGCGGTTCTGCCGCAACGTCGCGGCGCCGCCGGCAACCGCTTCCCAGGTGGCGGCGGTCAGGGCCTTGCGGCTGGGAAAGTCGCGCGGATCGAGGGCGGCGTGCAGCACCACGGTCACCCGCAATCCGCAATGCTGGGCCAGCCGCCAAAAATGCGTGAACAGGTCCATGCCGCCGTACCAGGCGAACAGCGGCCGGTTCGCCCGTCCGGTGGGCAGCCCGGCGAGCCGGTCATAGACCACCGAAACAGGCTGCACGAGCGGCGGCAGGCCATCCGCGGTCACCGGCAGTTCGGCGATCGACAGGAAGGCGGAGCGGAACGGCAGCACCCGTGAGCCATCCGAGGTGGTGCCTTCGGGGAACAGGATCAGGCTGTCGCCGTGGGCGAGGCGGGTGCGCATGTCGTCGCGTTCGCGGCCGGTGGAGGCACGGCGGCGTTGCACGATGACGCTGCGGCCGAGCCGGGCGATGGTGGCGATGAGCGGCCAGCGCGTCACCTCCTCCTTGGCGATGAAGCAGGCCGGCAACCGGCTGCCGAGCACCAGGATGTCGAGCCAGGAGGAATGGTTCGATACGTACACGATCGGCCTTCCGTCGGCGGTGCGGTGCGCCGGGGCGCCGACCACCTGCACGCTCAGGCCGATCGAGCGGTAGATGCAGTACCAGTAAAAGCGCGGGAAGCGCGCCTTGGCGGTGCCCGGCAGCAACACCAGCAAGGCCTGCACCGGCACCGAGATCACGGTGCAGAGCAGCACCAGCAGCAGCCGCCGCAGCACGCGCAGGCTGCGCAGGATGTTGCGTCCGGGCGGCAGCATGCCGATCCAGTCGGCCTGGTCGGCACGCTGGTCCGGGCGTTGCGAAAGCGGCAGGCGCTTGACCTTCAGCCGTCGAGGGGTTCCGGGCATGGCTTCGCCATAGCGCGCGATGCGGCGCGACACAATGATGGCGCGTGCCGGGACGGCGAAATCCGCTTTGCGCTCCCGGATCGGATCACTTTCGCGACGGGTCACTTGCCAAGACGGGCATTTGTGGCAGGTTTGCAGGTGGATGGAATACGATCCTCACACAAGTTTTTGGCCTCACACCGGCTGCCGGCTGCACATGCTGGCGCGCACGGTGGCGGCGCTGGCCGTGGCGGCGGCGCTGTGGGGCGCGCCCGTCCGGGCCGCCGACCCGCTGGCCTATGAGGTCGCCATCGCGCCCACCGGCGATGCCGCGCTGGACCAGGCGGCGCACGATACCTCGTCCCTTGTCACGCTGCGCGAGGGCGCGCCGGTGGGGCCGTTCGGCCTGATCGGCCGCGCCCGCGGCGACCTGGACCGGCTGCACACCGTGCTGAACAGTTTTGGCTACTACGATGGAAGCGTCGGCATCACGGTGGCCGGCAAGCCGCTCGACGACCCCGGGCTGGCCGACGCGCTGGAGGCCGACCCGGAGGGCACCCCGGTGAAGGTGGCGGTCACGCTCACACCGGGGCAGCTGTTCCATCTGCGCCATGTGGCGCTGCCGCCCGATGTGCCCGAAGTGGCGCGCGCCGCCCTCCAGCTCGCACCGGGAGACCCGGCCCGCGCCGCCGCCGTGCTGGCCGCCGGCGACCGCATGCGCACCGCCCTGCTGAACGACGGCTATGCGCTGGCGAAGGTGGGCGAACCGGCGGCGACCCTGGTGCCGGCCGAGGACGCGCTGGACGTGTCCTTCACGGTCCAGTCCGGGCCGCGCGTCGATCTCGGTCCGATCAGCATCAGCGGCGAAACGCGGCTGAACGAAACCTATATCCGCCGGCGCCTGCTGCTGGCCCAGGGGCAGCGTTTCGACCCGGTGGCGATCGAGAAGGCGCGGCAGGATCTGGCCGCCGTGCCGGCGGTCGCCTCGGTGCGCATCCGCCCGGCCGATACACTGGACGCAGCAGGACAGTTGCCGATGAACGTGGAGGTGGCCGAGCGGAAGCTGCGGGTGGTGGATTTCGGGGCGGCCTATTCGACCGATTTGGGCGGCAGCGTCAGCGCGACCTGGACGAACCGCAACCTGTTCGGCAATGCCGAGGTGCTGGCGCTCGGCATCGCCGCGACCGAACTTGGCGGCACCGCGGCGACGCAGCCCGGCTACAACGCCACCGCGGTGCTGACCTTGCCGGACTGGTGGCAGCGCGCCCAGTCGCTGAGCTTCAACCTGCAGGCCGTGCGCGAGTATCTGCAGGCTTACGACCGCACCGCCGCGATCGCCGGGGTCACGCTGGCGCGCAAGCTCACCGACGACCTTAAGGTCAGCGTCGGGCTGCAATACGAACAGGCCTATATCCTGCAGGAGGATGTCGGGCGCAGCTACTCGCTGCTGCAGGTGCCGATCGGCGCGCAGTACGACAGCACCCATGACCTGTTCAATCCGCAGCATGGCGTGCGGGCGGCCATCACGGTCACGCCGAGCGAAAGCCTGGCCAGCGGCAGCGGGTCGAACAGCTTCTTCACCATCGCCCAGGCCAGCGCCAGCACCTACCTGGATGTGGGCAACTGGGTGGCGGGCACGCAGGGGCGCAGCATCCTCGCCGTGCGCGGCCTGGTGGGGTCGGTGAACGGTGCGAGCCAGTTCGAGATCCCGCCCGACCAGCGTTTCTACGCCGGCGGCGGCGGCTCGGTGCGCGGCTTCCGCTACCAGTCGGTCGGGCCGCAATTCCCCGACGGCAAGCCGCAGGGCGGCACCGGGGTCGATGTCGGCAGCGTCGAGTTCCGCCAGCGTTTCGGCGAGAGCTGGGGCGCGGTGGCCTTCGTCGATGCCGGTCAGGTCGGCACCACCGGCGTGCCGTTCAACGGCAACGCCAGCGTCGGTGCCGGCGCGGGCGTGCGCTATTACACCGCGATCGGCCCGATCCGCGCCGATGTGGCGGTGCCGCTGACGCACCAGCCGAAGGAGGATGCGTTCGAGCTGTATCTCGGCCTTGGGCAATCCTTCTGATGGGGGCGTTCTGATGAAGGGCGTTCTGATGCGGGCGCTGCGCATCCTGGCCTGGGTGGCCGGCGGGCTGGTGGTGCTGACCGTGCTGGCGCTGACGGTGGCGCTGGTCGGGCTGAACACCGATCCCGGACGCCGGCTGGTGGAACGCGTCACCGCCCAGGTCACCAGCGGGCAGGTGACGCTCACGGGCCTCGCCGGCACCTTCCCGACGGCGCTGCGGCTGGACCGGATCGAGGTGCGCGACGCCGCCGGCGTGTGGCTGACCGTGCAGGACGCCGGGCTCGATTTTTCCCCCTTGCGTCTGCTCGCCGGCGAGGCGCGCATCGCGGCGTTGACCGCCAGCCGCATCGGTGTCGCCCGGCTGCCCGCCCCCGGTCCCGCCGAACCGTCGCCGGCCACCGCTTCGTCAGGAGCGGGGACATTTTCCTTGCCGGTGCCGGTGGAGCTGGCGCGGCTGCAGATCGACCGGATCGAGCTGGGCGCCCCGGTGGCCGGCGCCGCGGCGGCGCTGTCGGTGAATGGCAGCGGCCGCCTCACCGCGCTGTGGGCGGGCGAGGCCGCGCTGGCAATCGAGCGGCTTGACGGCCCGGGCAGCTACCATGTGGACGCCCGGATCGACGCCAATGCCGTGCGCGCCCATCTGCAGGCGCAGGAGCCGGCCGGCGGCATGGCCAGCCGGCTCGCCGGGCTGCCGGAGCTGGGGGCGATCGGCGCCACCGTAGCGGTGGACGGACCATGGAATGCGGTGGCGCTGTCGCTCGCCGCCACCGCCGGGCAACTGCGCGCCGACGCCAAGGGCACGCTGGACCTGACCGGCATGGCGGGCGACCTCGACCTGACGGCCAGCGCGCCGGCGATGCGGCCGCGGCCGGACCTGTCCTGGCAGGGGGTGGCGCTGGAGGCGCATGTGCACGGCCGCTTCGCCGCCCCGGAAGCCACCGCCACGTTGCGGCTGGACGGGCTGGACTCGGCCGGGGCGGGGCTGCGCCTTCTGTCCGTGCAGGCCGCCGGCCACGCCGGGGCGGCGACGCTGGAGGCGACCGCCGAGGGCCTGCGCCTGCCCGGGCCAAAGCCCGATCTGCTCGCCGCCGCGCCGCTGCGCCTGAGCCTGGATGCCGGGCTGGACGCCCCGGGCCGGCCGGTGCGGTTTTCGCTGGCGCACCCGCTGGTCGCGCTGGCGGGCAGCGCGCGGACGGCGGGCGCGCTGTCGGCCGATGCCACCCTGACCCTGCCCGATCTTGCGCCGCTTGCCGCGGCCGGCGGGGTGGATGTGCGGGGACGCACGGCGCTGACCCTCAAGGCCACCCAGGATGCCACCGGCACGCATATTTCCACCGACGGGACGGTGAGGATCACCGGCGGAATGGCGCCGGTTCCGGCCCTGCTCGGACCGGATGGCAAACTCGGCGTGTCGGCGACGCTGCTCGGCTCTTCGGTGTTTCTCACCCGACTGCAGCTGGACGGGCGCGCGCTCAGCGTGGCGGCCAAGGGCTCGCTGGATGGCGGCGAACTGGCGCTGGACTGGCGGGTCGGCCTGTCCGAGCTCAAGGCGCTGGCCAGTCAGCTGGACGGCGCCCTGACCGCGACCGGACATGCGACCGGCCGCACCGACGATCTTTCGCTCACCGCCGATCTCACCGGCGATGTCGCGACCTCCGGGTTCCCGCGCAGTCCGCTGCACGCCGTCATCGCGGCGCAGGGCCTGCCCGGGCATCCCGCCGGCACGGTGACCGCCGAGGGCAAGCTGGAAGGGGCGCCGCTGGTGCTCGCGGCGCAGGCGGTGCGCGATGCCGGCGGCACCCTGCACCTGGACATCAGCCGCGCCGACTGGCGCAGCACCCATGCGGACGGCAAGCTGGAGCTGCCGCCGGGCGCGACCCTGCCGCTCGGAACACTGACGGTGAAGGCGGGTGATCTTTCCGAGTTTTCCCGCCTCGCCGGACAGCGCCTTGCCGGCGCCATCGATGCCGTGTTGCGCACCGAACAGCAGGGCGGCGTGCCGGTGGCCGTGGTCGATCTCAAGGCGCGCAACGCCGGGCTGCCCGGCCAAGCCACGGTGGGCGAGGCCACCCTGACCGCGCGGGTGCGCGACCCGGTGGGCAAGCCGGTGACCGAGGCGCGGCTGAGCGTGGCCGGGCTAAGTGCCGGGGGCATCGGCGGCGGCCTGCGGCTGGACGTGAGCGGACCGCAGGACGCGCTGGCCCTGGCGCTGTCCGCCAGCCTGACCGGGGTGTCCGGGGCCGACCTGTCGGTGCAGACCAGCGCGACGCTGGACACGCAAGGACGGACGCTCGGGGTGAGGAACCTGCAGGCTGGCTGGAAGGGCGAAACGTTGCGCCTGCTGGCCCCAACCCGGCTCTCCTTCGCCGACGGGGTGGCGGTGGACCGGCTGCGGATGGGCCTGCGCGAGGCGGTGCTGGACGTGGCCGGACGGGTCAGCCCGACGCTCGACCTGACCGCCTCGCTGCGCAACGTCACCGCCGACCTCGCCCGCACCGTCGCCCCCGACCTGCAGGCGGACGGGCGGCTGGAAGCCGACGCCAAACTCGGCGGCACGACGGCGCGGCCGACCGGCTCCGTGCGGCTGGCCGCGACCGGCATGCGCCTGCGCACCGGCCCGGCCGCCGGCCTGCCCGCGGCCTCGCTGACCGCCACCGCCACGCTGCAGGGCGAGTCGGCCCGGCTGGATGCGGCGCTGACCGCGGGGAAGAACCGGCTGACGCTGGCCGGCACCGCGCCGCTGGCGCCGACCGGGGCGATGGATCTGCGCGCCGGCGGCACCGTGGACCTGGCGACCCTCGACCCGATCCTGTCGGTGAACGGACGGCAGGCGCGCGGGCGGATCGCGCTGGACGCCAGCCTCGCCGGCACCCTCGCCGCGCCGAATGCCGGCGGCACGCTGCGGCTGACCGGCGGCGAAGTGCAGGATTTCGCCCTCGGCGCCCGGCTGTCCGATATCGAGGCGGTGGTGCAGGCGGAGGGGCAGACCGTGCGCATCGCCCGGTTCACCGCCCGCGCCGGCAAGGGCACCATCTCGGCCGCCGGCACGGTGGGCCTGACCCAGCCGATGCCGGTCGCACTCACGCTGACCATGCGCAACGCCAGCCCGCTGGCCAGCGACCGTCTGACCGCGACGCTCAACGCCGATCTGTCCCTGCGCGGCGAGGCGGCAGGCCGGCTGGACGCAGCGGGCAAGATCACCATCCAGCGGGCCGAAATCCGCATCCCCGAGCGCATCCCCACCTCGGTCGCGGTGCTGAATGTGCGCCGCCCCGGCCAGAAGCCGCCGCCCCCGCCGGCACCCGGACCGGATATCGGCCTGAACCTGACGCTGAACGCGCCCTCGCAGATTTTCGTGCGCGGCCGCGGGCTGGATGCCGAGCTGTCCGGTGAGTTGCACATTGGCGGCACCGCCGCGGCGCCGCAACCGGATGGCAGTTTCAAGATGCGCCGCGGCGAGTTCGCGATCGCCGGCGTCACCCTGCAGTTCACCCGCGGCGAGGTCGGGTTCGACGGCAGCGGCAAGATCGATCCGACGCTGAACTTCCTGGCCACCAGCAATAACGGCACCGTCATCGCCAACCTGGCGATCACCGGCTATGCCAGCGCGCCGAAGATCACGCTCTCCTCCACCCCGACGCTGCCGCAGGACGAGGTGCTGGCGTGGCTGCTGTTCCACCAGAGTTCGTCCTCGCTGAGTCCGCTGCAACTGGTGCAGATCGCCGGCGCGCTGGCGCAGATCTCGGGGGTGGGCGGCGGCGGCGGGTTCGATCCGCTGGACAAGCTGCGCAGCGGGCTGGGGCTGGACCGGCTGTCAGTGGGCAGCGGCGCGGGCGGCACCGGCACGGCGGTGGAGGCCGGGCGCTACGTGGCCCAGGGCGTGTATGTCGGCGCCAAGCAGGGCACCGGCGGCAACAGCACGCAGGCGATCGTTCAGGTTGACCTGTTCCGCGGGCTGAAAGCACAGGCGACGGTGGGGCAGAGCCAGCAGGGGGCGACCGGAGCCAGCGCGTCGGGCCAGGATTCCGGCACCAGCGTGGGGGTGACCTACCAGTTCGAATATTGAGGCCGACCCGTACTGAGGCCGACCGGGGTGCAAACGGAATCTTCATTGCGCGGTGCCAAAGAGTGAGCATTCATGTTCCCAGAGGCTCCCCATGGCCCGTTCCCCTCGCTTTTCCCTGCGCGCCTCGATCGGCATGCGCATCGCGCTCGGCTTCGGCGTGGTGTTGCTGCTGCTGGTGGCACTCGGCGTGTCCGACCATCTCGGCCTCGGCACCATCGGCGGCGAGTTCGCCACCTATGACAGGGTCGCCAGCAACGCCCCGCGCGTGATGCATGTCGGCAGCACATTCGCCGATGCGCGGCGCACGGTGCTGCTGTTCCGGCGCAACGGCGACCCGGCGACGGCGGCGCAGATCACCAGCCTGCTGGCCGCGGCCCGGGATGAGGCGAATGCGTGCGCCGCGGCGGCGATCGACCCGGGCCGGCGCGCGGCCCTGACCGAGGCCGGCACGCTGATCGGCCAGTACGCCGCGAATGCCGAGAAGCTGACCGCGCGCCTCGCCGCCCGCAAGGCGATGGAGCGCCAGCTCGTGGCGCTGGCCGCCGACGCAAATCCGCTGTTCGACGTGCTGCTGGCCGCTGCCCGCACCAGCGGCGATACCGCCGTGGCGGCCGATACCGGCACGGCGCAGGCATGGAGGCTGCGGGCCGAGGTCGCGATGGGCCGCTTCATGGCCGACGGGCAGCAGGAGGACGTCACCCGGGCGAACGGATATCTCGAGGCCCTTGCCGGCCGCATCGACGCGCTGCAGCACGGAACCGGCGCACAGAATGAGCGCCTGCAACAACTGGCCGCGCTCACCGCCCGCACCCGCGCCGCGTTCGATGCCCTGGTGCCGGTGGTACTGGAAGTGGACCGCATCGTGGACCACACCAATGTCGAACTCGGCGGGCAGGTTGCCGACCTGCTGGCCCGCACCAGCGCCTCGCAGAACGAAGCGCTGGTGAAAACCCAGGCGGCGCTGCAGAGCACGCTGGACGACACGACGAGTCGCGGCACCCTGATGGCGGGCGGGTCGGTGCTGCTCGGGCTGCTGCTGTCGGTGCTGCTCGCCCGCAGCATCTCCGGTCCGGTGACGCGACTGACCGCCGCCATGGGGGCGCTCGCCGAGGGACGGCTGGACACGCCGATCCCGGCCCGCGACCGGCAGGACGAGCTGGGCGCGATGGCGCGCGCGCTGGAAGTGTTCCGCGACGGCATGCGCGAGGCGGCGGCGCTGCGGGCGCGCCAGGCGGTGCAGGCGCAGGAAACCGAGGCGGCCCGGCGGGCGGCGCTGCGCGCGCTGGCCGACGGGTTCGAGGCGAAGATCGGCCAGCTGGTCGGGCAGGTGGCCGAGGCGGCCACCGGACTGCGCGACACGGCCTCGGCCATGGAGGGCACGGCGCAGCAGACCACCGGGCAATCGGCCACCGTGGCCTCCGCGGCCGAGCAGGCGAGTGTCAACGTGCAGACAGTGGCGGTGGCGGCCGAGGAATTGTCGGTCTCGACCACGGAAATCAGCCGCCAGGTGGCGCAGTCGGCGGCGATCGCCCACCGGGCGGTGGCCGATGCGCGGCGCACCGACGGGGTGGTGCGGGCGCTGGCGGAAGGGGCGCAGCAGATCGGCGACGTGGTGAGCCTGATCAGCAGCATCGCCGGGCAGACCAACCTGCTGGCGCTGAACGCCACCATCGAGGCGGCCCGCGCCGGCGAATCCGGCCGCGGCTTCGCGGTGGTGGCAAGCGAGGTGAAGGGGCTGGCGGCACAGACCGCGCGCGCCACCGACGACATCGCCAAGCAGATCGGCCGCATCCAGGGCGCCACCCAGGAGGCGGTAACGGCGATCGGCGGCATTGCGACGACGATCGACGAGGTCAGCCGGATCGCCGCGGCGATCGCCAACGCGGTCGATCAGCAGGGTGCCGCAACGCGGGAGATCGCGCGCAACGTGCAGGAGGCGGCACAGGGCGCGCGGATGGTGAGCGAGACCATCATCGACGTGAGCGCGGGCGCGCAGGAAACCGGCCGCGCAGCGGGGCAGGTGCTGAAGGGGGCGGGAACGTTGTCCGGTCAGGCCGAGGGCCTGCGCGGCGAGGTCGGCCGATTCCTGGCGGAGGTACGGGCAGGCTGAGGCGCAGGCCACGGGTCGACCAGTGGGGGCAACCGTGGCCAGTGCACCGGGTTGGGCGCCTGGTGACGCCGATGCCCGGGGAAGAGCCGCGTTGACGTGGATCAACGCTATCAAGGCACAACAGTAACTAAACTTGTTTTGGGTACGTGGTCCGTGTCTTGATGTCGTTCGGTGAACGTGCCCGTTGCCGCTTCACAGAGCATGGTTGACAGACTCGAACAGGGACAGCGCGGAACCGGAGGGTCATGATGCGATATCCACGTTCTACCGTTGCATTTGTTGTTGCCGTGCCGCTGTGCCTGGCAGGGTGTCAAACGAACGAGCAAACCGGCGGGCTCGTGGGCGCCGGGGGCGGGGCTCTCTTCGGTGGGCTGCTCGGCCACGCAATTGGCAATAACACGACGGGCACAGTGATCGGCGCGGCACTCGGCGCAGCCGGCGGGTATTTCATCGGCAGCGCAATCGGCCGGCAACTGGACGAGCAAGATCGACAGCGCGCCTTGGCAGCCACCCAGCAGGCGCTCGCTGAACCTGCCTATTACCCGCCCAACAATGAGCCGCCGCGCCCGCCGGCCAGGAGCGCCGCCTGGACCTCCAACCACGACACCGGTGCGCGGGGCTCCGCGACCGTGGTTGCCGTCCACCGCGAAGCCTCGGGCGGCGAATGCCGTACGGTGCGGGAAGTCGCGTACATCAAGGGCGAGCAAGTGGTTCAGAATTCGCGGTATTGCCGCTCGGCCGACGGTGGCTGGGTCGCCCAGGCATGATGCTGCCAGACATGATGCGCCCGGCTTCGGTCGCCTTGGTGGCGCTGCTGCTGTGCTGCACGGGTGCACGGGCGGACAGCAATGGAATCTTCGTGCCGCTGCCCAATAAGATGGATGACAGCGTCGCACTGAAGTCGGACGATCTGAATTTCACCCTGATTCCCAGTGGTAGGTCCAATAGCATCCTCGTCTGGGGCGCGATCAATAAGGGCGACGCTCTGCGCTTCTCTGCCGCGATCACCGCGGCGAAACCGATCAACGAAATCCTGTTCTATTCGCCCGGTGGTAATTTGTACGAGGGGTTCAAGATTGGCGCCATGATCCGGCGGGGCGGATTCACCACCCGCGTGCCTGAAGGCGCGCGCTGCATCAGCGCATGCAACTTCGCATTCATGGGCGGCGTCATGCGGATCGTCGATCCCGGCGCCACGTTCGAAGTGCACATGTTCAGCAATGGAATGGCAGACCGGTTGCACGACGAAATCGTGAAGCCGCCGCACAGCGTCACCGAATTCAACAAGCGGCATCCGAATATGCAGCTTGACCCCGACAAGGTTGATAATGCTGTTGCGGAGCTCAAACAGAAAGACCCGCAAGCGACCGTGCCAGACTTTCTCATTCCCTTAGCTATCGAGGACGATGTCAAGGATATCCAGCAGGATGCGGCACAGGTTGCCGCCGATATCGCGCAGTATCTGGTGCAGATGCGTTTGTCGCTCGATTTCCTGACAGAGTTCGCAGACATACCCAATAACAAGAAGCGAGCGCTGACGCGAGAAGAACTGCATCAGTTTAATATCATCAACAACTGATTGGCTGCCCGAAGGAATGTCGACGTCTTCGGCAGACAAGCCTTGTGCGCTCAGCCGCGCGCGCCGTAGCAATCGTCCGGTGATGTCGATCCTCAGGAACCCGTAGCTCGCACGGAAGGCCGGCGGCGGCTTGGGTGCGTCCGGCTGGTCCGCCACGATCTCCGGCACATGTCTGGAAACTTGTTCCACGATGATCGCGTTTGCGGTAGGTTTTCCGGGCAGGATCTGGTGGCGCCGGCCGCTAAAACAGGGACATTGTACAAGATGCGCATCAAATCGATCCGACGCACCCTCCTCAGTGGCGACAGATGGATTCACGCCAAGCTTGGTTACGCTATCAAACCCGTTCCGGCCAAGACCAGCTTTTATCGCACCGATTATGATCACAGCCTGGGTTTTCGTTTTGAGAAAGAGGCAAACGAATATATTAAGCAGGTCCGTAATAACACGATGTTGCCATATATCCGTTTGGTGACGCTTTATCAGCAGGTTGTCCACTGTGAACAGTCCGGCGTGTCCGGCAGTTTTGTCGAATGCGGCGTGTGGAAGGGCGGTTCAGTCGGTCTGATGGCGCTGGCCAATCTCAGGAACGGCACGGCCCGCAGGCATATCCATCTGTTTGATGCGTTCGATGACATCTGTGAACCGGACCGGGTTCTGGACGGGGACGCCGTGGTCAAAGAATGTGGAAAGAGCGGCAGGGCGGCCGATCGCCGCTGATGGACGATTGGCCCCCGTCAAAGGTATCTACAATATGTTAGGCGGCTACGGCTCCATCGGTGAAATAAACACTTGCTTGAAGACGTCATTGGGTATGACCGCGATTACTTACACTATCATCCTGGATTTTTTCAGAAAACGGTTCCCCTGGCGAGCGACACAATTGGAGATATTGCGATACTGCGACTTGATGGTGACTGGCACGCGTCGACAAAGGTATGTCTGGAGGGCTTGTACCGGAAAGTGGTTCCGGGTGGCTTTATCATTATTGATGATTATGGCGAATACGCTGGCTGCAGAAAGGCGGTATCGGAGTTCATGGAGGAGGCCGGCATAAAGGCTTATCTTAATCCTTAGGTATCCCCTCATTTTGAGAATGGCCAACGATATCAAGAGCTTGCGCCATCGCCTCCGAACGGCCAACCGATTGATATTGCTGCGGCTTTTCAAAATGAGGGGATACCTGAGATCTTAATCAGGTCGATGACTCGTGTGTTTATTTCTTCAAGCCATCAACTGACTGATCGTCCGCAACGGTCTTGCCGGAATATCCCTCAGGTATCCCCTCATTTTGAAAAGCCGCAGCAATATCAATCGGTTGGCCGTTCGGAGGCGATGGCGCAAGCTCTTGATATCGTTGGCTATTCTCAAAATGAGGGGATACCTAAGGGAATATCCAGGCAGATAGCCTGCTCTAAAAAACCTCTTTGGATGTTTTGCGCGGTTATGACTTGGGCAGTCGCAGATTCGTTGCTGCGTGAGCGGTCAGCCGCCCTGTCGAAATTTCGCGCCCAAGGCCCTCCCGCTTAACCCGATATCCTCAAGCGGCCACGACACGCAACTCCGCTCCCGACGCTTTGCAGAACCTCAAACTGAGCGCACCATCAGGGTCTGGCGCCGGTTGACCCGTGCCCCGCGTCTGGCCACGCTGAACGCAAGGAACTCGGAAGGATTGCTTCTCCATGCGTACCGAGATGGTCGCCCTGCGCGACGGCGTCCGGCTTGCCACCGACATCCATCTGCCCGACGGGCCTGGTCCCTGGCCGGTGGTTCTTGAGCGCACGCCGTACGGTCGCGCGGGCGAGCTGGCGGCGGCGATCAATGCGCGCGGCTACGCGTTGGTGGTGCAGGATTGCCGCGGCCGCGGCGGCTCGGAAGGCCGTTTCGTGAAGTACCTGGCCGAGGGAGCGGATGGGGCGGATACCTGCACCTGGATCACCGAGCAGGCCTGGTGCGACGGGCGCATCTGTGGCATCGGCCTGTCCTATGGCGCGCACGCCCAGGCGGCGCTGGGCTGCCTCGACCCGCCAGGGCTGGTGGCGCAGGTGCTCGAGTCCGGCGGGTTCAACGATGCCTGGGCGAGCGGCGTGCGCCAGGGCGGCGCCTTCGAGCTGCGCCAGGCGGTCTGGGCCTTCCAGCAGGCGATCCAGTCGCCCGAGGCGGCGGCCGACAAGCTGGTGAGCGCGGCGCTGGAGGCCGAGGACATCCGGGCCTGGTTTACCGCCTGGCCCTGGCAGCAAGGCACCTCGCCGTTGCGCCACCTTCCGCACGCCGAGGCGGCCCTGTTCGACCTGCTGTGCCAGGGCACGCGGGATGCGTTCTGGAAGCAGGTGGGGCTGTGCGCCGAGGGGTTCCATCACCGCTACAGCCGCGCCGACTGCGTGCATGTGTCGTCCTGGTTCGATCCCTACGTGCCGACGGCCACGGGCAATTATCGCGGGCTGAGTGCCGCCGGGCGCGGCCGCCAACGGCTGGTGCTGGGGCCGTGGACGCATGGCGAGCACAGCGCGCGCGTGGCCGGCGACGTCGATTTCGGGCCGGAAGCACCGGTGGAAAGCTGGGCCGGCGACTGGCTGGACTACCAGTTGCGCCATTTCGACGCGGTCACCCTCGGCCTGCCCGACCCGGAGCCGTCGGTGCGGGTGTTCGTGATGGGCGGCGGCAGCGGGCGGCGCACCGCGGCCGGGCATCTGGACCATGGCGGGCGCTGGATTTCCGCGCCCGACTGGCCGCTCCCGGGCGCGGCGCCGTCGGTATGGCACCTGCACAACGATTTGCGGCTCGACCCGCAGGTGCCGCAGGAACGAGCCATGCCGCTGAGCTATGATTTCGATCCGGCGGACCCGGTGCCCACGATCGGCGGCAATTTTGCCTCCCTCGAGCCGGTCGCGGCCCCGGGCAGCTTCGACCAGGTGGCGGGAGAGAATTTCTTCGGCTGCCGGCCGCCCTTCCTGCCGCTGGCGGCGCGACGTGACGTGCTGGCGTTCCAGACCGCGCCGCTCGCCGCCCCGGTGCAGGTGGTCGGGCCGGTGGAGGTGGAGCTGTATGTCGCCACCGACGGGCCGGACACCGATTTCACCGCCAAGCTGCTGGATGTGTACCCGCCGGGTGAGGATTATCCGCGCGGCTACGCCATGCTGCTGGCCGACACCATCCTGCGGCTGCGCTATGCCGAGGACCCTGGCGAGCCGCGCATGCGCGTGGCCGGTGAGGTGGTACGCATCCGGTTGTTGCTGCCGGTCGCCAATCTGTTCCTGCCCGGGCATCGCATCCGGCTGGACGTGTCGTCGAGCAATTTCCCGAAATTCGACGTGAACCCAAACACCGGGGAGCCGGAGGGCGTTTCCCGCCGGCGGCGGGTGGCGGTGAACACGGTATTCCTGGATGCGGCCCGGCCGAGCCGGGTGGTGCTGCCGGTGCTGCCGCCGTAGGCGCCCGGGCTTATTGCGGCACGTAGATCTCGGCGCCGCGGATGCGCAGGGTGGAGAAGTAGCCCCGCACATGCGGGCCGGCTGTTCTCGACCCATCCGGATAATTGGCGGCATCCGCGGCGATATTCGCCGCCTCCCGGGTCGCGAGCAGCAGGCCGCCGGCGGCCCTTACCATGTACACTTCCGAATCGGTCAGCTCGCCCGCTTCAACGGCGTCCTCGAAGTCAGGATCGCCGCCCAGGGCGTAAGCACTGTGGCGAAGCAGGGTGTACTGGGTCACGGCAGGTGCTCCAAGAATTCTCCCCAGAAATGGGGTCCAGGGGTCCACCGACCCCTGGCGGGTCCAGGGCAGAGCCCTGGCCTTATCTTTCGCTTAGTTAGGCATATGCATATGGTCCATCGGCGCGCCGCCAGCACCGGCGGCGGTCACCGGCACGCTCACCGTCACCGCCGGCTCATTGGTGAAACTGAGGGTGAGCGGAAAGCTCTCGCCCCGCTTCAACTGCTGTTTCAGCCCGATCAGCATCAGATGGTAGCTGCCGGGGGCGAGCGCCAGCGGCTTGCCCGCCTCCAGCGCCAGGCCGCCTTCCACCGGCCGCATCAGCATGACGTCCTTCTCGCGAATGACCTGGTGCACCTCGACCTTCTCGGCCACCGGCGTGCTGGCGCCGGTCAGCCGGTCGGCCGTGCCGGCGGTGAGGGTCGCGTAGGCAGCGCCGGTTTCGGCGTGCTCCGCGGTCGCGCGCGCCCAGGGCTGTTCGACCTTGACGGTCTGCGCCCAGGCGGCCGGGGCGGCGAGCAGCAGGGCGACGATGAGGATCGATGAGCGCATGAGGGTCTCCTGCAGGGTCAGTGCACGGCATGAGCGGAGGGGCAGGTAAGGAAGGCCAGGGCTCTGCCCTGGACCCGGCAGGGGCCGAGAGGCCCCTGCACCCCATTCCTGAAAGAGGTTTCGGGTTGTTGCTATTTCCCGGCGAGCGCTCCCTTCCAGTCATGGTAAAAATCAATGTCCACACTGTCGGGGTACCAGAGCAACCCGGGCGCATGCCCTCTCGTGTCGGTCGTGCCGTACTGCCAGATGATTTCCTTGGTCTGGCGGTCGATCACCAGCACGCGTTCACGGTGGTCGTCGTTCAGCAGGATGTCACCCGTCGGCAGTTCGACCGCCAGCGAGGGATGGTCCAGCGCCTTCTCGCCCTCGGCGACCCGGTATTCCCAGACGACCTTGCCGGTGGTGGGGTTGAAGATCACCACGCCGCCCGGCTTGACGAAATCGGCCACGATGATGTTGCCGTCACTGGCGGCCCTGGCGTCCGACGGATAGTGCAAATGCGGCCCCCTGATGCTCCAGACCACGTGGCCGTCGGGGCCGAGGCGGCTGATCCAGGCATCCGGGATTTCGGTGACCAGGAAGTCGCCGTTGTCGTAATAGTTGATGTCGTTGGGAAAGCCGAAGGTGGCCGGCGGCGCGTGCTTGCAGGTGCCGGGCTTGCCCCACTGGTTCAGCGTCTTCGAGGTTTTGGGGTCGATGAACAGGATGCGGCAGTTGCGGATGTCGGCAACCACCAACCGCCCGTCGGGCAGCAGGCGCGCATCGTCGGGGAAGTTCAGGAACCCCGGGCCGCTGCCCCGCGTGTCCGGGGTGCCATAGCTCCAGATCAGGTGCCGCGTCTCGTACTCGATCATATGGAGGTCGAAATTGTCCTCCTCGTTGATCACCATGGTCTTGCCGTCAGGCGCGAAATTCACGTCGTCGTTGCCGCGGTAGATTTTCAGCAGCGGCGAGGGGAATTCCCAGACGATGCGCTTGTCGGGGGTGACCTCCAGCAGGCGGTTGTTGCGGCGGTCGGCGATCACGATCGGCCAGGGCAGCGGCTTGCCCCAGGACGGCACCGGATTGGCGCGCGTGCCGGTGGCCGGGGGCGGCGCCGGCAGCGTCACGCCGCTGGAAACGATGCCGGCGCCGATCATCTCCTGGGTCACCGTGACCGGGTGTGCTTTCGCCTTCGCCGGCTTGTCCGGCGTCGCCTCGGACGGTGGCTCGGCGGCGCTCGCCCCGAGGGTGACGAAAAGGCAGGCAGCGGCCAGCCAGGCCGCGCGGGGCAATATGGAAGCGTTTAGGCGAGACAACATCGTCATGGTTCTCCTGCGCGCCGACGCAGCCGGCGGCGATATGTTGTACTATTCTGACAGGGGCCTTCCAGCAGCAACACTTCGCTGCGAGAGGCTGGCCCGCGCCGGACGCGCTTGCGGCTGCCCGACCGCAGCGTCCCCGGTCTCATCCAACCCCGGCGGCGCCAAGGCCTATAATCGTGCCCCCGGGCCACGGCCCGGTTCCGCAGCAGACACGTTCCGCCTACCGACGCTACGGAAGCAATACAACTTTCGGGGACGGGGTGGGGGGAAACGCCCCGAAGGCGGCCCACAGCGATCCGCCCCATGCCGGCGGACGGCAGCGTTGACGGCGCAAGCGAGTCCAACATACGCTTGACGGAAATGACGCTGGAGGGAACGCTCTCGGCAAGGCATGCAACTATTCCTGGCCCGAATGTAATGACTCGAGCCGCTTGTCCGAGAGGCGCGGCGGGAAGTTGCATTGTCATCAACCCGTCACTTTACGCCGCCGGCCCGCTTCACGAGAAACCGCTTGCGTTATCAACAGCAGGACGACAGCCACATGCGCGCGATACCCTTCATGGCCGCGGCTATCCTCGCTACGGTCACCGCCGGCACTGTGCGGGCCGAGGACGTCGTCACGATCTACAGCGCCGATGGTCTGCACGACGGCAACCCGAGCTGGTACGGCAATCAGTTCGACGCCTTCACCAAAGCGACCGGCATCAAGGTCCAGTACATCGAGGACGGCTCCGGCGGCGTCGTGGCGCGCGTCTCGAAGGAAAAATCCAACCCGCAGGCCGACGTGCTGGTGACGCTGCCGCCGTTCATCCAGCGCGCCGCCGCGGCCGGGCTGCTGCAGCCGTACACGCCCGCGGGCGCCGACGCGCTGCCGGCCGGCAGCAAGGATGCCAAGGGCCTGTATGTCGCGCTGGTGAACAACTATCTCAGCTTCATCTACGACAGCGCCGCCCTGCCGGAGGCACCGAAGAATTTCGCCGCCCTGCTGGCGCCGAAGTTCAAGAACAAGCTGCAATATTCCACCCCCGGCCAGGCCGGCGACGGCACCGCGGTGATGCTGCAGGTCATCCATGCCTACGGCAACAAGGACGCGGCATTCGATTATTTCAAGAAGCTGCAGGCGAACAACCGTGGTCCCTCGGCCTCCACCGGCAAGTTGACGGCGCTGGTGAACAAGGGTGAGCTGTGGGTGGCCAATGGCGACCTGCAGATGAACATCGACCAGATGAAGGGCAACCCGAACATCCGCATCTTCTTCCCCGCCGGCCCGAACGGCGAGCGCTCCACCCTGGCGCTGCCGTACTATGCCGGCATCGTCACCGGCGCGCCGCATGCCGAGAACGGCAAGAAGCTGCTGGACTGGCTGCTCAGCAAGCCGGCGCAGGAAACGGTGGCCGATGTCGCCCTCGGCCTGCCGGTGCGCACCGACGTGAAGCCGACCGGCGCCGCCTACAACAACCTGATGAAGCACCTCGCCGGCGTGAAGACCTGGACGCCGGACTGGGATCAGGTGGTCACCGAGTTCGACGCCGACGTGGCAAGCTGGCACGCGGCAACGGGGAGCTAGGCGATCTCCAGCACTGCCCTCGCCGGCACGGTGGCCGGCCTCGCACGCGAGGCCGCCCCGATGGACGCCAGCGGGATCGGGTTTACCGGCGTGACGGTCGCCTACAAGGGCGCCGTCGCGCTGGACAACCTCGACCTCGATGTCGCGCCGGGCGAGATCATGGCCATCATCGGTCCGTCCGGATGCGGCAAAACCACGGCGTTGCGCGCCGTCGCCGGCTTCGTGCAACCGACGCGCGGGCGCATCCGCATTGGCGCCACCGATGTCACCGACCTGCCCCCCTATGCCCGCGACATCGGCATGGTGGTGCAGAACTATGCCTTGTTCCCGCACATGCGGGTGGCCGAGAATGTGGCGTTCGGCCTGCGCGCCCGCCGCGCCCCGGACAGCCTGGTCGCCGAACGCGTCCGCGACTGCCTCGTCATGGTCGGGATGGAGGCGTACGCCGATCGCTACCCGCGCCAGCTCAGCGGCGGCCAGCAGCAGCGCGTCGCCATTGCCCGCGCGCTCGCCATCCGCCCGCGGGTGCTGCTGCTGGACGAACCGCTATCGGCGCTCGACGCGCAGATCCGCCGCAACATGCTGGGGGAACTGGCGCGCCTGCACCGCGACCTGCCGCATCTCACCGTGCTCTATGTCACCCACGACCAGACCGAGGCGCTGACACTCGCAGATCGCATCGCCATCATGCGGGGCGGCCGGCTGATCGCGAACGGCACATCGCAGATGCTCTACCGGGCGCCGCCGAATCGTTTTGCCGCGGAATTCCTCGGCCGCGCCAACCTGCTCGCGGTCCGCCACGAGCAGACCGACGGCCGGTTCGCCCGCGTCCGCCTCGGCGATACCGTGCTGACGGCGATGGCGCCCTTCTCCGAGCTGGCCGGCGAGGTGCTACTATGCCTGCGCCCGCACGACATCTTCCTGGCCCCGGTATCGGTGCAGCCGGCCAACACGCTGCACGCAACGGTCACCGACGTGCAGTGGCTCGGCGATCAGCACAGTGTTGCGCTCGAGCTGGCCGGCCAGGTCCTGCGCCTGGTCAGCACGCCGCTGCGCGACCCGCCGCCGCCGGGCGCCGTTGTCGCGGTGCATTTCGCCGCCGAGGACGCCTCGATCATTCCGGAAGGGACCGGCTGAATGGCCTCCGACGGGGTGGCGGTGCTGCCGGCTGCGCGCCTGCGGCTGAACGGTGCCTGGGTGGTGCCGCCGCTCGGCATCCTGGCGGCGCTGTTCTTCTACCCGCTGGCGCTGATCATCCAGCAATCCGTCACCACCGCCGGCGGGCTGCCCGATTTCGGCAGCTATGCAAGGGTGCTGGCCGGGCCGCTGTTCGCCAATGCGCTGCTGCACACCCTGGA
Source organism: uncultured Acetobacteraceae bacterium (assembly GCA_903918195.1). Lineage (GTDB taxonomy): Bacteria > Pseudomonadota > Alphaproteobacteria > Acetobacterales > Acetobacteraceae > Rhodovastum. The sequence continues at coordinate 5,463 of CAIXDS010000231.1, read as the reverse complement.
GATCGCGCTGCTGGCCACCACCGGCTGCCTGGCGCTCGGCTTCACGATGGCGCTGGTGCTGACCTTCGTGCCGTTCCCGGGGGCGCGTGCCCTCTCGCGCCTGATCGACACCTTCATCGCCCTGCCGACCTTCCTGATCGCACTCGCGCTGACCTTCATTTACGGCTCGGCCGGCATCGCCAACATGTCGATCATGCAGCTGACCGGGGCCGAAGAGCCGCCGATCGACTTTCTCTATACGGTCGCCGGTGTCGTGCTGGCCGAGGTCACGGTTTACACGCCCTTCGTGATGCGCCCGCTGCTGGCGGCGTTCAGCCTGATCGAGACGGCGCAGATCGAGGTGGCGAGCAGCCTTGGCGCCGGGGCCTGGCGCATCATCCGCCGGGTGATCCTGCCGGCGGCGCTGCCGGCGCTGCTGGCCGGGGGCAGCCTGTGTCTGCTGCTGACGGTGAACGAGTTCGGCATCGTTTTCTTCATCGGCGCCAAGGGCGTCATCACCCTGCCGCTGCTGGTCTACGGCAAGGCGATCCAGGAGGACGACTACACCGCCGCCTGCGTGATCGCGGTGGTGAACATCGCCCTGTCGCTATCCCTTTTCCTGCTCTACCGGGTCATGGTGGCCCGCGTGGATCAGGGCCAACGGGGCGCCTGACATGCTGGTATGGTCGCTCACCGGGCGGATCGGCGCCTGGAGCCTGCTGGCGCTGGTGTTTGGCCTGATCTACGTGCTGCCGCTGGCGGTGATCGCGCTGGCCAGCTTCGCGGGCCAGTGGAACAGCATGCTGCCGAGCCAGCTGACGCTGGACAACTATGCCAGCGTCATCGCCGGCGAGAGCGGCGAACAGCTGCGGGTCAGCCTGATCACCGCCGCGCTGGCCAGCACGATCGCGCTGCTGAGCGGCACCTGGGCGGCGATTGCGCTGCGCACCGTCGCGCCGGCGCCGCGGCGATTGCTCGACCTGCTGTTCTTCATTCCCAGCGCGGTGCCGTCGGTATCGGTCGGCCTCGGCCTGTTGGTGGCGTTCAGCCAGAAGCCGGTGCTGCTGAACGGCACCACGGCGATCGTCATCATCGCCCATCTGGTGCTGATCTCCGCCTTCACCTACGGCAACGTCGCCGCCGGGCTGTCGCGCCTGCCGCCGGAGTTCGAGCAGGTGGCGGAAAGCCTGGGCGCGCGGCCGTTCTACCGGCTGCTGCATGTCACCCTGCCGCTGGTCACACCCTATCTGATCGCGGCGCTGAGCCTGAGCTTCGCGATGTCGATGGGCGAACTCGGCGCCACCGCCATGGTGTACCCGCCCGGTTGGGTGACCATGCCGGTGGGCATCTTCGCGCTGACCGACCGCGGCGAGGTGTTCCAGGGCGCGGCGCTGACCATGCTGCTTGCGGTGAGTACGCTCGCGGTGCTTGTTGGGTTGTCGCTGGTGCCGGCTAAGGCGGCGGCGCGATAGCAGCAAGCAAGGCCAGGGGGCTTTGCCCCCTGGACCCCCACCAAGGGCCGAGAGGCCCTTGGAACCCATTGCTTAATGGTCTCTTTGAGAGAGGGGGGGTGAGGAGAAGCATCGGCACCTCCTCACCCCCCCCCTCTCTCAAAGAGACCCTAAAGTAGCGGGGTCCAGGGGTCCACCGACCCCTGGCGGGGTCCAGGGGCAGAGCCCCTGGCCTTACTTCCTTTAACTACCGCCTTGTTGGAGAAACCCCATGTCCGATCCGCTTCTGCTAACGCCAGGCCCGCTGACCACCTCAGCGACGGTCAAGCAGGCCATGCTGCACGATTGGGGCTCTCGCGACGCCGCCTTCATTGCGATGAACCGGCGGGTGCGGAAGCGGCTGGTGAGCCTTGCCGATGGCGAGGGGACGCATGTGTGCGTGCCGGTGCAGGGCTCTGGCACGTTTGCGGTCGAGGCGGCGATCGGCACGCTGGTGCCGCGGGAGGGCAAGCTGCTGGTTCTGGTCAACGGGGCGTATGGGCGGCGGATGGTGCAGATCGCCCGCATCATCGGCCGCGCCTGCACCAGCATCGAAACCGCCGAGGACGTGCCGGTATCGCCCGAGGCGCTGGACGGCGCGCTCGCCGCGGATGTGGCGATCAGCCACGTCGCCGTGGTGCAGTGCGAAACAACGTCGGGCCTGCTCAACCCGATCGAGGCGGTCGCCGCGGTCTGCGCAAGGCACGGAAGGAAGCTGCTGATCGACGCGATGAGCGCCTTCGGGGCGTTGCCGCTGGAGGCGCGGCAGACCCCGTTCGATGCGCTGATGGCAAGTTCGAACAAATGCCTGGAAGGCGTACCCGGCATGGGCTTCGTCATCGTCCGCAAGGACAGCCTGCAGGCGGCGGAGGGCAATGCGCATTCGCTCAGCCTCGATCTGTTCGCGCAATGGCGCGGTTTCGAGCAGAACGATCAGTGGCGCTTCACGCCGCCGACCCATGTCATTGCCGCGTTCGACCAGGCGCTGGACGAGCACGCGGCCGAAGGCGGCGTCGCCGGGCGCGGCGCCCGCTACCGGCGCAACATGCATATCCTGCTGGAGGGCATGGCGGCCTACGGGTTCGAATCGTTGCTGCCGGCCGCGCTGCAGGCGCCGATCATCGTCACATTCCGCATGCCGGCCGATCCGCGGTTTGTCTTCGATGCGTTCTATGACGGGCTGCGCCAGCGCGGTTATGTCATCTACCCCGGCAAGCTGACGGTCGCCGACAGCTTCCGCATCGGCTGCATCGGCCGGCTGGGCGAGGCCGAGATGCGCGGCGCGGTGGCGGCGGTGGGGGAGATGCTGAACGAATTGCGGGTGCGTTCGGGCGCCCCGCACCAGGGCGAAGGACTCGTGGCATGACCTATCGTTATTCACGGCGCTACTGCGGCAGGCTGAAGGCGGCGGTGGTGGACTGGGCCGGAACGGTCGTCGATTACGGCTGCCACGCGCCGGTGGCGAGCTTCGTCGCCGCCTTCGAAGGTGTCGGCATTACGGTGTCGGTCGCGGAGGCGCGGGCGCCGATGGGCCAGGCCAAGTGGAACCATATTCGCGCCATCGCCGACCAGCCGCGTGTCGCCGCCGCCTGGGTGGCCCGGCACGGCAGGGCGGCGACGGATGCCGACGTGGATGCGATCTACGCACGCTTCCTGCCGATGCAGACGGCGATGGTGGCCGAGCATGCGGAGCTTATCCCCGGCGCGTTGGAGGCGATCGCCGCCATGCGGGCGCGCGGCCTGAAACTGGGCTCGACCACCGGCTACCCGCGCGTGGTGATGGACGTGGTCGTCGCGCGCGCAAAGGCGCAGGGGTTCGTCGCCGATTGCGTGATCTCGGCCGACGATGTCCCGCTCGGCCGGCCGAGCCCGTTCCCGGCGCTGAAGGCGCTCGCCGAGCTTGGCGTCTATCCGGTCGAGGCGGTGGTGAAGATCGGCGACACGGTCGTCGATATCGAGGAAGGATTGAACGGCGGGATGTGGAGCGTCGGCCTGGCCATCTCCGGCAACGAGGTCGGCCTGGGGCTGGCGGAATGGCAGGCGCTGCCGCAAGCGGAGCAGACTGCGCGGCGGCGGGACGCGGCGGCGCGGCTGGCCGGCGCCGGGGCGCACTACGTCATCGATACGATCGCCGATATCGTGCCGGTGCTGGACGATATCGACCAGCGGTTGGCGCGCGGCGAAAAACCGTGAGCCGGAGCGTCGATCTTTCCGAAGGCGACGCCAATCTGGGCGATGCGCGAGCGGCGTGGCGGTCCCATGTCGGGCCGGCGGCGCGGGAGCTGATCGGGCGCGACGAGCGGGTGTTCCTGCGGCAATCGCTGTCGACCCCGTGCCTGTCGGCGGTGCGCCGCGCCGAGGGCATCTGGATCGAGGATGCGGACGGCCGGCGGCTGATGGATTTTCACGGCAACAGCGTCCACCATCTCGGCCATGGCCATCCGCGCGTGAAGGCGGCGATCGTCCGGCAGATGGACGATCTGGCCTTCGCGCCACGCCGTTTCACCTGTGAACCGGCGGTGGCGCTCGCCGAGCGGCTGGTGGCGCTGGCGCCGCCGGGGCTGACGCGGGTGCTGTTCGCCCCGGGCGGGTCGGAGGCGATCGAAATCGCGCTCAAGCTGGTGCGGGTGGCGACCGGCCGGCACAAGACCCTGTCGTTCTGGGACGCATTCCACGGCGCCGGGTTCGGGGCGGCGAGCGTGGGCGGGGAGTCGCTGTTCCGCGACAGCCGGCTCGGACCGATGCTGGCCGGGGCCGAGCATGTCGCCCCGTTTGCCTGCTTCCGCTGCCCCTATGGCTTTCCGGCGCCGGGCGGGGCGCCCGATCTTTCCGCCTGCCGGATGGCCTGTGCCCGCGCGGCCGGTTTTGTCCTGGGGCGGGAGCGCGATGTCGGCGCGGTGGTAGCCGAGCCGGTGCGGGCGGTGCCGTACGTGCCGCCACCCGGCTTCTGGCCGGAACTGCGCGGCGCCTGCGACCGCGCCGGCACCCGTCTGATCTTCGACGAAATCCCGGCCGGACTCGGCAAAACCGGCCGCATGTTCGCCTGCGAGCATGCCGGGGTGGCGCCCGACATCCTGGTGCTCGGCAAGGCGCTTGGCGGCGGCATGTTGCCGCTGGCGGCGGTGCTGGCACGGGACGATTTCGATGTGGCCGAGGATCTGGCGGTGGGCCACTACACGCACGAAAAGAACCCGATCCTCGCCGCGGCCGGATTGGCGACCCTCGATGTCATCCGCGACGAGGGGCTGGTGGCGCGGGCGGCCGACCTGGGCGCCTATGCGCTCGCGCGCTTGCGGGAAATCGCGGCGTGCCGGAGGCTGATCGGCGATGTGCGGGGTCTGGGCCTGCTGATCGGGGTGGAACTGGTGCGGCCCGACGGCACGCCGGCGGTCGAGGCGGCGGAAGCGACCCTGTATGCGGCGCTGGCCCGTGGCCTCAGCTTCAAGGTGACGCAGGGCAGCGTGCTGACCTTGTCGCCGCCGTTGATCATCAGCCGCGCCGACCTGGATCGCGCCCTCGTCATTGTCACCGAGGCGCTGGACGAGGTGGCGGCAGCCCAGGGCCTGACCTGAGCCGCGGGTCCCGGACGAGGTTCAAACGGTCACCCCGCCCAGGCCCATGACGTGCTACGTCGTGGGCAAGCTGAATTTGCGGCCTTTCCACCCGACACCGCTTTTCCTGCTCGGCCAAATGTCATTAACATTTTATTATCATATCCTTAACTCGACTTTGGCCATTTTTCGGGAAAGCCCCACTCGATCAATGGGTTAGTCCGCACCGCCGAGCGCAGCAACCCGCTGTTTTTGTTGAGAATTGTTGAGAAATGACCAAAGTCCAGCTTAAATGGCGGATTTCTAAGTGTCCGTCCGGAAAGTTCCTGTGGAAAAAGAGGGGGTTACGAGCGGCCGCTGGTGACCTTCTCATCGAGAGTTCAATTGGATGGCCTGCCGTTGTCCTGGAGCGCGGTTTGGCGCGTTGTGGTCCACCGCTAACG
>CAIXDS010000230.1 GCA_903918195.1 uncultured Acetobacteraceae bacterium | reverse complement strand
GTGGTGGACGGGCTCTGGGAGGAACTCGAGTCGGCGGCGCGCGACCGGCTGGCCGCCCTCACGCTGGACGACCTGCTGCGCCGGGCCGCGACCGCCGGCCTGCGCCGGCCGACCACTGAGCCGATCAGCTTCGCCATCTGAGTCCTGTGCCGGGGCAGCGCCGGATACGGCGGCAGTGTCTGGCAACGTGGCCGCCCGATCTGCTAGAACAACGACATGAGAATGCAAATTTGTGCAAAGGCCGTCGCTGCGGCGCTGTTGTTGGCAATCACCATTGGCGGTCGTCCCGCGGCGGCGCAGGACAGCCTGCTGAATGTGTCGTACGACCCGACGCGGGAACTTTACCGGGAGGTGAACCGCGCCTTTCCAGCGGTCTGGCAGAGCCAGACCGGGCGCAGCATCACGGTGAACGCCTCGCATGGCGGTTCGGGGGCACAGGCACGGGCGGTGCTGGACGGGTTGCAGGCCGACGTGGTGACGCTGGCGCTGGCGTCCGACATCGATGCGCTGGCGGCGCGCGGGCTGGTGGCGAAAGGCTGGCAGGCGCGGCTGCCGGAGCAATCCACGCCGTATACCAGTACTATCGTTTTTCTCGTGCGCAGCGGCAACCCGAAGGCGATCCGGGACTGGCCGGACCTGGTGCGGCCTGGCGTGCGCGTGATCACCCCCAATCCGAAAACCTCCGGCGGGGCACGCTGGAACTACCTCGCGGCGCTCGGCTGGGCGCTGCGCCAGCCCGGCGGCGACGAGGCGTCCGGCGAGGCCTATCTGCGGCGTCTGTTCGCGCAGGTGCCGGTGCTGGATACCGGCGCGCGCGGCGCAACCAACACCTTCGTGCAACGTGGCCTGGGCGACGTGCTGCTGGCCTGGGAGAACGAGGCATTGCTCGCGCGCGAGGAGCTGGGGGCGGGGAAGTTCGAGATCGTCTATCCGTCGGTCTCCGTTCTCGCCGAGCCGCCGGTGGCGGTGGTGGATGCGGTGGCCGACAAGCGCGGCAGCCGGGCGGCGGCGGAGGCGTATCTGAGATTCCTGTACTCTCCGGACGGCCAGGACATCGCGGCGCGGCACTATTTCCGCCCGCGCGACCCCGTGGTTGCGGCGCGCTACGCCGACAGGTTCCCGCCATTGCCGACCTTCGGCATCGACCTGTTCGGCGGCTGGGCGCAGGCGCAGGCGCGGCATTTCGCCGATGGCGGCGTGTTCGACCGGATCACGGCTCCAGCGAAATAGGCGGCATTCCGTGAAGGGATCGTTCGTGCGTCCGAACCCGCTGCCCGGGTTCGGGCCGGCCTTCGGGCTGACGCTGACCTGGGTGTCGCTGATCGTGCTGATCCCGCTGGCGGCGCTGGTCGTGCGGCCGTGGTCGCTGGGGATCGCCGGCGTGCTGGCCTCGCTCGGGTCGCCGCGTGTGCTGGCGGCGCTGGAGCTGAGCTTTGGCGCATCGCTCGGCGCGGCGGCGATCAACGTGCCGCTGGGGCTGCTGGTGGCCTGGGTGCTGGTGCGCGGGCGGTTTCCCGGGCGGCAGCTGGCCGATGCGCTGGTCGATCTGCCGTTTGCCCTGCCGACCGCCGTGGCCGGCATCGCCCTGACCACCCTGTACGCGCCGAACGGCTGGATCGGCCGTTTGTTTGCGCCGTTTGGGGTGGAACTGGCCTATGCGGTGCCGGGGATCATGGTGGCCCTGGTGTTCGCCGGCCTTCCCTATGTGGTGCGCACGGTGCAGCCGGTGCTGATGGACCTGCCGGCCGATGTCGAGGAGGCGGCGGCAACGCTGGGTGCCCGCCCGCCCCAGATTCTGGTCCGCGTGGTGCTGCCGGCGATCCTGCCGGCGCTGCTGACCGGATTTGCGATGGCCTTCGCGCGCGCCGTGGGGGAGTATGGATCGGTCATTTTTATCGCCGGTAACATGCCGGGGCTCACCGAGATCGCGCCCTTGCTGATCGTCATCCGCCTGGAGCAGTTCGACTATTCCGGGGCGGCGGTGCTGGCACTGGCGATGCTCGCGCTGTCGTTCACGATGCTGGCCGCGGTGAACCTGGTGCAGCAGCTGCTGGCGCGGCGGGGCGGATGACCGCTCGTCCTCATCCGGTGCCGGTGCTGGCCGTGCTGGCGGCCCTGGCGGCCCTGACGTTCCTGGTGCTGCTGCCGCTGGCCGCCCTGTTTGCCGAAGTGCTGGATCAGGGCATCGGCCGGGCGCTGGCGGCGTTCAATGATCCCGAGTCGCGGGCGGCCATCCGCCTGACCGCGCTGGTTGCCGCCATCAGCGTGCCGGTGAACACCATCGGCGGGCTCGCCGCCGCCTGGTGCATCGCCCGTTTCCACTTTGCCGGGCGCGGCATGCTGCTGACCTTCATCGAACTGCCGCTGAGCGTCTCGCCGGTGATCTCCGGCCTGGTCTGGGTGCTGCTGTTCGGCGCGCAGGGCTGGTTCGCCCCGGTGCTGGAGCGCCTCGGGGTGCAGGTGATCTTCGCCACCCCGGGGCTGGTGCTGGCGACCCTGTTCGTCACCTTTCCGTTCGTCGTGCGCCAGCTGGTGCCGCTGATGGTGGCGCAGGGCCGCGAGGAGGAGGAGGCGGCGCTGACGCTGGGGGCCGGCGGCTGGCGGATGTTCTGGCACGTGACGCTGCCCAATGTGCGCTGGGCGCTGCTGCAAGGAGTGCTGTTGTTAAATGCGCGGGCGATGGGGGAATTCGGGGCGGTGTCGGTGGTGTCCGGCCGCATCCGCGGGCAGACGCTGACCATGCCGCTGCAGATCGAGGCCTTGTACAACGATTTCCAGGCGCCGGCCGCTTTCGCCATGGCGGGGCTGCTGGCGCTGCTGGCCCTGGTGACATTGGGGGCCAGGGCCATGCTGGAATGGCAGACACGCCGCGCGGTAGATGCCCAGGTAACACCTGCATGAGCCTCGCCCTGGAAGCCGTTTCCAAGCGGTTCGGCGCGACGCCGGCGCTGTACGACATCGACCTGGCGGCCGGCGAGGGCGAGTTCCTGGCGCTGCTGGGTCCGTCCGGGTCCGGCAAGACCACCCTGCTACGGCTGATCGCCGGGCTGGAATCGGCCGAAGCGGGCCGCGTGCTGATCGGCGGCGCCGACATGGCGGGCGTGCCGGCGCGCGCGCGCGGGGTCGGCTTCGTGTTCCAGCACTACGCGCTGTTCCGCCACATGACTGTGGCCGAGAACATCGCCTTCGGCCTGCGCGTGCGCCCGCGCGCACGCCGGCCGGGGCGGGCGGATATCCGCGCGCGCGTGGCCGAGCTGCTGTCCCTGGTGCAGATGCCGGAACTGGCCGGGCGGTATCCCGACCAGTTGTCCGGCGGCCAGCGCCAGCGTGTCGCCCTGGCGCGGGCGCTGGCGATCGAGCCGCGCATCCTGCTGCTGGACGAGCCGTTCGGGGCGCTGGACCCGGAGGTGCGGCGGGGCCTGCGCCGCTGGTTGCGGGAATTGCACGACCGCACCGGCCTGACCACGGTGATGGTGACGCATGACCGGGCGGAGGCGCTGGAGGTGGCCGACCGCGTGGCGATTCTGCGGGCCGGCCGGGTGGAGCAGGTGGGCACGCCGGCGGGGCTGTGGGCGGCGCCGGCCAATGCCTTTGTCTATCGCTTCATCGGCGACTCGGTGGAACTGCCCTGCACGGTGCAGGGCGGCATCGCCCGGTTCGGGTCGGCCTCCCTGCCGGAGGCGCCGTGCGCCCTGCCGGATGGCGGCGCGTTTGCCTTGCTGCGTCCGCACGAAATCGGCATTGCGGCGGGGGGCGAGGCCCGGGTGCGCGCCGTGGCGGCGGCCGGGCCGGCGGTGCGGGTCGAGGTGCAGGCGGGCGAATTTGTCGTCGAAGCGCTGCTGCCGCCCGGCGCGGTGCCACCTTCGGTCGGCAGCGCCTGCCGGCTCGACCTGGGCGCGGCCCGGTTTTTCCCGCTGCGCTGACGACTGGCAAGGGGTAAGAGGGCGGCCGCTGTCATCGAAGCTTCATTTTTCTGCAATCTTCTGGACACCGTGCCTGCGTAGGGTCCGGCCGCGCAAACGGCCGGCCGGCCGGCTCACCCGTTCGGCCCGCGCCCGGTGGTTCCGGGTGCATCCGAGATGCAAGGAGAGATCATGAAGCTTGTTTCCACCGCCCTGGCCATCACGCTGGCGGCGTTCACTGTCGGCGCGCAGGCGCAGCAGATCACCGGCGCCGGCGCCACCTTCCCCGCGCCGGTCTATGCCAAATGGGGCGAGGCCGCGAAGGCCGCCATCGGCATCGAGCTGAACTACCAGGCGATCGGCTCGGGCGGCGGGCAGAACCAGATCATCAACCGCACGGTCGATTTCGGCGCCTCCGACGCGCCGGTGGACGGGGCGAAGCTGGAGCAGAACCACCTGCTGCAATTCCCCACGGTGATGGGCGCGGTGGTGCCGATCGTGAACCTGCCCGGCGTCGAAGCCAACAAGCTGAAGCTGCCCAGCGAATTGCTGGCCGACATCTACCTCGGCAAAATCACCAAGTGGAACGATCCCCGGCTGGTCGAGGCCAATCGCGACGTGAAGCTGCCGAACGTGGCGATCGCGCCGGTCTACCGCGCCGACGGTTCGGGCACGACCTTCGTGTTCACCTCGTACCTTTCGGCCGTTTCGCCCGACTGGAAAGCGCAGGTCGGCGCCGCCACCAGCGTGAAGTGGGCGGCCGGCAACGGCGCCAAGGGCAATGACGGCGTGGCGGCGACGGTGAAGCAGGTGCGCGGCGCCATCGGCTATGTCGAGTATGCCTATGCGAAGCAGAACAAGCTGGCCACGACGCAGTTGCGCAACAAGGCCGGCCAGTTCGTGTCGCCGACCCTGGCCGCCTTCACCGCCGCGGCGGATGCCGGCGACTGGCACAATGCGCCCAACTTTGCCGTGAACCTGATCGACACCGCCGGCACCGAGGCCTGGCCGATCGTGTCGGCCACCTTCATCCTGCTGCCGAAGAATCCGGTCGACCCGGAGCGCAGCGCCAACGTCATGAAGTTCTTCGACTTTGCGTTCAAGAATGGTGACGAAATCGCCACCAGCCTCGACTACATCGCCCTGCCCGCCGGGGTGAAGGATGCGGTGCGCGCCTCCTGGCATGCCGACATCAGGGGGCCGGGCCTCGCGGCGATCTGGAAGTAGCTGCCGCCGGACCTCGACTGACTGCATGCGGGAGGCGCTTGCGGGCGCCTCCCGCCGTGTCCGCCCGCCGCCTCGTCCCGCCATCAGGGAACGACTTCGTGTCCGATGCCACCCTTCCGCTCCGCCCCGCCGGTTCGCGTGCCGCCTCGGTCGGCGACCGTTTTTTTGCCTTGGCGGCAACCTCCGCCGGCGTGCTGGTGCTGGTGCTGTTGAGTGCCATCATCCTTTCGCTGTTCGTCGAGGGGTTGCCCAGCTTCCGTGCCTTCGGTCTCAACTTCCTGATCGATACCGACTGGGACCCGGTGCAGGAGGTATTTGGCGCCGGGGTTCCGATCTTCGGCACCGTGGTCACCGCGGTATTGGCGCTGCTGCTCGCGGTGCCACTGGCTTTCGGCATCGCCTTCTACCTGACCGAGATTGCGCCGGCCTGGTTCCGCCGCCCGGTCGGCACGGCGATCGAACTGCTCGCGGCGGTGCCATCAATCATCTACGGCATGTGGGGCTTCTTCGTCATCGTGCCGATCATGGGCGATGACGTGCAGCCATTTCTCACCGACTGGCTGGGCGACGTGCCGTGGATCGGCTTCCTGTTCCAGGGCGCCCCGTTCGGGACCGGCATCCTGACCGCTGCCCTGGTCCTGGCGGTGATGATCATCCCGTTCATCGCCGCCACCATGCGCGACGTGTTCAATACCGTGCCGCCGGTGTTCAAGGAATCCGCCTACGGCCTCGGCTGCACCACCTGGGAGGTGATGCGCAGCATCGTCGTTCCCTACACCCGTGCCTCGGTGGTGGGCGGCATCATGCTGGGGCTGGGCCGGGCGCTGGGCGAGACGATGGCGGTGACCTTCGTGATCGGCAACACCAACCGCATCCCGACTTCCTTGTTCGGGCCGGGCAACACCATCGCCTCCATCGTCGCGCTGGAATTTCCCGAGAGCCATACCGGCAGCCTGAAGCTGTCCTCGTTGCTGGCGCTGGGGTTCATCCTGTTCGTGATTTCCTTCATCGTGCTGGCGATTTCCCGCCTGCTGCTGCGCCCGAGGTCGGCATGAGCACCACCATGGGTCCGGCCGGCCGGATGCCGGCTTCCGGCCCGACGCGCGACCGGCGGGTGGCGGATATGCTGTCGCGCCGGCGCAAATGGTTCGACCGGGTGGTGCAGGCACTGTGCATCGCCGCCACCGTGATCGGCCTGGTGTTGCTGGCCTCGATCCTGTTTACGTTGCTCTGGCGCGGCGTCGGCGCGCTGGGTTTGCACGTGTTCACCCGCAGCACCCTGCCGCCCGGGTCGCATGGCGGGCTGCTCAATGCGATCGTCGGCAGCCTGGTGCAGACGCTGGCCGGCACCGCCATCGGCACCCCGATCGGGCTGATGGTCGGCACCTACCTTTCGGAATATGCCCGCAACTCGGTGCTTGGTAACGCGGTTCGCTTCGTCTCCGACGTGCTGCTGTCGGCGCCGTCGATCCTGATCGGGCTGTTCGTCTATACAATCCTGGTTGAGCCATTCGGCGGCTTCTCGGGAATCGCGGGCTGCGTCGCGCTGGCGATCATCGTGGTGCCGATCGTGGTGCGCACCACCGAGGACATGCTGCGGCTGATCCCCACCGAACTGCGGGAGGCGGCGGTGGCGGTGGGCGCGCCGAAATGGCGGGTGATCGTGCTCATCTGTTACCGCGCCGCGCTGGACGGCATCGCCACAGGGATATTGCTGGCGGTGGCGCGGGTGGCCGGGGAGACCGCGCCGCTGCTGTTCACCTCGCTCGGCAATCTGAACTGGTCGCTGAGCCTGACCCAGCCGATGTCGAGCCTGCCGGTGACCATATATCAATATGCCGGGTCGGCCTTCGACGACTGGGTCGATCTGGCCTGGGCTGGTGCGCTGCTGATCACCTTCGGTGTGCTGGCACTGAACATCGTCGCACGCGTCATGCTGCGGCCACGCAGTTGACCGCTGAGGCCCGGAAAACTGGAGCCCAGAGTGATACAACCATGAGCCAGACCATGAACGAGACAGAACAGCCGCCGGCAATGGCCACCATGCAGGCGCGCTCGGCGGAAACTCTGGGCGCGGCCCGCATTTCCATTCGAGGCGTGGATTTTTTCTACGGCAGCAACAAGGCGCTCAAGGGCATCGACCTCGATCTGCCCGAACGCCAGGTGACCGGCATGATCGGTCCGTCCGGTTGCGGCAAGTCCACCCTTCTGCGGGTGCTGAACCGCATGTTCGACCTCTACCCGGGCCAGCGCGCCGTGGGCCAGGTGCTGATGGACGGCGTCAACATCCTCGACCCCGGCATCGACCTGAACCAGTTGCGCAGCCGGGTGGGCATGGTGTTCCAGAAGCCCACGCCGTTCCCGATGACCATCTACGAGAACATCGCCTTCGGGGTGAAGCTGCACGAGCGGCTGTCGAAGTCGCAGATGGACGAGCGGGTCGAATGGTCGCTGACCCGGGCCGCCCTGTGGGACGAATCGAAGGACCGGCTCAATACCTCCGCCATGGGGCTGTCGGGCGGCCAGCAGCAGCGCCTGTGCATCGCCCGCACCATCGCGGTGCGGCCGGAGGTGATCCTGCTCGACGAGCCGACCAGTGCGCTCGACCCGATCAGCACGCTCAAGATCGAAGAACTGATCGATGAGCTGAAGGAAGACTTCACCATCGCCATCGTCACCCACAACATGCAGCAGGCCGCGCGTTGCGCCGACCAGGTGGCATTTTTCTATCTCGGCGAGCTGGTCGAGGTGGGAACTGCGACGCAGATGTTCACCGCGCCGCGCGAGAAGCGAACACAGGAATACATCACCGGCCGGTTCGGCTGAGCGGTGCAGAGGGGGATCTCATGGCCGAATTGGCGGAGCACATCGTGAAGAGCTTCGAGCAGGAACTGACACGGTTGCGGGCCCTGATGACGGACATGGGGGGGCTGGTCGAACGCCAGGTCGCTCTGGCCTGCGATGCCGTGCTGGCGCGGAATGCCGAGGCCGCCGTTCAGGCCGTCGAATCCGATCCGAAGGTGGACGCGCTGGAGCGCGAGGCCGAGCAGTTCGTCATCCGCCTGCTGGCCCTGCGCCAGCCGATGGCGCAGGATTTACGCCACATCGTGGCGGCGCTTAAGATCACCGGCGAGTTGGAACGCATCGGCGACTACGCCAAGAACGTGGCCAAGCGCAGCCTCGTGCTGGACCAGTTCGCCATCCCGTCTCCGCTCAGCGGCATCGCCCACATGTCGCGTCTGGTGCAGGAGAACCTTAAGGCCGTCATCGACGCGCTGGGCGAGAACGATGCCGACAAGGCGATACAGGTGTGGCGCTCGGACGAGGCGATCGACGACATCTACAACGCGCTGTTCCGCGAGTTTGTGACGTACATGATGGAGGACCCGCGCAACATCACGCCATGCACGCACCTGCTGTTCATCGCCAAGAACCTGGAGCGGATCGGTGACCACGCCACCAACATCGCGGAGATGGTTTACTACGCGGTGAAGGGCGAGCCGATACCGGATGACCGGCCGAAGGGCACCAGTCCGGCCTACGCCGTTGTGCCGCCGAGCGAATAGGGGGGCAGGCGATGTCGGACAATGTGTTGCACCCGCTGGTGCTGGTGGTCGAGGACGAGGCGGCGCTGGCGACCATGCTGCGCTACAACCTAGAGAAGCAGGGCTTTCGCGTCGATGAGGCGGGGGACGGTCAGGAAGCGCTGACCCGGATTTCCGAGGCGCCGCCTGATCTGGTGCTGTTGGACTGGATGCTGCCGGTGATGTCGGGCATCGAAGTGTGCCGCCAGATCCGCAGGCGTCAGGACACGCGCGACCTGCCGGTGATCATGGTGACCGCCCGCACCGACGACCAGGACGCGGTGCGCGGCCTGAACACCGGTGCCGATGACTACATCACCAAGCCGTTCAACATGGAGGCGCTGCTGGCGCGCATGCGCGCGCTGCTGCGCCGTGCCGGTGGTGTGTCAACAAAAGGCACGCTGAGTTTTCACGACATCACGCTCGACCAGTCCGCGCACCGGGTGACCCGCAACGGCCGCGCCGTCCATCTGGGGCCGACGGAATACCGGTTGCTGGAGTTTTTCCTGCAACACCCGCGCCGGGTGTTTTCGCGTGAGGAAGTGCTGGATTCGGTGTGGGGTCCGGACATTCATGTTGAGCCGCGCACGGTGGACGTGCACATCCGCCGGCTGCGCAAGGCCATTAATGGCGAGGCGGAACTCGACGTTGTCCGCACCGTGCGGGCCGCAGGGTACGCACTGGATACCGAGCCGGTTTAGACGAGGGCCTCCGCCCAGGAACGCCTAAAAACGGGTTCCAAGGGCCCATGGCCCTTGGTGGGGTCCAGGGGCAAAGCCCCATAGGCGTTAAATTAGCTCCTCAGCGGGTATTGGATGTGGGTTTTTCGTTTTCGTTTGGAGTGGGCGAGGCGGCGATGCACGTTGGGGCCGGCGTGCAGGAGGGCATCGAGGACGATTGTGCCGAAGATGGCGCAC
>CAIXDS010000229.1 GCA_903918195.1 uncultured Acetobacteraceae bacterium | reverse complement strand
TGCGCCATCTTCGGCACAATCGTCCTCGATGCCCTCCTGCACGCCGGCCCCAACGTGCATCGCCGCCTCGCCCACTCCAAACGAAAACGAAAAACCCACATCCGATACCCGCTGAGGAGCTAATTTAACGCCTATGGGGCTCTGCCCCATAGGCACTAGTACAGCGTTTCCAAGGAACGACTCCTATCACGCGGTTTCGTTGATCCGGTATGTCCAGGTATGGATCACGGGATCGCGGTTGAGTTCATCGAAGTAGGCGAGAATTCTGGCTTTGAGTTCGGCCTTGGACGCGACGCGGATGCGGCGGAGCAGAGATCGCGCCATCTTGGAGAAGAAGCCTTCCACCAGGTTGAGCCAGGAGCCGTGTTTCGGCGTGAAGACGAAGGAGAAGCGGTCTTCGGGTTGGGTGGCAAGCCATGCCTTGGTCTCCTTGGAGATATGCGCGGAGTGGTTGTCCAGGATCAGCTTGATGGCGGTGTCCGCCGGATAGACCTGGTCGAGTTGCGTGAGGAAGCCAATGAACTCGCGTGATCGATGGCGATCCTCGACGCAGGCATGCACTTTTCCGGTGAGCAGGTCGATGCCGGCGAGCAGGCTCAGGGTGCCATGGCGTTTATATTCATGGTCACGTGCGAAACCCGCGTGCGACCCCGGCTTGGGCGGCAGGTCGGGCGCGGTGTTGCCGATCGCCTGGATGCCCGGCTTCTCGTCATAGGAAATGATCGCGACTTTCGCGTCGGCGGTCTGATCCGCCTTCAGCACCGCCACCTCGCGATAGACGCAGAGCACCTCGGCCATCTTTTCCTCGAATGCCTCGTCGCGGCGTTCGAGATAATAGCGGACCTTGTGCGGCTTCACCTCATAGCGGGCGAGGATCTTGCAGACCGTGCCTTGCACGATGTTCCCCAGGCACGGATGGCCGGCGGCCACGGCATGCTGCCGGACATGGCGTGCCAGCAGGCGCGTCGTCCAAAGCTCGTGCGGATATCCGAGGTCCTTGGCCTTCTGGCAGGCCAGTGACACCAGCCAGGCCTTGGCATCTGCCGTGATCGCCGGTTCCTTGCCGGGCCGCGGGCTGTCGTCGAGCGCCGCCATCACCCCAAACCGCACCGCGCGACGCAAGCACCGCTGCACGGTCTGATGGGTCACCCCGATCGCCTCGCCCACTGCGTAGGCCGACGGATCAGCGCGATAGGCCAGCAGCATCCGCGCCCGCTCGACCCGACCGGCCGACTCGGTTCGCGACCGCGCGATCGCTTCCAGTCGAGCCAGGTCTTCGTCTTCGATCGCAATCTCGATCACCCTCCGAGGTGCTGCCACCTTGTTCCGCCGCCATGCTACAACCCACTCAGGCTACAATATGTAGTGCCACCCTGGGAATCCGGCACAACCGGTCTGTTTCATGGAATCGGTGTGCTAGTGTTCCGGCCGAGACAGAGGATTCCCTAACCGGCCCGGATGTGCGAGTCGGTCCTGATGAGGGGGTCACCACACGATTTGTACAAAACTGCACGCTAAGCCGGGGGGAACCGGTGCTGTGCGACGATGCGCGACACAGTCGGCGGGCTGACGCCGTAGAGCCTGGCCATCTCGGCGCCGGATTTGCGGCCTGAGAGGACGCTCTCGGCGATTTCGCGCGTTTGGCAGCGTCCAGCTTCTTGCGCCGGCCGCCCACGCGACCCTCGGCGCGGGCGGCAGCCAAGCCGGCGCTGGTGCGCTCGCAGATCATGGCACGCTCGAACTCGGCAAAGGCCCCGACCATCTGCATCATCATCCGCCCCGCGGGCGTGGTGGTGTCGATCGCCTCCGTGATGCTTCGGAAACCCGCGCCCGCGGCTGCGATCCGCTCCATGATATGCAGCACGTCCTTGAGGCTGCGGCTCAGGCGGTCGAGCTTCCAGACCACCACCACGTCGCCCTCGCGGAGTTGGTCGAGCAGCCGGTGCAACTCGGGCCGGTCCCAACGTCCGCCTGAAGCGGCCTCCTCGAACAGCCGTCGGCAGCCCGCCCCCTTCAGCGCTCTGACCTGCAGGGCGTTGGTCTGCTCGTCCCCCTTGGACACCCGCGCATAGCCGACCAACAGACCGTCGGCGGCAGGCTTGGCGGCTTTCACAAACGGTCGTTT
>CAIXDS010000228.1 GCA_903918195.1 uncultured Acetobacteraceae bacterium | reverse complement strand
GCTGGTCGACATCATCGGCGACCGCATCCGCGTGCGCCTGACCGGCGCCTGCGTCGGCTGCGCCATGGCCGGCCACACGCTCGGGGCGCTGCGCCGCCGCCTGATGCAGGCGCTCGGCGAGCCCGTGCGCGTGCTGCCGGGCTGACGGCTGTCGATCGGATCGCGCAGGCGGTTCATCCTCTTGTGGCCGCAGATTCAGGAGCGGCAACGCAATTCCCCATCAAATATAGCGCGACTGTGCCAGAGGCCGTCCGCTATGCCAACTCGGGAATTGCGTCGGAAACCAGACAAGCAACGTCGCGATCTGCCCACACCAAACAAACGTCCGTGTCCAAACAGTGCTGTCGCGGCGGTTGGTACCCGGTGAATCTGCACCATTAGCCGGGGGCAGGCTCTGCCGTCACCGTGCCTGGGGGCTCTGCCGGATTCACGCGCGACCTGCCACAGCCATTCGTTTGGTCGCGGTGGTACTTGAGTACGGCAAGCAGTGTTCCAATGATGCGGGGTTTGGGGAGTGATGACCGGGTACCCACACCCGGCGCCGCGCGAGGTTGGCCCGAAATTTGCTCCCGAAATTTGCTGTGGCTTCAGCGGCTGTCAGGCGAGATCGGCGGACAATACGGCCTGGATTGAGGCACGCACCGGGGAGTGAGCGCGATGTGGGACGGAAACGGCAATGACGCACCAGGTTTTCCGTCACAGGACCCGGCCGACTGGTCAAGCCGGACGGCAGCCTTGGCTTGCCACGAACGCCTCGTCTGGCTGTTTCGGGCGACGTCGGCCACGGACGTCATGGTGGTCCAGGCGGGGAGCCGTGACGCCGCCAGGCGAGCGGTTCATGAGCTCAATAACCTGAGCGGCGAGGCGCTGGCGGAATGGACCGAGTCTACCGGCGTCACCGGCATCCGGCTGACCCCGCGCGGGCGACGGCTTTGCGTGGCGCTGTTGACGTTACGGGTCGAGCATGAGCGGTTGCTCAACAGGTTCGGCGAGGCATTCGCCGACGACATCCGCCTGCTCGATCGGGTTGCGGTTCGCACCAGTGCCCGCAATCAGTTTTTGGCGCGCGTCGTGTCTCGCCCGAAGGGAACGCTGCGCGAGGAGATCCTGTTGGAACTCGCCGGCCGGCGCTTCATCAAGGTGGCGATCACGCATGAGAGTGTGCTGGCGCTGGGGTTGAAACCGGGGCTGGAGGTGGTCGCGCTGGTGAAGGCCTCCTCGGTCGATCTGTGCTTCGGGGGTGGCGGCAGGATTGGCGGCGACCAGAACCGGCTCACCGGCAGCATTGCGCATGTGGTAAGCGCCGGCAATACCGCCGAGGTCGCAGTGGACCTTGGTTCGGGGCTGACCGGGATAGCACTTATCGAAGGCCCCGCAGCAGCGAGAGCCAAAGTCGGGCAGCGTGCGACACTGTCCTTCCCCTCCGATTGCGTCATCATCGGCCGGGTCGCATGACTCAGGTGGGTAGCTGGCGCCTTCGATCTGGACGTGTTGATAGAGAAAGATCGTTCGGAATTCACTGTTAAACTCGGGCGAGGCAGTGGTAGGGGCCGGCTGCTGGGTCTGGAATGCCCTGCTCGCCGGAACGGGCCGCATCCGTGTCCTTGCCGGTTTCGAGTGGACACGACCGGTCAAAGGTTAGTGCGATTCGTATTACAGCGAAATCGACAGGATGAGGAAGTTCTCGAATCCGATTGGCTTGTTCTGGGTGGAGATGCCACCGTAACTGCGGAACAGCAGATACGCCTGCTTCGAAAATAATTTGAAACCATATTGTGCCTGCGGCCCAAGCGCGATCGCGCGGGTGTTGCTGTGCGGCACGGGATTGCCGGCCAGGGTGTCACTGGTGATCTGGTTGGTGAAATATCCGGCGACCCCGACGAACAGGCTGTCGTGCAGGAACATGTGTCCGCTCCCCCAGCTCAGGTGCAGGTCAACGCCGCTGTGATAGCCGGTCTCGGGATTCTCAAAATTGTAGATGGCGCCGAGAGTTGCGGACAGCTCCCACCCGGTCCTTGGGTCGAAATAGGTGTAGCCGCCGCCGCCATCCAGCGCCCAGTTCTGGCCGCCGATATCCATCTGGCGACCTTGCTGGTAGTCCCCGATCGGGGCATAGGGCTGGATATAGGTCATGAAGTTATGCACGCCGGCGTTCCAGCGCAGGCTGAAGGCAAGGGACATGTCGCCCTGACCGTTCACCCGTGTGGTGTTCGGCGTGGAGCCCGACGCGGTCTCGGCCGTCAGGAAATTGTTGGAATGCCCGAAAAAGCCGGCCAGTTCGACGTTGGCCTGGGCACCGAGGACCTTGTCGGTAAAAGTGTAATTTGGCGCAAAGATAAAATAGAACTCATTTATGTTGCTTTTGATCCGAACCGTGACCGGCTTGCCCTTGGCCGATAGCACCTGCTCGGTGTTGTCACTCCAGGCCGAGGTGTGATAGTAGATCTGCGGCAAGGTCAATCCCGGTTCCCGGGGCGTCGCCTCGAAACTCGCGAAATTACCTGGAAGAATCGCGAGGCCGCCGTTCTCGTTCGCGCGCGCATGGACCGGCGCTGTCGCAGTGATGCCGGCTAGCAGCCAGCGCGCCGTCGCCAGGGGCATTCCGGCGGCGAACCGCAGAGCCGGAATCCCCTTGTTGTTGAGATCGTCCACGATCAGGCTGCTCATGATCGTCATGATGGACGGTACTTTCTTTCACTTCAGGAACGTACGCGGTGCCGCGGCGCATGCCGTGCGGCCGGACCCCGCGATTCTATCCGTGTCTCCGCGCCGGCGCTCATGCGCACGCCGTGATCAGAACCGGGTCACGTTGGGGGGCGGTGGGTTAGGATAGGCCTTGAGTGTGTCTTTGTATTTTTCGACCACCTCGAGCGCGACGGAGATCACCCAGGGGAACTGCCCGGCGACCACGAGGTCCTCATGCGGGTCCATCTCGATGTTGTAGACTTTGGGCCAGTTGACCATGGGCGAGCTGGCGGCGAACAGGCCCGGCTGGCGCTGCGGTCCGATGCCGCTCGGATGCACGTCGCTGAAGTAGATGCGCCATTGCCGCCACCGCACCGCCGTCATGTCCGGGCCGATGAACGTCAGCAGGCTTTCGCGATGGCCCGCCACGCTGCGGCCGAACAGCAGGTCGGTCTGGTCGACACCGTCGATCGGACGATCGCCCGGCAGGCTGGCGTCGATGATTCGGGCGAAAGTGGGAAGGAAGTCCATGATCGAAAACATGGCGTTCGACGTCGTGCCGGGGCGGATGCGGCCGGGCCAGCGCAGGATGGCGCAGGTTCGGATCGAGCCCTCGGTGGCCTCGCCCAACTCGCCGCGGAACGGGCCGGCATTGCCCATGTCCGGCGTCCCGAGATTGCCGAGCTCGCGCACGGTCTCGCCTTGCGGCCCATTGTCGGAGGCGAACACCAGCAGCGTGTTGTCATCGATGCCGAGGCGCTTCAGCGTATCGACGATCCGACCGACATGGGCGTCTCCCTCGATCAGCTTGTCGCCGTAATTGCCGATCCGCGACTGTCCCTTGAACTCCTGGGATGGGTAGTTCGGAAAATGGCCCATCGAGAAGGGCAGATAGAGGAAGAAGGGCTTGCCAGCCCCGGCCTGCCGCTCGATGAAGTCGATCGACCGGGCCACCAGGTCGGTGTCGATCTCGGCGCGCAGCTCCGGCGTGTACGGCCTGACCCGCTGCAGCGGGCCGTGGGCGACGGCCTGGACAATGTGCGGCGTCAGGTTCTCTCCCGGCACGAAGCGCTCTGTGGACCCGGGGCGATCGAAGGAGTGCGTCAGTACCATGGTTTCGGGATAGGTGGCAGAATCCCAGGTGAAATCGGGCGGAATGCCATAGAATTCGTCGAAGCCGTGCTCGGTGGGCAGGCTGTGCTGGCTCCCGGCATAGCCGCCGCCAAGGTGCCACTTGCCGAAGATCGCCGTGGAATAGCCGGCTTCCTTGAACAGCTCGCCCATGGTGAAGGCCTTCTCCGGCAGGTTGGCGGCCTGCGGCGGAATGCCGACCAGCGACATGCCGTTGCGGATCGAGTACTGGCCGGTCATCAGCGCCGCGCGCGAGGGCGTGCAACTCGGCTCGACCAGGTACTGCGTGAGGCGCAGGCCCTCATGGGCGAGCTGGTCGAGGCGCGGAGTGGGAGCGCCCCGCAGCTCGCCGCCGCCGTAGGAGCCGAGATCGCCGTAACCGACATTGTCGGCCAGGATGAACACGACGTTCGGCTTGCTGGGCTGCGCCATCGCCGGCAAGGCCGCGAGCAGGGCGATGACGAAGGCAATGCCGCGCGCCGTCGTCCCGGCAGAGATCGCCCCGGATGGAAAGACTGCCATTTTTGCTTTCCTGTCGTAATAAGTTGATGCGGTCGCGGCCTTGCCCAGCGTGCATGCGCCGGTCGCTAAAGGGGGGACGCCGGGACCGGCCACATCGGCAGCGACGGCAATACGGAGCGGGCAGGCGGGTCTTTGAAACGGGCTGCCCGATTGGCCGGCATGTGCCTGACCCCCAGGTGAGTCTGGATCTGTGGCTGCGGGGGCCTGCAGTCAGGAAGGGCACGTTCCCTGTCCCTGGTCGGAAAACACAGCCTCATGCCCGCCATAGCGACCTTGCGGCGCACACAAGTCTCAATGCATGTGATATTAATTGGTTCCGCTGACACAAGTGAAACCATGGTCTTGGTCTTCACATTGCCGTTACATCCCAAGCCCTGAATCATGCCAGAGGCTGTTCAACGCTGCCGGAACGGTGGATCTGAGGCGACACCCAGACCCGAGTTTAACAGTGAAAACCGAACGATCATTTTCCATCAATAGGTTGCAGGCGCGCGAAGGGTTCTTAGCACTACGCTGCCGCGGTGGGGGCGGAGCGATCAGGCGGCGGCGGGCGGGGGATCGGCGTCGCGGATGT
>CAIXDS010000227.1 GCA_903918195.1 uncultured Acetobacteraceae bacterium | reverse complement strand
TGGGATGAACTCATGCAAACACTGGCCTTCGTCAGACCACCCCCGCAGCCGCCCTGAGCCCCTCTCGACCCTCCGCTTCGTCCCACCGCCCGCCAAGGAGCCTCGACAAACAGCACAAAAGGTCAAAATGAGAATCGCTGGCCCAGCGCGCCGCGTGCCTTTGGCACGACGGGCAGTGGCGCGCTGTACCCCATTCCTTAAGGGGCCATCCTCACCATGACCGACATCGCGATAAAGCTCGACCGCGCTTCGGTCACCGATGCGATCACTGATTATGTTCTCCAGGTGAACATCCGCGGCTACCGGCCGGACCGGCGTAAAGTACTGGCAGTACGCCAGAGCGACCGCACCGCGTCGTTGCGCGACGCTGCCACGCCAGCACGGCGGGAAGCGTATTACTATATCGAAGGCGAGTTGTTCCCGCTCCCCGGCGCCACCCGCCTGGCCGAGAACGACACACCGACCTCGCTCGCCGAGCGCCTTGTCGCGCAAATCTGGGACGAGTTGTGGGTGTGGAACGCCTATGACTTCACCCCCACCAGCGGCGGCCTCGAAGAAGTGAAAGCCGCCGCGGCAAACACGCACCCATGAGCCGCGCCAACCATCCGCACGCTGGCTACATCACCCATCACTTCGCCGCCAGCGGCACGGATATCGCCACGCTGTCGGCCTTCCTGGCCGAACTTGTCGCGACCGATCCGCGCAACGTCCTGCCCGAGGGCGACAACCCGCCGATCTGGGAAGCCCCGGCGGTCGGCATCGCCGCCGCGTCCGACCCGCTGTTCGCGACCCTCAAACAGCCAGGCGTGGTCGGCCCGATCCACGTCGATGCCGATCATTGGCTGACGGGTGCCAAGTCGGTGGTCAGTTTCTTCCTGCCATTTTCGCGCGAGGTCAAGAAAAGCTACGACAAACACGCCCGCCTGCCCTCGCTCGAATGGGTCTCCGGGCGGCAGAACGGCGAGGTGTTCGTCAACGTTGCGCGCCGGGCGCTGGCGCGCTACCTGCAAAGCCAGGGTGGCCGTGCCGTGGTGCCGACCTTGCAACGTCACTATCAGGCGGTGGACCTGATTCCGATGTGGTCGGAACGACATGTCGCCTTCATCGCCGGAATCGGCACGTTCGGGCTGCACGGCGGGCTGTTGACGGAAAAGGGCGCCGCCGGGCGGATCGGCAGCGTCGTCACCGACCTCGACCTGCTACCTACGCCGCGCCCTTACACCGGGGTTTATGAGTATTGCCCGTGGGTGACCGACGGCACCTGCGGTGCCTGTATCGCGCGCTGCCCGGTCGGAGCGGTGCACGACACCGGCAAGGATCACCAGATCTGCCTCACCAACGGGCGCGACCACATAAGGCCGGCCTATGCGGCATGGGGCTATCATTCATGCGGCCACTGCCAGAATAACCTGCCGTGCACCGATGGCATTCCGGCTGCAAAGAAAGCCGGCTCAAGGCCCCTGACAGCACTTACGTAACGGGTTCCAAGGGCATTTCGGCCGGCGCGCCGAAGACGCGCCGCGCGCGATGACGAGGCCAGGGCAGTGCCCTGGTCTCGCTTCCATCACAACGGCCAGAAATGGCTGACCAGCCCAAGCCCCACCAGCAGCGTAACGCCGATGCTCAGGCTCCAGCCGATCAGCTTCTTCTCGATCGGCAACAGTGGCTCGACATGGGTCTTGTTCAATTCGGCGCGCAGATCGGGGTTCGACATGATCTCTGCTCCTGTTCAGCCGGCCAGCGGCGGCTTGATGCCGGCGAAGAATAGCCACGAGATCAGCAGTCCCACCCAGATGATGAAACCAAACAGGCTGACAGCATAGACCGCGACCAGCTTGCCCAGTCCCTCCTCCCAGAGTTGGCGGAAGTTCGACAGCACGCCGATCGAGAAAAAGGTCAGGATGAAGAAAATGACGCGGATATTGTTGGCCTCAGTGATTTGTGGTGCGAGCCGTGCCAGCGCCTCCGGCGTCGCGGTGACGGCTAGGTACAGCACCACCGCGAAGCTCACCACGAAGCCGATGATGAATTTCGGAAAGCGTTGCCAGATCTCCGCGGCCCTCGCCTTCTCGCCACCCGGCTGCACGTTGATGTGGTTGGTCCAGATATACGCGAGAATGAATGCCCAGATGCCGATGAAGACGTCGATGAACACTTTGATCGCCGCCGTCGTACCGAGCAGCCAGCCGGCCTGGTAGTGCACGCCCTGTGCGGCCGCCTTGGACAGGATCAGCGCCTCGGTAATACCGCCGGCGGCAACCGCCGCGCCGTCGGTTTTTACCGACAGCCCGATCCAGGCAGCGGCCACCAGCGGCTCGCCGGACAGGTAAGTCTGCGCCAGCCATGGCAGGATCAGCACCTCGACCACTGCAAAGATCAGCACCAGTGACGACACCAGCACTGGCACGCCCGGCCGGGCGCGGATGGCCCCGCCGGTGGCAATGGCCGCTGCCACGCCGCAGATCGAAACGCCCGAGGCCAGCGGCGCCGCCCACTCGCGGCTGAAGCCGAACCATTTGCGCGCCACGAAATACACGACCGCCCAGTAAATAAGATAGGCCTCGATAATCGCCGCGATGCCACGCAACAACAGCGAACTGGCGAATGACAGCTTGCTTGCGACCGTGAACGCGATGAAGGCCCCAAGAACCACGATGGCGATTTTGATATACAGTTCTGGCCGGACCGCTTCCTTCAGCCACTCGGCCAGCCGGGGAAAGATATTGGCGATGATCAGACCGGCGAGCAGCGCCACGATAAGCCCGCCTTCGCTGGTCAGCTTCAGCGACCAGGTCAGGCCGTATTTCTGCAGTTCTGCCGGCGTGACCGCCGCAAGCCTTGCGTAGCTGCCGATGAACCAACTCGCATAGGCGATGGCGAAGACCACCGTGAAACCGGCGGCGAAACGAAGAACATTGGCCCGCAGGGCCGCGGCAGTGGCGGACAGCACCGTCAGCAGGACCAGATAGGTCGCCGCCAGGGCACCCACACCGCCAATCGCGGCAAAGCCCGGGCGCACCGGGGCCAGCGCCTTCGTCGCATCGGTCCAGACCGAGGTGGTGACCACCCATCCCAGCAAATCGGGGCCGACCGTGCCCGCAATCGCCAGCGCCACCACCAGCAGGCCAAGTCCGGCGGCCAGCCAATCCTCGCTGAGCCCGCTGGTCGTCGCGGCTCGCGGCAGAACCGTGTCGCTCATCTGATCCCAATTCTCCTGATCCCGGGCGCGGTCAGTCGCATATGACGCATGAAACTCTGATTCGGTGGGTTAAATCATTCAATCAACTGCGTCTACCAGTTGTTCTGGCCGCTCCGGGAGCGCAGCGCCGACCAGCAGGTCGGCATGGTGGCGCCGGGCGACGTCGGGATGCGACCGCAGCCGGCCTTTCAACGTATTGCGTCCGACCTCGCGGAAGATCGGGTTCTGCGGGTCCTGGGTCACGCCCCGCGCCTGCGCCGCCAGTTCGGGGGCCAATGTCAGCAGCGGCACGGTGGAATCGAGGTCCGCCCCCAGGAAAAAAGCGACCGACAGCCGGTCCGTGCCGGCGGGCGGGGAGACCACGCGGTGCACGTTGGCACGCAGGTACCCGTTGGAGGCGGCTTCCAGCGCTTCCCCCACATTGATGATGAACGTTCCGGGCACCGGCGGCGCATCGATCCAGCCCTGGCCGGTTTCCACTTGCAGCCCCGCCTGCGTGTCCTGCAGCAGCACGGTGATAAAACCACCGTCCTTGTGCGGCCCGACCCCCTGGTCGTCCTGCCCGGCCTCGCGGCCGGGGTAGCGGATGATTTTCAGCAACTGGGTCGGCCGGTCGCGATAGATCGGCGCGAACACCTCCTCGTCCTGCCCGAGCGCCGCGGCGAAGCTGCGCACCAACCGGATGGCCAGAGCCGTCGCCTCGGTCTGCCAGCGCAGCACGGCCAGCCGCAACCCGGGCAGCGTGCGCGGCCACTGGTTCGGACCCTGCAGGCGCTTCCAGGGAGCCGCCGGGTCCTCCGGCAGCGCCGGGCGTTCGGCGCCGATGTCGATCTGTTCGCGCCAGTCGGGCCGCGCGCGCGTGTGCTCCAGCCCCACCCGCGTGTAACCACGGAAATGCGGCGAGTTGACCATGGCGATGGCGTTCTTCTCGTGATCGGCGAGCGCGAAGAAGCGGCGCGCCCAGCCCAGCACGTCGGTCGTGAGGGCCGGTTCGACGCCATGGCCGGTGACATAGAAAAAGCCGAAGTGGCGCGCGCGCTCGCGCAACTCGGCAAGGAACGCGGCACGCTGGCCGGCGCCCTGGTCGAGGCGGCGCAGGTCGAGCAGCGGCAAGGCGGCTGGGGTGGGGGCAGCGACGCGCGTCATGGTACACCTGCTCTCGACAGCTTGCGGGAGGTGAAAATGATCCGTTCCTGCGCCTTGTGGGCGGCAAGCGCGCCAGGGTCCACCATCGGACGATAAAATGTCAATTTTCTATGTGAAATTTCTTGTTAGACGAGTTGGCTGCGTATTATGTGTTGCGCTGCTTCGACCGGCACCGTACCAGCGTCGCCGCCCGATGGAGAGCCAAGCATGCCGCAAGACAGCCTGTCGCCCGCAACGCTCACCGCCGTGCGCGATACCGCCGCGTCGCTGCTCTGGTCGCGCTATCGCGACGCGGCGGCGCCGGCGCCGCAGGTCTGGAACGAGGTGATCGCGACGCTGCTCGGCCACCGCTCGATCCGCTCGTTCCTGCCCACGCAGCTTCCGGCCGGCACGCTCAACCTGCTGGTCGCCGCCGCGCAGTCCGCCGCCAGCTCGTCAAACTTGCAGGTCTGGAGCGTGGTTGCGGTCGAAGACCAGGCGCGGCGGACAAGGCTGTCGAAGCTCGCCGGGTCGCAGAAGCATATCGTCGATGCGCCGCTGTTCCTGGTCTGGCTCGCCGACCTTGCCCGCCTGGCCGATATCGCCACCGCCGAGGGGGTGGAGATCGAGGGCGTCCACTATCTGGAACTGCTGCTGGTCGGTATCGTCGATGCCGCGCTGGCGGCGCAGAACGCGGTGGTGGCGCTGGAATCGCTTGGGCTCGGCTCGGTCTATATCGGCGCGATCCGCAACAATCTGGAGGCGGTCGCGGAGGAATTGGCGTTGCCGCCGCTGGTCATGCCGGTGTTCGGCCTGTGCGTCGGCCACCCCGACCCGGCGGTGGCCACCGGCATCAAGCCGCGACTGCCGCAGGAGGTGGTGCTGCATCGCGAGACCTATGCGCCGGGCCGGAAGCTCGACGCGCTGGCCCGCTACAACGCGGCGCTCAGCTCCTTCCAGCGCGAGCACAACCTCGCGGTGGAGGAATGGACGAGCAAAGTGACTGAACGCGTCCGCACGCCGGCATCGCTGGCCGGGCGGCATCGGCTCGGC
>CAIXDS010000226.1 GCA_903918195.1 uncultured Acetobacteraceae bacterium | reverse complement strand
GCCGTCAGCAGGGCACGACCTGTGCCTCTGCCGCTCTGGCAGATCGCATGAGACATAGACCCGATCTCCGGTTGGTTGAAGAAGTGGCCAGACCCCGCCCGCAGCCAGGCCGGGAGCCCATGGCGCCCAGCCTGGCCGTATCAATGGGGAGGAAGGGAGACGACACGCCCACGCGGGCAAGGCTCCCTTTCGCGGGGCATACCAGTGGCTTTAGAGCCTAGGATAATATACCTAACTTTCGCATCTGTCAACCTGGCATCCGCTCTTCAGCCAGGACAGGGCACCGGGTCAGCACACGTCCTGCGTTACCGATGTGCACAAGGCCGCAACCCTGCTCAACAAGTCCGCAACACGATATCGTTGAAATTCCGGCTGGGCAGGCCGAGCGGCAGCACCCGGCCGCGACCGCGGCGGCTGGCGCGTTCGGCGGGCGCGCCAATGTCGAAGACGAACACGTCCAGTCCCGCCTGCCACATGTGTGAAAGCGTGTAGCTCCAGGTTTCCGGCCACTGCGCCGGCAGGAACCCCACATGCGCGGCCTGCTGGCGGATCAGCGCCTGCGTCTCGGCCTCCTCATACGGTCCGGTGATCGACACGACCCCGGTTTCCAGCAGCCGTGCATCGTCGTGGCTATGGCCGACCAGCGCGAACCGGATGGGCAGGCTGCGTGCAACCACGTCGCGGGCGCAGTCCAGCAGATAGTCGTAGCCCTTCTGCAGGCTGATTCCGCCCACCACGCAGACCCGCACCAGGCCGCCCGGCGGGCGCGGCCGTCGCGGCAAGGGGCTTGCCGGCGCATCCGCCTCCGGCTCCTCCACCGCGCAACCCAGGCCTTCGAACTGCCGCGCCGTCCGCCGTGCCGTGTCGCGCGACGGGGCGGTCACTTTGCGGGCCCGCCGCAGCACGGCGCGCGAGCGCTGCCGCAGCGCCACCGGCGTGATCTCTTCCTTGAGGCGACCGCCGGCCTCCCGCACGCATGTCTCGCAGCGCGCCGCCGGCGGCTCGCCGCAATAGCGGCCGTCAGCGCCGGTCAGCGTCACCCGCGGGCAGAACCAGGCGTAGTCGTGCACCACCACGTCGCAGGGAATGCCGAGCCGGCGGGCCAGGTCGAACACGCTGGTATCGTGGCCGATCCAGTGGTGCAGTTCGACATGCGCCGGCCGCTCCGCCCGCAGCAGGGTGACCAGCGCCTCCAGTTCGCCCGGCATGGCGAAGACCAGATTCGGATAGGCATCGGGCTTGGCCTCGCTCACCGCCGTCCGCCGCACGCCGCCGGCGGTCGGGCCGGGCAGCAAGAGGATCGGGCGCCGCCCGTCGTTGCGGATCTGCTCGCAGCGCTCCAGCAACCGCCGCCGCACGCCGCCGCCGGCGGCATGACCGACCAGGATCACCGCCCCGCGCGCCCCGCGCCCCGCGCGCCAGCGCACCTCATCCATCCGCCGCCGTGCCGGCGCGAGCGAGTCAGCCTCCTGGAACGCCGTGACGAGCGCGTGGTAGCCGGGATGCAGCCGGTTGATGATCCGGAGGTTGCGTTCCATCAGGTGGTACCGCGCCGCGCCGAAGGTTTGGCCGCCGACATGGCCGACATACAGCCCTGCCAAGGCCACGTGCCGCCAGCCGAGATGCTGCGCGCGGAGGCAGAAATCGTTCTCCTCGCCGTAGCCCTGCGCGAACACATCCTCGCGGAAGCCGCCCACCGCCTCGAGGCAGTCGCGACGGATGTACATGCAAAAACCGACCGCGGTGGGAATCTCCACCGTGACCCCGGCATTGGCTGCCTGTGCGGCGGCGTCGAGCGACACCACATCCTCGGCCGAGGGCACGTCGTTCACCTGGAGACATGACGGGTAGCTGAGGATGGTGGCGTTGTTCGACAACGGCGTGACGGTGCCGATGTCCGGGGCGCTGTAGGCCGCCGCCCGCAGCCGCTCCAGCCAGCCCTGCGGTACGATGGTGTCGTTGTTCAACAGCACGACGTCGTGGTCCGCCGCCAGCCGCATTCCCGCATTGGCCGCGGCGGGGAAGCCGCGATTGCGGGGCAGACGCTCGAGCACGATCCGGCCATCGCGCGCCTGCGCATCGAGAGCGGCGGCCAGTTCCGGATCGGGCGAGGCGTCATCGATCACGACAATCCGCGCGGCATCGCCCACGCTCGCCTGCACGTGCCGCAGGCAGGCCAGCGTCAGCTCCAGCCCGCCATGGACCGGAATCACGATGTCGATGCCGCGAAGCTGCCGGGCGGGCAGACCGGCCGGGAGAGCAACCAGCGGCGTCCGCGCCGGCTGCGCATATTCCGTCGGCCGGCGCTGGTACACCGGCGTGCCCCCCGCCGCCGCGCTGCGCTGTTCCGCGCCGGGATCGAGCGGCGCCCCGTACAGCTGACGCCCGTCGGTGCCGATCACTTCGACGGCCCCCTTCAGCGCGGCGAGTGCGGCGGCGGACACGTCCAGGCGCCGCGGGCGCGCCAGCGGCGCGTGGTTCTCCAGGTCGCTCCAGGGCTCGGTCGCGACGATACGGATCGTCTTGTGCGGCGGGTTCACGGCGCGAACCGTGATGACCGGATCGCGGTCGGGGTTGCCGGGCATCCATGCCCAGCCTTCCAGCCCGCCATCGCGGCTCCACACCAGGCCCTCGGTCCGCGCGATGGCGGCGAGATGGTGCGGGCTGCCGATCAGGGGGCGCTCGCCCAGCCGCACCTGCAGCCGGCGCCCCTGCTGCCAGCCGGCCGGCAGCCAGCAGGT
This sequence comes from uncultured Acetobacteraceae bacterium, assembly GCA_903918195.1. Taxonomy (GTDB): domain Bacteria; phylum Pseudomonadota; class Alphaproteobacteria; order Acetobacterales; family Acetobacteraceae; genus Rhodovastum. The sequence goes on along the minus strand of CAIXDS010000226.1, from coordinate 46,771 downwards.
CGCGCGTCCGCCCGCCCTGGTGGCACGGGCTTCCAGCGGCCTGCCGTCGAGATCGATGGCGAGTTCCGCCACCAGCCCGGCGGTCATGTCCGGGGAGGACGGCAACGATATCGTCAGCACGCCGTCGGAGGTCACGCCCGACCAGCCCGGCGCCCCGGCCTCGAGCGCAATCGTGTCGTAAGTTGCCTGTGCGTCCGTATCATCCAGCGGCGCATGGCAGCCGAGCAGCCGTGCCAGATCCCCGGCGGCCGCGTCGGTCAGGCCGATCTTGGACTGAAATACCGCGAGGCTGTGCCAGACCTCGCGCACGTCGTGGCGGGACGTAACCTGCCGCAACAACTCCACCGCCCCGTCGGCGCTGCGCTGCATGCGCACGCAGGCCAGAGTCAGGGCAACGACATCATTCCCCGGTTCGTAGCGATGGGCGTATTCCAGCAGATCGCCGGCACGGAGTACATCACCACCCGCCAGGGCGGCACGGCCTTGTTCGAAAGCGACGTCCACGCAGGTTTGCATGGACCGGGTGGATATCCCGGGCGGGCTCTTGCAGGCAAGCCCGCCCGGGAGCGCGCGATTAGCTGAAGTTGTTGCCGGTCAACGGACCGTTGATGTTCGTGAAGGTCACCGTCGTATTGTCCGACAGGTGGATCGTTTCGGTAATCGTCCCGCCCGCGCCCGCGATCGTTGTCGCCCCCGCAAGCGCATTCGCGGCCTCGCCCGCGGTAAATCCTTGCAGGGCGATGGTGTCATTGCCGACCGTGAAGTCGGACACGATCACGTTCTCGCCGGGGGCCCCACTGCCGAGGTCTTCGAAGGTAAATGTGTTGCCGCCTCCGCTGAAGCCGACCAGCGTCTCGCTGCCCTGACTGCCGGCGACCGTGGTGGCGACGAGATCGGTCGCGGCGTTGTTCGCAACGAGAGTGTCGCCGTCGCCGCCGCCGACCAGGGTGGTGGAGCCGGACGCCGCGCCGACCAGCGAGTTGTTGTCTCCGGCAGAGTCGCCGAACGACGCGAGGTAGCTGGTGCCGCCGGTCGCAACGAGCCTGTCGCCGTCGCCGCCGCCGAACAGGGTGGTGGACCCGGTGCCGCCGATCAGCAGGCTGCCGCCGCCCGCGCCGGCCTGATAGAACCCGCCGCTGCTGCCAGAGGCATCCACGGTGGTGGACCCGGTTCCGCCATTCACCGTTGCGGGACCACCGCGAACGATCAGGTCCAGATTGGTGTTGCCGAGCTGATTAACGACGGCGCCGGCGCCTGCCGAGTAGAGGTTGATTGTGTCGGCCCCGAGACCGACGACGGTGGCATTCACCACGTCGGCGGCGGTGACCCCGCCGGTCAGGCTGACCGTGTCGTTGCCCAGCCCCAGATTGATCGTGTCGTTGCCCGCCGACGAGACGATCGAGGAGTTGCCGCCGCTGAGTTGGATAAGGTGGTTGCCGTAGCTGTAGATGGTATCGTTGCCGGTGCCGGCAACGACCGTCCCGGCTCCATGATTGGTATAGTAGACGAAGTTGCCGCCTACGAGGCCACCCCCAGAACTAACCTTTCCGCCCACGAAAATCTGGCTGCTGGCAGTGCCGCCGGAAATCGTATCTGTGTTGGCGGAAGCATCGAATATGACGCCGGTGCTGGCGAGAGCCGTGACACTTACCGCGGAACGGCCGCCGGTGAGTTCGAGAGCCGTATTGGCGGCATTTGCAACTTGGCTGGCGGTGTTGGGTGTGTACAAAACAATCGGAGTACTGCCAGGGGCGCCAGCAAGACCAGCATTCGCAGATGCCAGCAACGAGTTGGCGAGGTCTGCGTTGGTGTATGAATTAACCGGTCCTCCAGGGACCGTTTGTGCTGGGGTTGCCGTGTCGATGTAAATGGCTTTCGCGGCTCCGTGGAGCGTTACCTGGTCTGACATCGGGTTTGGGGCCCACCAACATGATAAGGAAACGTTAGAGAATGGTTAACATGTTAACCGTTCGGCCTGCAAGCTACAAATTCGCGTAACGAGAGGTTTTGCGATGCCGCAACCTTCGCCCCTGACGCCGCGCCCGCGGCGGCCGGCCGATAAAAATTGCTGGCCAATAACAAAAAACGAGACGCCCCGCCCGCATTGGCGAGAATGGTCAGGCAAAAATGGAACGGCACGGGATCGATCCGCGCGCGGGCCGCAGAAAGCCCAGGATATCGCCCGCAGCCAGGCGTGGTTGTCCGTGCTCAATAATTCTACCAGTATAAAGAGTTATGCACGCCCAGGCGTGTGGACCGGTTGAACTGTCCAATCCAGGTCGTTAAGCCGGGCAACGGATACCAACCACTTCGATGCGCGCGGGCAAAAAAAGCCCGGCGCACCAACGGTGCGCCGGGCCAACGGTGTTGTGTGCGGCGGCGTCAGGCGGCCGCGACTTCCGTACCCACCAGCGCGGCCGCGCGGTCGGCCAGGCGTGCGCGGATCGCCATCGGCACCTGCCGGTGGGACTTGGCGCGCGGCAGCGGCAGTTCGTCGATGGCAAGGCCCTGCGGGTAGAGCGCGAGGTGCTCATCCCAGTTGTCGAACACCATGCGGTCCACGTTGTCCACGAAGGTTTCGGCCGGCACGCCCTCGGTCAGGATCAGCGCGTGATCGGCCAGCTCCACGTGGTAGTACGTGAAGACGGTCGGCACGTCGCTGTCGCGCCGGATGGTGGTGCCGTTGACCAGCGCGCCGGCCTGGATCAGCACGCCATCGACCAGCAGGGCGTGGTCGGGGGAGAGCAGCAGGTCGCGCACCGGCAGGTTCTCGCCCAGCGCGCCGGCGGCAATGCGGATCGGCAGCACGCGCAGCGGGTCGGCGAAGACGCGGGACACGGTCGCGCGGCCGATCCACACCACCGGCTTCGCCTCGCCTTCGGCGGTGAGCACCAGGTCACCGATGGCAAGCGACTCCACCGCCCGCTCCCCGTCCGGGGTACGCACCAGCGTTCCCGGCATGAAGCAGGGGATGGCGTTGCCGCCACCGTCGGTGATCGACGCACCACCGGGCAGGTCGAACTGCGTCACGGTGACGGTGTTGTTCGCGACCCACGTCTGGTCCTTGGCGGACGAACTGACGTAGGTAAACAGCAGGATGTCGCTGCCGCTGCCGCCCACATAGTTTGCAACCGCGCCATTGCTGAGCGTGATCTCCGGCGTGCCGGTCACGGTCACCGTCTCGTTCAGATGCACCGCGACGGTGATCGTCGTGCTAGGGCCCTCTTTGGTGCCGCTTGGCGAAAAGCTAATGTCCTGCTTTCCGTTTTTGATCACAATCGCCGGCGTCGTGGTGTCGATGCCGATGTTGCTCCCGCCGGCCTTCAACGTGATCTTGTTGGCGCCTGTGACGACCGCGCTGTTGCCGGCCGCGTCCTTGATGGTCGACCCACTACCGGCGGCAAGATTGATCCCCGCCGCGGTCGTCGCCAGCGTCGAGGTGTTCGTATCACGTGCCCCGACCGTGTAGGTGAACACCAGCGCGTCGGAGCCGGAGCCGCTCACATAGGTGGCCGTGCCGCCGTTGTTCAGCGCAATGGTCGGCAACACCGTACCTGGTGTCACATTCACCGCCTCGCTGAAGTGCACGGTGATGGTGACGACCTTGCCGGCATTCAGGTCCAGGCTACCGGACGACGTCGTTGCCGTGATGCTGGTGATCGTCGGCGCCGTTGTGTCCACCTGGATCGGCGCCGGGCTCGCCGGAGTGCCCACCGGCACATCCAGCGGCCCGATCACCTTGCTGAAATCCGCATTCGTGAACCAATTGTTGCCGAGGGTCACGCCCGTGACGGCAAGGTCGCTGGTATTCTGGTTGGCGCCGACCGTGTAGTCGAACACCAGAGTGGTGTATGTTTTCGTGGCGGCGTCATATGTGCTTTTGCTGGCGTCAAAGGTTGCCGTGCCGCCGTCGTTCAGGTTCAGCACCATCTTGCCGCTAACCGGCACCCCGCCAGGTGCGGCCAGCGTGATGGTGACCGTCTCGCCGGCATCCAGATTCGCGCCGGTGCTGGTGGTGTTGCTGGTGGTTACGGACTGAACGGTTACGGTTACTGTCATATCACGCGCCCTCTCGATGCCCGACCCGACGGCCGCGCGACCGTGGTCAGATGATTGATTTCGCCGGGAAGATTCCGACCGTCCCGCCAGCTCTGTTGTTGCGCTACCATGTCACCCCGACGCTGCGCGCCATCCCACTGGGCAGCGTCAGGGCCAAGCCTGCACTGATGTTGTTATCGCAGAAGGAGCGCCGCCCTGTAAAGACTTTCGTTAACGAATCTTCGCAAATTAACACTCGATAGAGGAACGGTCGCCCCGCATGGGCTGCCCCGTGCCCGCCGCGCGGAGCGCGATCGTTTCGCCGCTTTGTTCCGTACCAAAATAGCCGGCTGACGCTAAAAATGATCAGGCATCGTTGCGCCATCAATATGCACGCCGGGCGCCGCGATGCCGGGACAGATGGAGGCCGCCTTCTGGCGGCCGGGTGTTCACGGGGCGGACGGATGGTGGAGCACCTGGCCATCGGCCGCCGCCTCAGTACCTTTGGGCGCCCGTCCGAATTCCCTGCGTCCAGACGGACCGTCGCGCCGGCCCACCATCGGCCGGATGATGATTCAACCTGACCGCAGCACTTCCAGCATTCGCCGGTCAAGCTTATGCCCGCGATAGTCTTCGTAGGTGACGTCCCGCCGCTGACTGTCCAGAATACCGTATCCGCCACGGAGGTTCCACAGCGCCCAACCAAACCCTGCCCTTCTGAATTCCTCAAGATTGTCTTTTGTCCAGGCCAGAGCGACGTCATGGGGAGTCTTGTTATTGCAGCCGAATTCTCCGACATGGACTCCGATCTGACTGTCGGCGAAGCGCGCCCATGGCTCGATCTCGTCCTGCCAGAGATTTTCGCGGCCGTAGGTCGGCGGCCCCGAAAGGGGACGCAACTGCCCATTCGGGTCCAGCGAAAATACCTGCTGAGCGCGACCGTACTCCATGAGCCCGGGAACGATTTCGAACTGGTCCGCCCCGTCAATCGGCGACGGTCGAAAGCGCAGGGCCGAAAAGGTCATCCAGTCCCCGTCCCGGACCCCGATCGTCAGCTGCCTGGTGCCGGCAGGGACTGTGGCGACGAAGGGGCGATCATAGATGGCGTGGTACCAGCCGGCACCTTCCGGCCCGAAATGCCGGGATCGCTTCCAGTTGCCTTCGCCAGTTCGGTCCGCCTTGAGAATCTGGTCAAAAATAACACTGCCGTCGGCCTCAACGACAAGATGATCGAATGCCGAGACGAGCTCCACCTCGATCTGCATCTCGCTTTCCCGACGGAACGCGCCGCTGATGACCAGCGGCGTATTCCATTGCCGCTTGCCGGCACCGAACAGATAGCCATTCATAGGATTAGGCGCGGGCCATGCCGGCGCCGACGTATGGTCATCGTCGGCCTCCCATCCCGCACGAAAGTGCGTCACGCGTTTGGGGAAATAGGCATGTAAGCTTTGTGCCACGCCGAGCGGGATAAGTTCGGGAACGGGCAGCATGCAGAAGCTGTTCCCAGACACCCCGTCGGCGATGACCAGCCGGTCCGGGTCGGATTCGTGGACCGCGGCGATGGCCGGGCCAACGCAACGCCGGTAGAGGTCGCCGGACATGGTGGGAGGCTCGTTGACCAGGTTGAAGGAAAGGCAGGTCGAAGGAATGCCCCGATAGCGTTCGGCGAGCATGCGCCACTGCGCCTCAAACTGCCGCCGCGCCTCGTCGCCATCCGGTCCCTCGCCCCAGAGATTGAGTGCGTCGATCCGACCCACGACCGAGAATCCTGGGGCGCGGTGCAGACAAAGATCGACATGGATGCCGCGCGCCTGTCCCCAGGCCACCGCCTGGTCGATCTCCCGCAGATCTGTCTCGCTGAAGCGGTCGGGTTGCGGTGTCCAATTTTGATAGTCCAGTGGCAGACGGACAAAATCAAAACCCCATTCGGCGATCAAATCAAAGTCCGATTCCTGGAAAGGCTTATTGTGCGACACATAAATTTTGTCTGGCAGATTGAAGCCGCGCCAACGGGGCAACCGCCGATAGGTGACCGGAGCCGGCCCGGCGGCCGCCCGCAAAGGCTTGGCGGCCAACGCCGCCCCCGCAAGGCCGGCCGCGCGAAGCAGCCCACGACGGCTGCTCAACCGACTCGCCGCATTCATGAACCGGCTCCCCTTTGCGTCAATTCGAACGGCTCCCGCATAGCGCGGCACAGGCGCCTGGATGCATCGTCGCGATTGCGAGGCGGGAACGGAAGAGTCCTTTTGCCCTTGCGATCACGAATGCTATCATAGCCTGAACAGCGTGAAACACTTCGCAACTCGGACGGGAGCTTTCATGGCCTGGGACGGCTGGCTACAAAACCATTTCAGTCTCTACACGAGCGCCCTTGCCACGGCTGATGCGCGGACGAACCTCGTAGCTTTCTATGACCTTGCTGTGCGAACGCGGGAGGCTGGGCGGAAACTGATGTTTGCCGGAAACGGCGCCAGCGCCTCCATCGCATCGCATGGCGCGGTGGATTTCACCAAGCAGGGCCGGGTGCGGGCGATCGACTTCAACGAGCCGAATCTGATTACGTGTTTGTCAAACGATTTCGGCTATGAGAATTTCATTGCTAAAGCGGTGGAGTTCTACGCTGATCCGGGGGACGTGTTGGTGCTGATCTCGGTTTCCGGCCGTTCACCCAATGCGGTGGCGGCGGCGATTTATGCGCGCGGACGTGGCTTGACAGTGGTGAGTTTCACCGCTAGTGCGGCGGATAACCCGCTACGCGGGTTGTCCGATATCGCATTCTGGATCGACTCGCGCGCCTACAATGTTGTGGAGTGCGTGCATATGATCTGGCTGACGACGGTGGTGGACATGCTGGTGGGGCGGGCGGAATATGCCGTGGCATGACGGGGGGGAGGGAGTTGGAAGCTGCTTAGCGGGCCGCGGCAAAAGTCGGTCGGGTTCGCGCGTAGTTGTAACGTCTGGCGAAAACGAATCGAGCGCCGCGGCTCAGCGGGACGTCCGTGCGCTGCGTGTGGCGTCCTCGAATCAAGATTCCGCGCGCGCCCGCACCGCGCCAGTGTAGCTCTTTTTCCGCAACCTGCGAGCGCTCCAAACCTGCGATCCCGGGACGAATCTGTGACGTTTTGTGTTGGCAGTGAAGTCTCCTTGAACGAAGCTACTTGCCAGGGCAGACAATGAAGGATATATGCGGTTTACTTCTGCTAAAATTCAAAGGTGGGTACTATACTCAGAATATTGAGCGCGCAAAGGTTCTCTTGTTCTCCATATCTTTTTTCTGGACAGACCCAGAGCCTTTTGAGATTTTTATCTGCATTCCGGGAGAGGAGTTAGACGAAGCAAAGTCCAGGATTCCAAGCTACAAAAATTTGATCCTCCACTTTGTCGATGAGAACGTCGTTGTTCCAGAGGTAACAAAACTACAAGCAAATGGGTGGCTAAAGCAGCAGATCCTTAAGCTTGCTGCCTTCAATATACTGGAAAGTAAGTTTTTTATTACGCTCGATCCCGATGTCATTTGCTGCAAGGAAATATCGAGAGAAATTTTTCTTCCTCGTGGGCGCGCTTTATCGCAGTGGGAATATCGAACATGCCATCCGAATTGGTGGCTAGCGTCAAGCCGGCTGCTCGGCATGGAGGCCACCCAAACTCAGATGGGGCTTGGCGTCACTCCCAATATCTTGGTAACAGATGTTTGCAGAAGCCTTGCCGGCCACTTAAACACGAGGTCCGCAGAAAACTGGTGGAATTATCTGACATCAAAAGAGATGTTGTCGGCGGCCCCCCTTGGGAATTCATGGACAGAGTACACTCTGTATAACGTTTTTTTAGAAAATTGTGGGATATTGTCACAATACCATTGGCAATTTATGGAATGCGGCGGAATGATGCTTCATTCTTCTCCAAGCGTCTGGCGCCCACATGAGTTTGAGAACTGGAACCCGGATGATGCTTTCTCTGGAAAGAAGCCTGGTTATTTTTTGATATGCCAGAGCAGCACAGAGATCTCTGTTGATAAAATATGGCACAAGATCGGAAAATATTTTCCGAGTTAGCTTGCTGGCTACAGAAGACTTATCGGGAGATCTCCTCTGCGCGCGAACGCTACCGCACGTACGGCCAGCAGATGATATTATCCAGTCGGTTTCAACGAGCGTATCTGCTCAACCCCCTGGCGTTGTGTCTGGCGGCGGCAAGCGGGGACTGTCCTTGTAGGACCATCATGATGGCCTTGTAGGCGTCGATGCCTTGTCGTGCAGCGGTGCCGATGATGGAGCGGACGGCCGCGAAGAAATCGGCACCCCATGCCGAGCGGAAGCCGCCGGTAACCTTGCGGTAAGTCGCGGTGGAACGCAGCTCGCGTTCGGAACTGTTGTTGTCGGCATGCGCGTCGTGATGGCATCGAGGTCACGTTCCAGCCGCTGGCGGTAGCTGCGACACGTGCTCTCGGCCAGACGGTGTCGCCGCCGGGCCAGGGCGAAGGCGCGCAGCAGCAGCATCTTCATGCGCGGGGCGAAAATCGTATCGCCAGCCTCGATGCTCACCCATCCCCTCATTTTCATGCGGCAACGTCTGGCGTGAACAGGCCTGCTTTTGTCACTGCATCGGCGAACTTTTTCAACAGCGGCGTGAGACGATGCTCGGGCATGTTCGGGATGAGCTCGTAGAGCATGCAGCCTTGCCGGAACAGCACATGGGTTCGCTTCTTGCTGGTGTTGGACTTCAACAGGCGGTCCATGCCGAGGCTTTCCCCAACGGCGCCGAGCAGGGTCAGCAACGCGGTGGCGAAGGCGATGATCAGCAGCAGGCGATCGCGACGCATTGGCTCGCCGATGCGCGTGGCGGACAGCCCCATGCCGAAGCGCAGACCCTTGGTGTCGCGGAACTGCAGCTCGATCGTCCAGCGCTTGGCATAGTGATCCCACTGTGGCGTCGTGCACTGCGACGCCGCAGCCAGAAGGATGGCAGCACGTGGGAGCGGGTCAAAAGACTGGTCGATGAATGGCTTCCCCCAAGCTGCGCATACTCATCCCTGGCCGGAGCAACGTTTCGCCGTCAGACACCCAAGGTAGGAGCCGGATGCCTGAATCGGGCACGTCCGGATCTGTGCGGGGGGCGCGGGGTAACCCGCGTTCCTACCGCGATAGTCCAATGGCGTATTGTGCCGCCTGCGCCGGCGCGCCCAACAACGCAAAGACAAGGAGGAATGCACGCATGTTCATGCTCCTCACGGTATTGCCACAATGATGACTTCGCCGTCGTTGCCCTTGGCGCCGAGGCCGTAGGTAACGTTCGTTCCGTGGTCATTGTTGCTCAGGGGTGCGCCCGTGACAGTCGATCCGCCGCCACCGCCCGGAGCGCCCGGACCGACACCCTGCGAACCGTTGCCCGCCGCATGTGAGGAGTCGCCGCCGGCACCGCCGGCACCGCCCTGCGGCTTCATGCCGGGATACGACCACGCTGTTGGCGTCATTGCGCTCGCGCCGGACGTGGTCCCTCCACAGCAACTGATGGCGATCTCGTTTTTGCTGTAGCCGCCCGCCTGAAACACACCGCCTGAAGTTACGCCGCCGCCGGATGCACCGCCGGACGATCCGTCCACGGCAAAGCCTCCCCAAGTCCCAGCGACGCCGGGCGCATCGCCGGCGCCAGGGGCGCCGACTTCGATGGTCGCAGTATTGCCACCGGCCGCGCCACTTGCGCCAGTGACACCATAGTAATTCCCCGTCCCGGCGGTTGCACCAGAGGCGTTGCCTCCGGCCCCCGTGGGCGAACCGGAACCACCGCTTGCGGAGTTCGCGCTCGATCCGCCGCTCGGCGCACCGCCGCCATAGGCGTACAGGCTGATCCCCGTGCCGACGACGCTGGTGTTGCCCCCCGCATTGCCCGCCGCGCCGTTCCCGGTCGGCGCCCCGCCGCCGCCGCCAACCGTCACGGTCAGAGACGACGGCAGCGCCGATCCCAGGAATGTCCGGTGTATGTGCGCACCGGCAGACCCGCCCGCGCCGCCGCTATAGGCCGTGCCGCTCGCTCCGACGTAACCGTTAGCTCCGCTTGACCCGGCGCCCCATTCCTCAATCGTGACGACGCATCCCGGACTGGCCGAGCACCACGTCGGCATCGTCCATGTGCCCGACGAGGTAAATGTCTGGGCACCCGTGGTATTCGTCAGGGTCAAATTCGTGGCCGACACGGCGGCCGGCGTCGTGCTGCCGAGCGCGGGCGGTGCCGCTAGGGTATTCGCCACGAATCCCGTCGTCGCAACTTTGGTGCTGCTGTCCCCCACGCTCTGCGTGGTCGCCGTTGTGCCGGAAGGCAGTGCGGGCGTGGTGCAAGAACCAGCCGCGCCGGCCGATCCCGTCCCGCAGTAGATCGTGCCGGCGGACTGAGACGGGAGGGCACCGGATTGAAGCGCCCCCGTGATGCGGCTGTCGTTGCCCTGCGCCGCGGTGTTCGCCGCGGTGCCATAGGTAACGCTGATCGCGCCGGCCGAGTTGGCGATCGTGGTGCCGTCCGGCTTGACGCCGCCGAGCGCGGAGGAGGTCGCGGCCGGCAGCGTGTATGCGCCCGGGTTCGCGCTGATCGTGCCGCTGTTGCAGGTGATATTCGCCCCGCACGCCACCGCGCCGGTGAGGCCGCCGAGCGATGTCACGCCGCTGTTGCTGATCGTGCCGCCGCTTTCCGTCAGACCGGCCCCGATCGTCTCGGCACCGAACGCCGATCCGTTGCTATGGACAAGGCCGGCGGACGGATAGCCGGCGCCTGCAAGCGCGCCAAGGCCAAGATTCGTCCGCGCCGCGGCTGCGCTGGCGAGATCGGACAGGTTGTTCGCGGCCTGCGCGGCGCCGGTGATGCGGCTGTCGTTGCCCTGCGCGGCGGTACCGGCGCCGGTGCCGTAGGTAACGCTGATCGCGCCGGATGTGTTGCTAATCGTCGTGCCGTCCGGCCTGACGCCGCCGAGCGCGGAGGAGGTCGCGGCCGGCAGCAAATAGGTGCCAGACGGCGTTGTCCACGACCCGTCCGCCCGCAGGAAGTTGGCCGTGCCACCCACTGAGGTCGGCACAATGCCCGCAGTCGAACCGGTGAATGGCGATAGCCGGCTGTCGTTGCCCTGTGCTGCGGTGTTCGCCGCGGTGCCGTAGGTGACGCTGATCGCGCCGGATGTGTTGCTGATCGTCGTGCCGTCCGGCCTGACGCCGCCGAGCGCGGAGGAGGTCGCGGCCGGCAGCGTGTATCCGGCAGCGCTGATCGTGCCGCTGTTGCAGGTGATATTCGCCCCGCACGCCACCGCTCCGGTGAAGCCGCCAAGCGATGTCACGCCGCTGTTGCTGATCGTGCCGCCGCTTTCCGTCAGACCGGCCCCGATCGTCTCGGCACCGAACGCCGATCCGTTGCTATGGACAAGGCCGGCGGACGGATAGCCGGCGCCTGCAAGCGCGCCGAGGCCAAGATTCGTCCGCGCCGCGGCTGCGCTGGCGAGATCGGACAGGTTGTTCGCGGCCTGCGCGGCGCCGGTGATGCGGCTGTCGTTGCCCTGCGCGGCGGTGCCGGCGCCGGTGCCGTAGGACACCGACAGGTTGCCGCCGCCGCCGGCAAGGCCGGTGCCGACATTCAGCCCCGCCAGGGCGCCCGCGCCCGCCACGTCGCCCAGCGAAATCGTCACCGCTCCGATGCGCCCGGCGACGGACTGCACCGGCGCCGGGGGAGGCGTGGGCTGCGCCTGCGCGAGCGTCGGCGACAGCAGCGCGAGCAGCGCAGTCAGGCCTCTCATGCGACTGAACATGCAGGTGGTGGCCTGGCACACCAATGCCGTCAGCAGGGCACGACCTGTGCCTCTGCCGCTCTGGCAGATCGCATGAGACATAGACCCGATCTCCGGTTGGTTGAAGAAGTGGCCAGACCCCGCCCGCAGCCAGGCCGGGAGCCCGTGGCGCCCAGCCTGGCCGTATCAATGGGGAGGAAGGGAGACGACACGCCCACGCAGGCAAGGCTGCCTTTCGCGGGGCATACCAGTGGCTTTAGAGCCTAGGATAATATACCTAACTTTCGCATCTGTCAACCTGGCATCCGCTCTTCAGCCAGGACAGGGCACCGGGCTGGTTGGCCAGGCGCTCTGGATCAGACAAGGGTCCGAAGGCCCGCCAACCAGGCGGCGGCTCCGATGCCGCCCACTGCCAACAGACCGAGCGCCGCGGCGGGAGCCAGGCCGGCGCGGCGGCCGGCAAAGGCCACGGTATAGCCGGCCTTGAGCAGATTGTTGGACGAGGTCGCGATGAGAATGGCGATGATCCCGACGCCGACCGGCATGTCCCCCGTGGCATGGTCGGCGAGGCTCAGCACGAACGGATCGATGTCGGATACGCCGACGATCGCCGCCAGCAGGTAGATGCCGGTTGCCCCGTATTGCGACCGCGCCCAGGCCGAGACCAGCGAGATCAGCACGAACAAGGCGGCGAAAACGACGGCCGCGCCAAGCTCCAACGGATTGGACGAGGCGCTGACCGGGTTGCCATGTCCGCCCGGTGCCCCGGTGATCCAGTACCACATGCCCGCCATCACCAGCCCGGCCGCCGACAACCCCAGCAGCGCCGGCGCGAGACCAAGCGCGAGGGACTGGTTGAAGATGCCGATAATGATCAGCAGCCGCAGATACATCACCGAGGTCGCCAGCATGATGCCGGTCTGCGCCTGCCGCAGCGTCGATGGCTCGGCGCTGGCATGGCGCGCCAGGACGACCGTGGTGGCGGTGGAGGAATAGAACCCGCCGAGCAATGCCACCCACAATCCGGCACCGGCCGGCGCCACATAGCGCTGCAGCAGGTAGCTCGCGTAGGAAACGGTGCAGACCGCGAGCACTGCGAGCCAGACCTGGTGCGGCGTGATATCGGTCAGGGCGGTCAGCGGCTGGTCCGGCAACAGCGGCAGGATCAGCCCGGTCAGGACCAGGAACTTCCCGGCCGTGACGATTTCGGCCCCCTCGATGTGCCGCGCGAACACATGCAGACGCTCGCGGGCGGTCAGCAGCAGCACCCCGGATACCGTGGTGCCGACGGCAACCCAGGGCGGCTCGGCAAGCGCCACCGGCCCGATGAGGTAGGCCAGCACGCTGCACAGCGGGACCATCAGCCCGACATTGGGCCGCCCCTCGGCATCGACCTCGCCGAGATGCCGCCAGTAGTAGCAAGTAAGCCAGCCCCCCAGCACCAGCAGCCCGGCGCTGAGCGGCAGCAGGCGGGCCGGGTCCAGCCGGTACAGCAACGCGCCGACCAGTGCCAGCATCGGGAAGGTGCGAACCCCGCCGGGCCGCGTTTGCCTGGCGCTGGCATAGAATTCCTCGAAGGCGAGGCCAAAGAAGAATCCCAGCCCCAGCAGCAACAGAAACCGCGCAACGGGCGTGTCGATGGTCATCGCGGTGATGATGCGCGGGGCAGCATGGGGATCATCGTTGCACCACGACCGATCGCGAGGCAAGCAATGCCCCCTGCCCGCCCCGGCTTGCGGCGGCCGCCGCAGCGCGCTCTGATGCACCGGGCGATCGATGGAGGATTTTCGTGCACGTGCAACACTGCGGCGGCGCGCGCCGCCGCCGAGGGCGATCCGGCGGCCTGCTGCCGGCGGCTTTACTCTGCCTCGCGGCGGCTTCCTGCGCCGGCCCGGTCGACACCGTCATGGCGCCCCCCAATCCCAACAACACGTTGGCGAGGCCGCCCGACACCTTGTCGACCGATTTCTGCGCCAGCCTCACGCCGGCACAGCGCGCCACCAATCAGCTCTGCGGCGCACCAGCACCCCGCTGACCGGCTCCGCCGGTCAGCGCGTCCGTATCAGCACACCCGCTCAGCGGACCGGCATCGGGTGCATCAGCCCGCCGCTGGTCCACAGCGCATTGAGGCCACGCGGCAGACGCAGCGGCGACCCCTGGCCGGTGGTGCGTTCGTAGATCTCGCCGTAATTGCCAACGGCGGCGATCACCCGCGCCGCCCAGTCGTGGTCGAGGCCGAGCGCGCGGCCGGCGGCGAAGTCGATGCCCAGCAGCCGTTGCACGGCCGGATCGGCGCTGTCGCGCATCGCCGTCACATTGGCCTGGGTGACGCCGCTTGCCTCGGCCTGCACCAGGGCATGCACCGTCCAGTCGATGATGGTGCCCCATTGCGCGTCGCCCTGCCGATAGGCGGGCGCGACCGGCTCCAGCGTCAGCGTCTCCGGCAACAGCACGAAATCGGCGGCCCTGGCATGGAAGCTGGAGCGTTTCTCGGCCAGGCGCGACAGATCGGCGCTCATCGAATCGCAATGGCCGACCACCAGCGCCGCGTCCATCTCCCCCTCCTCCTGGAACGGATAGGGGTAATAGGCGATGCCGCGGGCGCGCAGCGTCGCGTCCAGCACCACGCCCGTGTCGGTGCCGTCGATGTAGCACACGGTCCGGTGCGCCAGGTCGGCGAGCGTGTGGATGCCGGCCTCGCGATGCACCATGATGCCCTGGGCGTCGTAAAACACCGGCGGGCCGAACTGCACGCCGTATTGCCAGACGCCGCTGGCGCTCGGCGTCGCGCCGATCAGCACGTCGATCTCGCCTTTCTGCAGCGCGACCAGCGCCTGCTGCTCGATCGGGAACGATTCCGGTTTCATGTGCGCCGCATCGCCCAGCGCGGCGACGGCGATCGCCTTGCAGATCTCCAGGCCCAGCTCGTCGAGCCCGCCGTGCAAATCTTCCTTGTTGTATTCCTGGATTTCGGTGACCACGCCGCAGTGAACCGTGCCGGTCTGGCGCAGGTGGTCGAGGGTGGCGCCGGCCTTCGCGTCCGGAATCATGCCGAAAAGCGCCGCTGCCGCCAGCAGGGCGCTTCGCCAGTCAAGTTGCATTCAGTACACCTTCAAGCCTGTCGAGAAAAGTCCGGGGACGGAGCCGGCGGCTCCGTCCCCTTGCCTGCGTATCCGCTCGCGCTCAGGGCGTCCAGGTGCCCGAGGTCGGGATACCCGGGGCCGTGCCAGGCCGCGGGTTGAAGTCGGCCGGCGGCGGGTCCTGCAGCACGCCGCCCACGTAGTCGGTCGGCGTGATGTGAAGCGCCGAGCAGCCGGTCCGGCCGTAGTGCGGCAGGCTTTGGACGACGCTCTGGGAGATGGTGGCGTAGCTCGCCGGCAGCGTCGGCGCGTAGCCGAGCAGACGGTAGCTGTCGAACGCCTCCAGCAGGTCGCCCATCGGGTTCACCTTGTCGTCCGCCGGGCCGAGGTTGCCCTGGTTAAGCTCGGTCTGGCCAAGCGTGCGGGCCTTCGCCTCGTCCGGCAGGTCGGCCAGCGGCACCAGACCGAACAGCTCGTCGATGAACTTGATCACCGAACTGTGCTCGCTGTAGGCGTGCGAGATGGTGTGGGCGGCGCCGTAGGGCGAGACCACGATCGCCGGGATGCGCGGACCACCGGTCAGCGGGTAGCCCTTCTGCTCCCAGGAGCGGATGTTCAGCGGCGCGTGATCATAGATCCCGTCCGTCTCGTCGTAGGTGATGATGATCGCGCTGTCTTTCCAGTACGGGCTGTTGGCGATAGCGTTCACCGAGTCCGCAACCATTGCCTCGGAGAGGTATGCATCGGAATAGCCAGGATGGTCGTCGTTGCCGGCAAACGTGATCTTTTCGCTGGCGGTCGGCACCACCGGAACCAGGCCGTCATTGCTGGCGTAGCCACCGCGCACGTAGAACACGCCGCCTTGCGCCGGCAGGTTCTTGTTGGCGACGTCGGTGAAGAAGTCGCCCAGCCCGTGCAGGTTCTTCAGCTCGGTCGTGTTGTCGCCGACATAGCCGAAATACTGCGGGCCATTGTGGTGCACGATGTAGGAGGCGTGCGCCGTCCCACCGAACGGTTCGGTGTCGAAGCCCTGCTGGTACCAGCCCCATTTCACGTTCGGGTTCGAGCTGGCAATCTTCGGAATGTCGTGCTGCACGTCCAGCAGGTCGGCAGTCGGGTTCTGGTCCTGCGCGATGATCTGCTGGATCTTGTTGCCCATGAAGGACAGCGGCAGGGTGGCGAAGGTCAGGTTGCCGTTCGGCGTGGCCGGATTCTCATCCGGGCCATAAGGCGGCTTCACCGCCGAGGTGTCCAGGTTGGAACCGGGGAACGGCCCCGGATCGCCCACCACCGGCACAGTGCCGGCGGTGCCCAGCGCCGGGTGCAGCGCCCACTGGGTCTCGCCCGACTGACCGGCGATCATGGCGATCGCGTTCGGCGTGGACGGTCCGATCGTGGTCTGGTGGAAGTTGTCGAACAAGGTGAAACGGTCGGCATAGTTCCACAGGAACGGGACGGTGTCGCAATCGACATGCGCCACCGACACCTCGCCCTGCTGCTTCTTCGCCAACAACGGCTTCGCAGTCGGCGTGGCGTTGCTGCCGTTCACCACCGTGCTGGAGTCGGAACTGTCGCCGGAGAAGTGCAGCCCTTCCTGGTCCAGCGCGTAGCCGTCGTTCTGCGCGATCGTCGGCTGTGCGGTGGTCGTCGGGTAGGTGGCCCCCTTGAAGTGGGCGCCATACACCATGCCCATGTGCGAGTGGTCGATCGACATGGTGTCTTCAGGATACAGCAGCACCGTATTGCCGTTGACGTCCTTGACCGACTGCGGGATCAGGAACGGCGAGATCGAGCTGTAGCTGCCGTCAACGTTGCGGATCAGCTGCGTCGTGCCGCTGTTGGCCGAGGTGATCAGCTTGCCGCTGGCGTCGAACAGGCCGTTGGCACCGGGATAGGTGCCGAAATAATGGTCGAAGGAGCGGTTTTCCTGGAAGATGACGAAGACGTATTTCACCTTCTGGCGCAGCAGCCTCAGCTTGGCCTGCGCCGACAGAGCGTTGACGGCATTGACGTCGCGATACTGCTTCGCACCGGCTGTGCCGGTCGCGCCGGCGGGCACCAGGATCGGACCCGACACCGGTGCCGCCGCGAGCGCCGCGTTCTGCAACAGGGCGGCGATCGCCACCGCCGCACAGGATGTCCTGTAGGCTTGCTTACGACTCATTTCGATTTTGACCCCTACCCGATTTCCTGAGCCCGCCGGTCGGCGAACATCCCACGCCGACCATCAGGCCGGGCGCACACGGCGGCAGTTAGGCTGCGTCCGATCGGCGCAGCACGCACGGGAACGTTACGTTCCGAAGAAATTTTCTGCCGCCGCAGGCACCGGTCTGGCATCGATCGTCCCGGCGTCAACACTTGTCAGCCGGCGGCCCGGTTCGTATGAACCGGCGCGCCCCGCCTGCGCTCAGGAGCCCCGCCGACATGCGCCTCTCCCGCCCGGATCGTGCCCGCACCGAGGGCGGCTTCACGCTGCTCGAAATCCTGGTCGTCATCGCCATTCTCGGTCTGCTGATCGGCCTGGTTGCTCCGGCGGCGCTGCGCCAGTTGGGCGGCGCGCGGCTCTCGGTGGCCAAACAGTCGATCGAACGGATCGGCTCCGTGCTCGACCTCTACAAGCTCGATGTCGGCGCCTATCCCACCACCGAGCAGGGGCTGAAGGCGCTGGTCGCGCCGCCGACCGGCGTCGCCACATGGAACGGCCCCTACCTCAAGGGCAATGAGCCGGTCGATCCGTGGAACCATCCGTACACCTACCGCAGCCCGTCGAACCGCAGCGGCCACGACTACGATTTGTGCTCGAACGGGCCGGGCGGCACGCCGGCGACCACCACCACGATCTGCAATCCCTGATCGCGGTCGCCGAACCCCATGCCGATTCCGCTGCTCGCCTGCATGGTGGCCACCGCGTCGTACTACCACCTGCCGCCGCGCGTGCTGCCGTCGATCCAGCGCGTCGAGGGCGGCCGCATCGGTAGCGTCAGCCCCAACACGGACGGATCGGAAGATCTCGGCGTGATGCAAATCAACACCCGCTGGGTCCAGCCGCTCGCCGCGCTGACCAAGCTCGCGCCCGCCACGGTGCGGGCGCGCCTGATCGATGACGGCTGCTTCAACGTCGCGGCCGCGGGGGAGATCCTGCGCACCTATCTCGACGAGGCGCATGGCGACCTGATGATCGCGGTGGGCGACTACCATTCACACACGCCAACGCTGCACCAGGCCTACCGGCTGCGCGTGCTGCAGGCCGCCACGGCGCTGTTCGTGGCCCGCGCCAGTGACCGGCCCGGCCCGTCTCAATCAGGCAGATCGCCGTAAAGCCAGACCAGCCAGGTCGCCAGGGCGAGCCACGGGCCGAACGCCAGTTTCATGCCGGCGAACGCCCGGCCGCGCGCCAACCGCAGCGTGCCGGCAACGCCGAGCGCCGCCACCGCGGCCAGCAGCATGACCTGCGGCAGCGCCTGCCAGCCGAGCCAAGCCCCCGCCGCCGCCAGCAGCTTGGCGTCGCCCCCGCCCAACCCGTCGCGGCCCCGCAGCGCCCGGTAGCCGGCCGCCACCGAGGCAAAAACGAGCCAGCCCAGCGCCGCGCCCAGCGCCGCGTCGCCCAGCGCCTCGGGCGCGGCCAGCCAGGTCGCTGCTAGCCCGCCCAGCAGCAGCGGCAGAGTCAGCACGTCCGGCAGGATGAGCCATTCCAGGTCGATCCAGGCCAGCGCCAGCAGCGTCCAGCCAAGCCCGCTTCCCAGCCACGCCCGCATGGTGTCATCGCCGGCGACCCACACCGCCCAGGCGGCGACCCCGACCGCCGCCAGTTCGATGCCGACATGGAACCGGTCAATCGGCGCCCGGCAGTGGTGGCAGCGCCCGCGCAGCCACAGCCAGGACAGCAGCGGCACCAGCTCGAGCGGTCCCAGCGCGGTGCCGCACGCCTCGCAGCGCGAGCGCGCCAGCGCCACTGGCGTGCCGCGCGGCAGGCGCCGGATCAGCACGCCGAGCCAGCTTCCCACCGCGGGCGCGACCAGCAGCGGCGCCAGGCCGATCGGATCGAAGGCAGTCAGATCCATCACGGCATCAGTACCACGCCAGAATGTGCCAGGGCTGTGGCGTCTGCGCCTCGGCGGGATCGAAGCGCACCACCGCATGCCGCACCGCCTGCGCCTCACGCAGGGTAACCCGCGCGACGATCTCCGCCACCAGCGGCACGATCTCCCCTGCCGGCATCTGCTGCAGTTGGCCGCTGCTGCTGTCGCGGGTCTCCTGCTCCGCCTGCGCCACCACCGGGTCGGCGCGCGCGAGGTTGATCTGTCCGCGGGTCCAGACCGACAAATGCGGCTGCAGCCGCGCCAGCACGTCGGGCGTCATGCCCAGCACCAGGCCAAGTTCCTCCAGGCTGCGGAAAGCCTCGTTCGGCGGGCCGTAGGACAGGCCAGCGGCACGGTACTGGGGAAGCTTCGCCCCACCCGGCGATGCGAAGTCGCCGATCGTGCGCCAGTCCACGATGGCCGCGGCAAGCCGGGCCGCGCGCCCCTCCTCCACCCCGTCATGGCGCAGCAAGGCCGTCAGCAGTTCCGGGGGCGCCAGGGACGGGTTGACCCGCCCGGCATGGTCCAGCACCACCACCTCGCCGACGCCGCCGCCAAGCCTGACCGAGCGCGGCACACCATCGGCCTGCCAGCCGCGCTGCGATGGGTCGAGTAGGTGGAAGATCGCCTCGTCCACCAGCCCGTCGGCCAGCGCCTCGGCGCGGGCGGCGCCATGCAGCAGCAGGCTCAGCGACGCCGCCTGTCGGGCGGCAGCGGTGATGTGGGCGCTGAGCAGGGCCAGCAGCGCCACCGTCCATAGCACGACAAGCAGGGCGAACCCGCGCGGACGCCGCGCGACCATCCGTCAGGGTTCAACCCAGCGGCGCACGCGGTCGCGGAGCTTGGCATTCGGATCGTCCGACCCGGAGAGCGGCAGCGTGTTCAGCCTCGCTGATGCGGTCGCGGCGTTGCGCAGTTCCTCCCGCATGTCCTCGCTCAACGCCCGCGCGTCGCGCTGGTCACGAATGACGTGCGGCGTGATCAACACCAGCAACTCGGTCCGCTCGCGCGTATTGATCTGCTGGCCGGCCAGGACGCCGAGCAACGGGATGTCCTTGAGCCACGGGATGCCCGAGTTGCCGTGGCTGACGTTGTCGCGGATCAGCCCGGCCAGGCCGACGGTCTGCCCGTCCTGCACCACCACGCGCGAGGTCACGCTGCGCTCCAGGAACTGCGGGCTGCTGAGGCCCGGGATGGCGGTCGCGCTTTGGTCGAGTTCACTGACCTCCTGGCTGACATCGAGCGTCACCAGCCCGCCGCCGTTGACCCGCGGAGTGACCTCCAGGATCACCCCGGTCGGCTGGTAGCCGACCGAGTTCACGACGTTCGAGGTGCCGATCGTGCTCTGCTGCTGCGATTGCAGGTACGGCACCAGGGAGCCGACCTGCAGCCGCGCCGGCTGGTTGTCGACCACCATGATCTGCGGCGAGGACAGCACCGTCACCGTGGTGACCGCCTGCAGCGCGGAGATCGCCATCGGCCCGCCGCCGGCCCCGCTGCCACCAAGCACGAAGCCCGGGAAGCTGGTGCTGAGCGGGACGGAGGCCAGGGTGCCGGCGACAGAGCTGATGGAGCCGCTGTTCAGCATGCCGTTGATGCCGCCGGCCTGGAAAAAGAACTGCGTGCCGTATTGCAGCTTGTCGTTCAGCGTCACCTCGGCGATGGTGGCGTCGATACGCACTTGCAACGGCAGGATGTCGATCTTGCGCAGCATCGCCACCACGGTGTCCTCCTCCTGCGGGGTGGCATAGACCAGCACCGCGTTGTTCTGCGGGTTGGGCAGGATGCGCATGGCGTCCGGGTTGTCCCCGCCCGCGCTCTGGTCGAGCCCGCCCAGCAGCGGGTTGCCAGAGCTCGCGGTGGCGGCCGAGGCCGCGCCGCCACGGGAGTCGGAACCGTTGCCACCGGTGGTGCCCCCGGCCGGGCTGCCGAGTGAGGAGTTGCCGCCCATGCCGCCGCTGATGCCTCCCCCGCCCATGCCGCCGCTGCCGATGCTGCTGCCGGCGCCGATGCCGGAGCTGCCGCCGAGCCCGCCCAGGCCACCGCTGTTCCCCGACTGGCTGGATGAGCCGCCCATGCGGCGGCGCCCCGCCTCGGTCTGCGCGGCCGGCTGCGCGGTCACGTTGTTCGGGGTGAACGCCATCTGCAGCGTGTAGGCGATGTCGTCGGCCTGGCTGTCCTGCAGGTAGTAGACATGCCAACTTCGCACCGTGCGGCGGCGTTCGTGCTCGACCAGCCCGTAGATGCGCGTCGCCGCCTGGATGAAGCGAGGCTGCGGCGCGGCCACCAGCACCGCGTCGAAGCGTGGCAGCGGCACCACCTGGACCGGTGACGTCTCGGCACGGCCGCGCATGGCGGTGCGCAGCGCCTCGGCGAAGTCGCGCGCGTTGCCCGAAGTCACCGGCAGCACCGCATAGGACTGGCCGGCCAGCTCATCCACATCGAAACTGTGCACCAGATCGACGAGCGGCTCGACCTGGCCCGGCGCGGCGCCGATCACCACGGCGTTGCGCCACGGCTCGGCGGCGATGTGGGCGTTGGCGCCGGCCAGAGGCTGCAGCACCTTCACCAGTTCCTCGGCTGAGACGTAGCGCAGCGCCACCACGGTCGATCCGGCCGCGCCCGCCGACGCCACCGGTATGACGCGCGCCACGCCGCCCGCCTGCCCCCCCTCCGCCTGGACCAGAGTCGCGCCGACCCCGGCCAGCAGCGACTGCAGCGCCGGCAGAAGCTGCGCGCGCGACAACGGCCGCGCGGTGTGCAGCGTGACGGTGCCATGCACCGCCGGGTCGATCGTGTAGTTCATGTTCAGCATGCCGCCGAGAATCTGGGCGACCGCCTCGCGCACTTCGGTGTCGGCGAAATCGAGCGAGTACTGGCCGACGCTCGCCTCGCCATGGCCGGACCCGGCCGGAGCCGGCACTTCGGTGCCGTAGCTGGCCGAGGGCGGCGGCGGCACCTGCGGGGTGCCAACATTACCGCCCTCGCGCGGCGTGGTGGCGACATTCGCGACGGTGTTGGGCAACGGTTCCAGCGGTGCCGCCGGCGGCACGGCACAGCCTGCCAGCAGCGCGACCAGGAACAGCAGCAGCGACGTAGAGCGGCAGGCCCTCACGGCATGTTCCCCTTGGCAAGGCTGGGACGGATCACGAGCCGCTGCTCGCCATCCGACAGCGTCACCTGTCCCGGCACGATCGAGTGCACCACGTAGCGGCCGATATGGCCGCCCTCCGGCATCACCAGCGCGCGCCCCTCGGCCGGGGCAAAGATCGCCCGACCCCCGCCGGGCGCGACGATCACCCCGGCGAGCCGCGGCAGGGAGTCCGACGCGGCGACGCCCGACCCTCCGGCGGACAGTTTGGGCCGCCGGTTCTGGCTGAACAGCGGACGCGCAAGGATGGTTTGCACCAGCCCGGTCAGGTCGTCTTCGGTCGCATCCTTGCCGGTGGTGGATGCGCCGGGGGCGGCCGGATCGCCGGCAGCCGGCAATGCCGGCCGGGTGGGCGCGTCCTCGTCCGGGTCCGGTCCGGTCACCAGCTCCAGCGCCAGCAGCGCCGACAGCACCGCGGCAAGCGACAGCAGCAGCACGGAGGCACGGGTCATGGCGTCACCGCCGCCGCCTCGCCGCCGTCCGGCGCGCGGCCGCTGCGGTAGCCGATGACGCTGAAGGTCACGTCGATCGGCCATTCGCTGTCCGTGGTGTTGTGCACCAGTCCGCGCAGCTGCAGGTTGTCCACCAGCATCGGCACGTCGGCGGTGGCGATCGCCTGCAGCAGCGCGACCAGCGCCGGCCATGGGGCGGTCACGCTCAACCGCACCGCGATGGCGCGGTAGAGGCCGGCCGGCTCGGGCGGCATCACCTCGGCGCTGACGATGCGCAGGCCGGCGCGGCTGGCCATCCCGTCCAGCAGTTGCTGCAGCGTGGCCGCGGCCACCGCGTCGGTGGCACCGTCCAGCAGCGCTTCGCGCCGCCCCGCGCCGCGCGCGCCGGCGGCATCGGCGGTTGCCTGCAGCGCCGGCAGCGTCTGCACCAGGGCCGCCATGCGGCGCCCGATCGCCTGCTGGCGCCGCAGTGTCTCCTCGCGCTCCCCGAACCAGCCGAGCAGCGGCGCCACCATGCCGATCCACAGCAGCAGAACGGCGAGCAGCGCCAACGCGAGCGCCAGCAGCCGGCCGCGCACACCGGTGGAGAGGGCGTGGAAAGAGAGGGCTGGCAGTGTGGTCACCGGGCGAATTCAGCCTCGATGGCGAACACATCGGTGCCGGCATCGCTGCGCAGCACCGGCGCGGCGAAGCCCGGATTGCGGATATGCGGCTCCTCCGACAACGCGCCGATCAGGCGGGTGGCGGCAGCGGACTGCCCCTCCAGCCGCAGCCGGCCGTGCTGCAGGGACAGCATGGACAGGAAGGTGTCGTCGGGCAGCAGGTCGGTCAGCATCGCCAGCGCCTGCAGCGTGTCGCCGGCATGGGCGCGGGCCGCCGCCGGCGCGCCGACATCCCCGGCAAGGCGGTGGCGCAGCGCGTCCACCGTCGCCATGGATGGACGCAGCGCGGCGATCTGGTCCTCGGCGTCCTGCAAGGCCAACGACTGCCGCAGCAGCGGCGTCGCCAGCACGGCGAGCGCCAGCACCGCACAGGCCGCGCCGGCGAGCCACACCAGTCGCCGCGCCCGCGCCGCGCGCTCCGGGTCGGCCTGGCCGAGCGGAATGCGGCGCAGACGGCCATCGGGCAGCCGTCCTTCCAGCGCCGCCGGCGCCAGTCCGACGCGGCGCAGCGCCGCCAGCAGCGGCGCCACCGTCGCTTTCGGCACCACCGCCAGATCGACCAGCAGAACGCCCCGGGCACGGTCGCGCCGCAGCTTCTGGCAGTCCCAGAACACGTCGTCCGGCCGGAACGGCGTCAACCGGTCCATCTCGAAGCGGAGCGCGGTCTGCAGCCCCTGCTCGGCCGCCAGCGGCAGCGCCACCTCGCGCGCCAGCACCGGCTGTCCGGGCAGCGACAGCACCACCGGCGCGCGCCGTGCCGCCGCCAGCGCCGGCCCATTGATGGCCGCCCCATCCAGGGCAAACCGCCCGACCGGCACCATCACGCCACGCCGGCACTGCACCAGCCTGACCTCGGCGACACCCGCGGCAAGTTCGCCAAGCGGCACCACCAGCAACGCATCCGGCTGCCGCGCCCCGGACCAGGCGTCGCCCTGCGGACGGAACCCGTGGCGCACAAAATCGGTGAGCTGCCCGGTCCACCATGAGAAGAACTCAGCCAGCATGTCCGGCGACGCCCAAGCCTGTTGTTCGGCTCGCTATATTAACATTATGGCGAGCGGGAAAAAGAAGGAACCGTGACGATGTCCGGTCGAGCCGGGGGGCGGCGACGATATCCGGCCAGCGGCGCGCATCGCCGCGCGGGAACACGATGCGCAGCCGCACCAGCGACGGCGGCTCGGGCTCGCCCCAGTTGCGCTGCCAGGCGCCGCCGCCGCCGGCCTGTTCCTTCCAGTAGGCGAACTCCACCCGCTCGACGCGGTCGAGCAGCACCGCCTCCCGCGGCCGTGGCGGCGGGCCGAACCAGGTGGCATGGGGCGCCGGCAGCCAGCGCAGCACCAGGTGATGGGTGGCATCGACTTCCAGTCGCGCCACCACCGGCCCGGCCGGGTCGGCGGCATGGGGCGGCAGCATGGTCACCAGCTCGCAGCTCTGCGGGCCGCCCACCACGGCAGGGCGGTCGCGCGCCTCCGCGCCGGATCGGATGCGCCGGATCAGCAGGCGGATGGCGCGATCCGTCGCCTCGATGTCGTTGCGCCACGCCACATCGCGCGCCTGCAGGTCCCAGGCGCGCAGGCCGAACTGCACGCCCTGCGCCAGACCGGCCAGCAGCAGGCCGAGCACCACCAGCGCCGCCAGCACTTCCATCAGGGTGAAGCCGCGCATTACCCGGGCTTTCCCGGCACCGCCGCCAGGCAGCGGGTTTGCAGCGACACCTCGTGCGGACGCAGCCCGCCCGGCCAGGAGATCGTGACGCCGACGCTGAACAGCGTCAGGCGCTGCTTCGGCTGCGGATCGTCGGGACTGCCGCGCGCAAGCATGGCGCTCTCGGCCACCTGCACCTGGGAACGCCAGGAAAAGCCGCTGCCATCGTCGCCGTTCTGCAGGCCGGGTGTGAGCCGCGCGCCGTGGCACAGCGCCTCCAGCCGGGCGGTGGCGCGCGCCACCGCCTCGTCGCGGAGCGTGGCAGTGCGGGTGGTGACCAGGCCCTCGATGCCGCCGCTGTACAGCACCGCCAGCGCCAGCGCGGCAATGACGAAGGCCACCAGCACCTCGAGCAGGGTAAAGCCGCCCGCCTGCCGCGCCGGCTTACCTCGCATCTTACCTTGCCTCGGCGATCGAGACCCGGCCGGTCAGCCACTCCACCCTGACCAGCATCACCTGGGTCTGACCGGCCACGCGCACCGCCCCGCCCGAGGCGCTGCCGTCGGGGGCGAAGCGGATGGCGGCCGGGCCCGCCATGGCGATCACGGCCGAGCCGGCCAGCGGCCGCGCCACGCCATCGACCACCAGGGCGCTGCCGCCAGCCTGCCCCGTCACCGCCTGCACCGTCACCGGATGGCCCGTGGCGATCGCCCGCGCCCGCGCCAGCCGCAACGTGGCGGCGACCGTGTCGGCGGCATTGGCCAGTTCAAGCCGGGCGGGTCGGCGCGGCACAAACCCCGCCAGGATGGTCAACATCAGGCCGAGCACCACGACCACCACCACGGTCTCCAGCAGCGTGAAGCCGCCGGCCCCGCGGCGGGGGCGCCCGGTACAGCGTTTCCTCGGAACGATTCGTGTCACCGACATCCGCTCCCCTTACCACGAACATCCGCTTCGCGGCCCGACGACCCCGAGCGGCGCCGGTCCGATGGCAGCGGTTTCACGGACCCGATCGTACGACACTGACAGGGCGTCTCCGCATCGGCGCGCGGGTCGCATATCCGGCGCCCTGAGTCAGCCAATGCGGCGACCCACCCGTCGGCATCGGCGGTTGTATCGAAGTGAAACCGAAATATCATGATTCCTTTGAGTTTACTTGAACAAAACAGACAGGAGCTGCCGACCAATTGATTCGTTGCCGCGGCATCTGACCAGCGGACAGGATCTCCCCGGTCGCCTGTGGGGCCGGGGAGATCCTGTCCGCGGTTCGTGCTGCGTTGCGGCAAAGCGCCGACAGATCCGTCCACCGCCCGGTATCAGCCAATCCGGTGACCGGCCCGCTGTCGTCAGGGGCGAAGTTCGGATCGGAAGCTCAACATCCGTCGATACCGAACGAAAAACCGTTGCACGACAAACCAAACGTTGGCAGCATATGGTGTCTGTGTACCGTCGCCCGATGGACGCCGGCACCGAACGCCACCTGCAGTAATGAAAACGCGCAAAAAAAACGAAATCGCGGAAGGGACGTCCAATGAAATTCGGGAAAACGAGAAAGGCGTTGGCCACACCGGCCACGCTGCTCGGCGGGGCACTTGTGGCCGGCGCCATGCTGATACCGGCCCAGGGCGCGCAGGCCCAGATCGACCCGGGCACCGATGCCAGAATCGCCGCCGGCTATGCGACAACGCCGGTGGGCGTTAACCTCGACGGCAAAAATCCGGCGCTGGTGGGCCTCGGCAGCTACATCATCAACACCGCCGGCGTCTGCAACCACTGCCACGGCAATACAACTCAGTATATTCCGTCAGGCAACCCCTACGATCTGCCGCCGCCCAACGGGCCCTACACCGGCACGATCGTCAAAGGCGTGGCGCAGTTCACCATCGATCCAACAACGTTTCTGGCGGGCGGCGCAAGTTTCGGGAAACTCCGCGCCAAGAACCTGACCCCCTCGCCGGATTCCAACGCCACATCCGTGACCGCAAAAACCCCCAACTATGCGGCGGGCGGCGCCGGCTGGAAGGACATTTGGGATGTCATTCATAACGGCACCGATGTCGATAAGATCGCCACGTACTGTCCGTCCTGCGTATCAGCCGCGACGAAACCCGCCTTGCTGCAGACCATGCCCTGGCCGACGGTGCGCCTGCTGACCGACAACGACCTCAACGCGGTCTGGCAATACCTGAGCGCGATTCCCTGCAACGGCAATAATCCACCGTCGGCAAGCTATCTTGCGGGATTTGGAAAGAATCCGGACGGCAGCGCGGCGACCCCCGCCGAAGTTGCCGCATACCCCACCGCCGACGGCACCATCAATGGCCCCACCACCGCCGGCTCCGGCATCCTGGACAACGCCTGCAATCCAGCCATACCGGCCAGCAAGTACAAAAAGTATAAGTGGCTGGGCGGCCAGGCCGTGCCGGTGGGTGGATGATGCGTTACCCGGAGCAAAGCCACGACGGTTCCGCTGCATTACCGCGGATCTGCGTGGCCAAGAAACGCGACGGTAACGTAAAATCGAGGGAAACGACAATGCTGTTCAAGAAAGCGACGAAAGCCTTGGCCAAACCAGCCGGATTGCTCGGGGCTGCGTTTGTGGTCGGTGCCACGCTGCTGCCGGCCCAGCCCGCGCCCGCCGCGCCCGCCGCGCCCGCCACGAACGGCCCAAGCTGCGGCCTCGGCTCACAGGACTACCCGGCCTGTCCGGTCGGCAGGGACGACCAACGGATCGCCCAGGGCTTCGCCATCGCACCGGTTGGGCTCAATCTGCTCGGCCGGAACCCGCTGCAGGTGGCCATCGGCAGCTACTGGGTAAACTCCGCCGGCGACTGCGACGGCTGCCACACCAGCCGTTTGCTTGGATCGGGCGCCGAATTTGCCGTAGGCGGGGACCCGCGGCTGGCTGCCTTCACCGGCACCACGGTGATCAATACCGCGGGGTATCTGGCGGGCGGCGGCAATTTCGGCGGCGAATTCGCCAGGAACCTGACGCCGGATTGGTCAACCGGCAAGCCGCTGCCGGCGGCAATCGCCGATGAGGCAACGTTCTTCAAGACGCTCCGAACCGGCCATGATTTCCAGAACGCCAATGCGCCCATTGCCTCCCCCGGCAACGCAGCCACGCTCCAGGTCATGCCCTGGCCTGCCCTGTCAGGCCTGACCGACGGCGACCTCGATGCGATCTGGCAGTATCTGAGTTCCATCCCCTGCATTTCGGGCACGGTCTCCAGCTTCAACAACTCGAACACCCCGCCCACAGTCGTTCAAGGGCAGACCGGCCCGGTCCCGCACACCTGCCCCGCAGCCGGGGCAATCAAATATCACAGCTATAAGTATGTTGGCGGTCTGGCGTTGCCGACGAACTGATGCGCCAGCCGGATCAGAGTCTCCCCGGTGCCGCGGGCGACCGGGGAGGTCTGGTCCGAGGCGATGGCGCCTCACTGCTGCGCCAGATCATTGAGGCTCAGCATCGCCAGCAGCAGCGATGAAACAATGCCGGCGATCACCGCGCCCATGACGATGGTGATCGCCGGCGTCAGCAGCGACACCAGGCGCTGGGTGACGATGCGGGTGCGGTCCTCGTGGATCTCGGCCGCGCGCAGCGCCATCGCGCCCAACTGCGCGGTCTCCTCGCCCAGCCGCAGCAGATGGATCATGCGGACCGGAAACAGCCTGGTCTGCTCCAGCGGCGCGGCCAGCCCGGCACCGCCGCGGGCGCTCACCGCCGCCTGATCCAGCCCGCGCGCGCCGGCCTCGTTGCCCAGCACCTCGCGCACGATCGCCAGCGTCGGAATCAGCGCGACCCCGTTCTCCAGCAGCGTGCCCAGGGTGCGGCACAGCCGCGCCGCCATCACCTCGCGCGCCAGCCCGCCATACACCGGCAGCCGCAGCCGCAGCCGGTCGAACGCCAGCCGCGGCCCCGGCCGCCGCAGCGCCACCCGGCCGGCCGCCAGCAGCACCGCCAGCCCGAGCAGCGTGGCCGGGCCATAGGCCGCCACCGCGTCGCCGGCGGCGATCAGCATCTGGGTCGAGGCCGGCAGTTGCGCGCCGTTCTGCTCGAACAGCGGCACGAACTGCGGCAGCACCTGGGTCAGCAGCAGGGCGATCGCGCCGGTGGCCGCCACCAGCAGCAGCGACGGGTAGATCAGGGCGGACTGCACCGTCGCGGCCAGGCTGCGCTCGCGCTCCATCAGCGTCGCCAGCCGCTCCAGCGTGGGCGCGAGCGTGCCGCCGGCCTCGCCGGCCCGCACCAGGCCGATGGTCAGCCGCGAGAAGCTGCGCGGCTGGGCGGCCATGGCGGCGGCCAGCGCGCTGCCGTCGCGCACCGCGTCGCGCAGCGCCGAGGCAACCCGGCGGATGCGCGCATTGGCGGCGGTATCGACCAGGAAGCGCAGCGCCCGGTCGAGGTCCTGGCCGGCGCCCAGCATGGTCGCCAGTTCGCGCAGCAGCGCGGTCACGTCCTGGCGGGTCAGCGCGTCGCCGCGGCCGAACTCCAGCGCCAGCAGCCCGCTCAGCAGGCTGGCGCGTCCGGGCGGCACAAGCTGCACCGGAACCGCGCCCTGGCGGCGCAGATGGCGCAACACCTCGGCCTCGTCGGCCGCCTCCAGGCGGCCGGTAGTGGTCTGGCCGGCGCGGTCGATCGCGGTGTAGCGCCACTCGCCCATCAGGCTTCTGCCCCGCTACGCTTCTGCACGAATGCTGCGCACCACTTCCTCGATCGTCGTGGTGCCGGCCAGCGCCGCCTCCAGCCCGGCCTGGAACATCGTCGTCATGCCGGCGGCGACGGCGGCGCGCTCGATCGCGGCGTGGTCAGCGCGGGAGAACACCAGGCGCGTGGTCTCGTCGTTCGGCTCCAGGAACTCGGCGATCGCCTGGCGGCCGCGATAGCCGGTGCCGCGGCAGAGCGGGCAACCGACCGCGTGCCACAGCACCGGCGGGCCGTCCGGGCACGCCAGCCCGAACCGCTCGACCAACTCGGGCGGCGCCTCGGCGGGGCGGCAGCAATCCGGACACAGCCGGCGCAGCAGGCGCTGCGCCAGCACGCCGCGCAGCACCGCGGTGATCAGATAATCCTCCAGCCCCATGTCGCGCAGCCGGGTGATGCTGGCCGCCGCCGAGTTGGTATGCAGCGTGGACAGCACCAGATGCCCGGTCAGCGCCGCCTGCACCGCGATCTGCGCGGTCTCCAGGTCGCGGATCTCGCCGACCATGATGACATCGGGGTCCTGCCGCAGGATCGAGCGCAGCAGGCTGGCGAAATTCAGGCCGATCTGCGGCTTGACCTGGATCTGGTTGATGCCGCGCAGCTGGTATTCGATCGGGTCCTCGACGGTGACCACCTTGCGCGTCACCGAATTGAGCGACAGCAGGCCGGTATAGAGCGTGGTGGTCTTGCCGCTGCCGGTCGGGCCGGTCACCAGCACGATGCCGTTGGGCAATTGCAGCGCCTGCGCCAGCCGCCCCACCACCCGCTCCGACAGGCCGAGCCGGGCGTAGTCGAACACCACCGCGCTGCGGTCGAGCACGCGCAGCACCACCGTCTCGCCGTACATCGAGGCAACGGTTGAGACCCGGAAATCGACATCCTGGCCGCGCACCGCCAGCCGGATGCGCCCGTCCTGCGGCAACCGGCGCTCGGCGATGTCGAGCCGGGCCATGATCTTGATGCGCGAGGTGATCGCCGCGGCCAGGCGCGGCGGCTGGCTTTCCGCCTCGTGCAGCACACCGTCGTAGCGGTAGCGCACGCGCAGCGCGTCCTCGAACGGCTCGATGTGGATGTCCGAGGCCTGGGTCTCCACCGCGCGGGCGATGATCTGGTTGACCAGCCGGATCACCGGCGCCTCGCTGGCCAGATCCTTCAGCCGCTCGGCATCCTCCTCCAGCGGATCGCCACCGGTCTCGGCATCGCCCCGGCCGTCAGCCTCCTCCTCGGCGGGGCAGAGCCGGTCCAGCGCCGCCTCCAGCTCGATCGGCACCGCCACCTCGACGCACACCGGCAGGCCGGTGGCGGCGGCGATGGCATCGGCGGCGAAGCGGTCGAGCGGGTCGGCCAGCGCCACCACCAGCGCGCCGTGCTCGACCGCCAGCGGCAGGGCGCGGGCGCTGCGCAGGAAGCGCGGCGCGATCGCGGCGGCGGCGTCCGGCAGGCTGTCGGGATAGCGCGACGGCACCACCACCACGGCCCGCAGCAGCTCGGCGAACGCCTCCGCCAGTTCGCGCTCGCCGACCAGGCCGAGCTGCAGCAGCACCGATTCCAGCCGCTGACCGCTCTCGGCGGCGACCCGCCGGCCGCGTTCGACGGCGCGCACGTCGCAGCCGCGCTGCACCAGCAGGGCGGCGAGGTCCGGCGCCGGCGCCGTGGAAAGCGGCAGGTTCATGCCGCGCGCCTATCACGCCGCCGCCAGCGGGGTCTATCGCGGCGGCGGGAAACCGGTCGCGACGCGGCGCGCGGCGGCGGGTCAGGCAGTCTCGCGCCGCAGGAAGATCCAGCATCCGCCGCCGGTCGCCGGCTGCACGCGCACGCGCAACTCCCGCTCCGCGCTGCCGAAATCGCCGATCCAGCCGAACTCGATATCGGCCGCGCCGGCGGCGAGCGCGCGCGCGATGCGGCCGTGGAACGCCGGCGTATCCATGCAGGGCGCGATCCGGGTGAAGAAATGCTGCCCCAGGGCCGGCCGGTCGCCGTAGCCGGATAATCGTTTCTCCGCCCCGCTGTACACCACCACGTTTCCATCGGCATCCAGCCGGATCGCGCCGAACGGCAGGTCGTCGAGCGCCTCGACCGGCAGGCGCTCGATCGCGGCGGCGAGGTCAGGCTGGTCGAAGTCGGGCGGCTTGTCGGTCATCGGGACGCCCTCAGACGGGAATGTTCGTGAACAGCACGATTCCGGCGAGATGGGTCAGCCCGCCGCCACCATCGGACAGCGGCAGCAGCAGGCGTTCGAACAGCATGGGAGGCTCGTCGCCGACGCGGTAGCGCGCATACTCATAGGTCGGCAGGCCGGTGCGCACACAGCGGCGATAGCCGTCCTCCAGCGACCCGAGTGCTTCGTCGGCGGCCAGCGAGGTGCCGTCCAACGCCCGGCCGAGCCGGTCCGTCAACGCCGCGCCGACGGTGACAAAACGGAATCCAGGCTGTTCGGACGTGCCGGACACCGCGACGAGGAAAGCCTCGGCGGCGGCCGACAGGGCGGACAGGTTGAACTCCGCCCGTGCCGGCAGCCGGCCGGGCAGCCGGGCCCGGCGCCAGGCTTGGTAGGCTTCGCGCAGTTGCGGCGCGCGCAGACGCGCGGCCAGCAGGGTTTCGCCGGCATCTCCGCCGCCGCGCCCCAGGCGCTCCAGCACGCGCCGGCCCAACTCAGTGCTGCTGAACGGCTTGGCGAGCACCACCTCACCCTCGAGCCGGGCGCGGTCGGCGTGGCCGGTCACGAACAGAACCGGCAGTCCCGGCCAGTCGGCGCGCAGGTGCGCGGCGAGAGCAGGACCGTCGGCGCCGGGCATGACCACGTCGGTGATCACCAGGTCCACCCCGCCTGCCGCATGGGCCAGAACCTCGGCGGCCTCGGCGCTCGCCGCCTCGATGACCGTGTAGCCGAGGTCACGCAGGAAGTCGGACGTGACCGGCCGGACCTGGTCATCGTCGTCCACCACCAGCAGGGTGGCGTCGCCGTGCAGGCCCGGATCGCCCGCCGGCTCCTCTCCGTCAGGCCCGGCCATCCGGGCGGCGGCGCGCGGCAGCCAGATCTCCGCCCGCGTGCCCTCGCCCGGGGTGCTCTGAATGCGCAGCGCGCCGCCGGACTGAACGGCAAATCCATGCACCATGGCCAGGCCGAGCCCGGTTCCGCGGCCGGCCTCCTTGGTCGTGAAGAAAGGCTCGGTCGCGCGCGCCAGCACCTCGGGCGGCATGCCGGCGCCGGTGTCCTGCACCGTCAGCACGACGTAGTCGCCCGGCGGCAGGTCGGGCGGGCACGGCTCGCCCCCCTCTTTCCCCCCGGTTTCGGGGATGTTCACGTTGCGGCTGGCGATGCTGAGCCGGCCGCCCTCCGGCATCGCGTCGCGCGCGTTCACCGTCAGGTTCAGCAGCGCGACTTCCAGCTGGTGGACATCGGCGAGGACCGGCCAGGTTTCGGGCGCCACGTCCGGCACGTAGGAAACCCGCGGGCCGGCCGCGTGGCGAAGCAGGGAAGCGTTGTCCTGCAGCAGGCTGGCCGGCTCGATGGTGACGGGGGTGAGCTGTTCGCGGCGGGCGAAGGCGAGCAACTGACGCACCAGCGCCTCGGCGCGGCGGGCCGCCCGCTCGCCGATGGTCACGAAGCGAAGCAGCCGCTCGTCGGTGATCCGGGCCGACAGCAGATCGAAGCTGCCCAGGATGGCCGCGAGCACGTTGTTGAAATCATGCGCCACGCCGCCGGTCAGCTGGCCCAGCGCCTCCAGCTTCTGGGTCTGCAGCAGCGACGCCTGCGCCTCCTCGCGCCGGCGCATCTCGGCCTGCAGCTCGCGTCCGGCCTCGGTCAGCGCGCGGGTACGCGCGGCGACGCGGTGCTCCAGTTCGGCGTTCGCGTCGCGCAGGATCGCCTCGGCGCTCTTGCGCCCGGTGATATCGAACATAACGCCATACAGGCGACCCGCCTGTCCGGGCTGCCGGATGGTCCGCCCGTATCCTTCCATCCAGCTTTCGACCCCGTCGCTGACGCGGCGAATGCGGTAAACGGCGTGGTAGGGAACGCCGTCCACGGCGCTCCGCCGCCTCGCCTCCTCGGTGGCGGCCACGTCATCGGGGTGAACGCAGTCGCGCCACATGCTGGTATGCGCGCGCCCGTCCGGCGTCGGCGCGATACCGAGCAGGGTGAACATCTCGGCGGACCAGTTCGCCTCGCCGGTGAGCAGATCCACATCGAAGATGCCCAGGCCGGCGGCTTCCGCCGCCACGCGCAGCCTGGTCTCGCTCTCGCGCAGCACCGCCTCGATGCGCTTGCGCCCGGTGATATCGACGCCGGCGCAACTGACCCCGATCGTCGCTCCGCCGGCATCCCGGAGCGGCTCGGCCGACAGCTCGAAAAACAGCTCCGATCCCTTGTGCCGGACCCGCACTTCCTGGCGCAGCCCCTCACCGGTATCGATGACGCGCCGCTTGAGCGCCGTCAGGACCGCCGCATCCTCCACATTCTCGAGGATGTCGAAGTCGGTGCGGCCGACGAAGCCCTCCGGCCGGTCATGCGACACGGGATTGTCGATCCAGGTGTAGCGCAGATCGAGGTCCTGTTCGAACACGACAACCGGCGACGCCTTCAGCGCGGCACGGTAGCGCTGTTCGCTGACCCGCAAGGCTTCCTCGGCCTGCCGCCGCGCGGTGACGAAGGCGGAGACCAGGATGGCACCGCCGATCGAACCGTCGGCGCGGTGCCAGGGCGCCATTTCCCATTGCAGCCAGTCGGTTTGTCCGTCCGCGCGCGGGAACGGGTCCTCGTCGGACCCCATCGTCTCGCCCGCCAGGACGCGCCGGTGCACGTCGCGCCAGCGGTCCGGGATTTCAGGGAACATCTCGTAGTGGCTGCGGCCAACCAGCGAAGCCGGGGTTGCCGCGTCCAGCCGGTAGTCCGCCACGTAGCGCGCGCTGGCCGCCAGGTAGCGCATATCGGTGTCGAACACGGCGATCGCCGCCGGGACGCGCGCGACGACCTGGCGCAGCCATATCCGGCTGCCGGCAGGCCGGCCCCCGGCATCGCCCCGGTCAGGGTGATCCGTCCGCAACACACAAGGTTCCTCGACGCCCAGCGTCGTGTTTTGTAAGGTATAACCTTACGCGGGCACGATGTCACGCCTTCGGGAGTTCCGCAGAATCGCCTGCCATCCTGTCCGGCCATCTCCGCCGGGCAAACCTGCCGCCGCCGCTTATCCTGGCCGAAAGCAGCAAAAACGGGGGCACCGTCCTGGTGCCCCCGCTGAACACGTTACATGGGAATTGGCGATGGCGGGGCCATGCCCCGTCCCCTACTCCTCCTCCAGCCGGGCCATCCAGCCAACATAGAGGATGCCCCCGAAGGTGATCAGCGCGGGCAGGAGCAGAGGATAAAAGGCAACTTCGTGTTGCATCTGCAACCCCTGTTCTTGTTTAGATACAATAAGATAGGGAGGGAAACGACGGTTTCAAGGGAGCCGGAGCGATCGGCCCGCCCGGTGTGGCCGCCCGGCAACACCCCGCCGGCATCACCCTGGCAAGCGCGGCGAAGGCCTGTCGAGGATGCGCCGGATGCGCGCCGCCAGTTCGCCGAAGGTGAATGGCTTCGCCACGACCTGCACGTCCGCATCGGGCGGCAGGGCGGCATCACCCCCACCCTGTGCGTAGCCGGTCGTCAGCAGCACTTTCAGCCCGGCCTTGCGGCGCAGCGCCTCGTGCGCCAGTTGCCGGCCGTTCAATCCGCCGGGCAGGCCGATATCGGTGAACAGCAGCCCGATCCCCGGCTGCCGGTCGAGCAACGCCAGCGCCGCCGCGCCGTCCGCGGCCTCCAGCACATCGTAGCCAAGTTCGCGCAGCGCCTCCGTGCTGAACGACCGGACCTCGTCGTTGTCCTCGACCACCAGCACCGTCTCCCCCCGGAGGGAGGCCGGAACACCGCCGGCATCCGCGCGGGCGGTCTGCTGATGGTCCTGCCCCGGCGCCAGCCGGGGCAAATAGAGCTCGACCGTGGTGCCCGCCCCCGGCTGGCTGCGCAGGGCGATGTGACCCGCGGACTGCTTGATGAAGCCGTAAACCTGGCTGAGCCCGAGGCCGGTTCCGTATCCCGGCTGCTTGGTCGTGAAGAACGGCTCGAACACGCGGGCCAGCGTCGCCTGATCCATGCCGGTGCCGGTATCCGTCACGGCGATCATCACGTAGTCGCCGGCGACCATGTCCGCCGTGCCGGAGTCGGGATCGGCGCCGTTGTCCAGCGTCCGGTTGCCGGTTGCCACCGTCAGCCGGCCGCCCTCCGGCATCGCGTCGCGTGCGTTCACCGCGAGGTTCAGCACCGCGTTCTCAAGCTGGTTCGGGTCGGCCCGCGCCTGCCAGAGATCCTCGGCCAGAACGGCGTCCAGGGCGATGGTTTCGCCCAGGGTCCGGCGCAGCATCTCCAGCATGCCGGAGGCCAGCAGGTTCACGTCCACCGGCCGCGGATCAAGCGCCTGCCGGCGCGAGAAGGCGAGCAGCCGCTGCACCAGCACGGCCGCCCGGTCGGCGCCCTTCCTGGCCAGTTCCATGCCGCGATCGATGCGCGCCGCCGGCGGTCCGGGCGGCAGCTTCGACAAGTGCCGCCCGGCCATCTCCAGCCCGCCGATCACCACCGTCAGCAAATTGTTGAAGTCGTGCGCCACGCCGCCGGTCAACTGGCCCAGCGATTCCATCTTCTGGGCCTGATGGAGCAGGGTCTCGGCCCGTTCCCGCTCGGCGATCTCGGCGACAAGGCGCGCATTGGCCTCGCGCAGGGCGGTCTCGGCCTGCTGCTGTTCGGTCAGGTCCGTCACGATCCCGCACAGCATCCGCGTGCCGTCGTTGACGAGTTCGGTGAGCGACAGGTGAACCGGCACCGCACCGCCCTCGGCGGCCAGCAATGTCAGCCTGCCCCGTCCGCCGCCCTGCATGGTCAGCCGCTCGAATGTGCCACGGTCCTCGGCGGCGATCATGGGCTGCATCCTGCCGCCGATCACCTTCTCATGCGGCATCCGCAGCAGCGCGGCCAGGCAGCTGTTGCAGTAGAGCACCACGCCATCCGGCGTCAGCGTCAGCGCACCCTCGCCGACCTGCTCGATCAACCGGCGATACGGCCGGTCGTCGTTCTCCAGCGTGTAGACCTGCGGTCCCGCCGGTCCGTGCACGACGATGGCGTCCACGTCGCCGGTGCGGATCGCCTCGATGGTCTCCTCCGCCTCGCGCAGCCGCTCCTCGACATCCCGCAGCCGGCGCCGCACCCCGGCAAGGTCGCGCGCCTCGTCCGGCCGTCCGGCCGCGTCCTTCATTCGACGGGTCCGGCCTTCGGAACGATATCGAGGCCGGACAGCACCCGCTCGCGATCGGACAAATCGCCGACCAGCCGGCGCAGCGGCACGGGAAGCAGCTTGACCAGCGTCGGCACCGCGACCACTTGGTCCAGCTTCGTTGCCGCCGGGTTCTGGTAGATATCGACGACGTCCAGTTCGTAACGGTCTTTCAGCTCGGTGTCGCAGAGACGCCGCATGCTGGCGATGGCGCGGGCCGAGCGTGCCGTGGTGCCGCTGACATAAAGACGCAGGACATACTGTGGCTGGTCCGGCTGTGGCGGCGAACCATTCTCCATCTCACCTCTCCTCGGCACGCAGATCGAGGCCCACGAGAACGCGCTCGGTATCCGCCAGATTACCGATCAGCCGCTTGATCGGCTGCGGCAGGCGGCGCACCAGGGTCGGAATGGCCAGGATCTGATCGCCCGCGGCAAGCTGGGGATGCTCCAGCAGGTCGATCACCTCGATCCGGTAGCGTCCGGCCAGATGCTGCTCACACACCGCCTTGAGGTTCGCCAGCGCGGCCGCCGACCGGCTGGTCTGTCCGGCAATGTAGAGGCGGAGATTGTAGGTCCCCGTGCTGTCATCGATATCTGTGCCAGCCTCCGGGTCGTGGTCCGCCAGGGCGGCCGGGCCGGTCTCGCCGTATCCCCCCAAACCGCCCATGCCCTGGCCGCTCATGTTCCTTCCCCCCGTTGCCTCGCCATGGCCGCCCGGTCGGCCGCCTGGCCCTGTTCCCGCGCCGCTTCCTGTTCAAACAGCCTGGACAGGTCGTCGTCCTCGCGCTCCAGCGCCACCTGCAGATCGGCGATCTGGCGCTCAATCGCCGCCCGCCGGCGGGCGATCTCGCGCTGCCTGCGGTCGAGTTCCTGCGCGTGCTGCCGGGCCGCCCGCGCCTCCGCCGCCTCCTGCGCGAGCCGCGCCGACCCGGTCAGCACGCCCGCCGGGCCAAGATAGGCATCCACCAGCCGGATGCCGTCGCCGGTCAGCAGGAACTCCCGGATCTGGTTGGAGTGGTTCATGCCGCGCGACTTCAGCACATAGAGACCGCGATTGCGTTCGCCGTTCAACTCGAGGTTGGTCAGCGACAGCCAGGTATCCATCAGCGAGGAAATGCCCCGGACGGTATTATTCACCTTGTCCTCGTCGGCCACGAGGTTGGTCATCAGCGCGGTGATCCCGCGTGTCTTCAGCAGATCCACCACGCGCAACAGCATGGCGTGAAGCTCGACCGCATCGCCGCGCAGGCTGGAGAACGGGTCGATGACCACCGAGGCGGGCTGGAAGCGGTCGATGTCATGCTGGATACGGGCGAGATGCATCTCCAGCCCGTACAGGCTCGGGCGCGCCGCCTCGAACCGTAGCAGCCCGCGCCCGGCCCATGATGCCAGATCGATCCCGATCGAGCGCATGTTGCGCATGATCTGCGGCGGCGACTCCTCATAGGCGAAATACAGGCACCGCTCGCCACGCCGGCATGCCGCATCGACGAAATGCGCGGCCAGGCTGGTCTTGCCCGTGCCGGCCGCACCGGAGACGAGCACGCTCGAGCCCCGGTAGAAGCCGCCGCCGCCGAGCATCGCATCCAGTCCCGCGACACCCGTCGGCACAAGCTCGTCGAACGCCTGATGCTCAAGCCCGGCCGAGGTGACCGGCAGCACGCTGATCCCGTCGGCGTCGATCAGGAACGGGTATTCATCCGCCCCGTGCATGGAGCCGCGATACTTCACCACCCGCAGGCGCCGGGTGGAGACCTGATTCTGCACCCGGTTGTCGAGCAGGATCACGCAATCGGAGACATATTCCTCCAGGCCATGCCGGCTGAACGTGCCACTCCCCTGCTCGGCCGTGATCAGCGCCGTGACCCCCTGCGCCTTCAGCCAGCCGAACAGCCGGCGCAACTCCGCCCGCAGGATGGCAGTGTTCTTCAGCCCGCCGAACAGGGCCTCTACCGTGTCCAGCACGACCCGGGTCGCGCCGACGGATTTGATCGCGTAGCCAAGCCGGACGAACAGGCCCTCCAGATTGTAATCCCCGGTTTCCTCGATCTCGCTGCGCTCGATCCGCACGTAATCGATGGCGAGCTTGTTGGCGGCGACCAGGCCAGGAACATCGAAACTGAGCGAGGCCACGTTCTGGGCCAGGTCCTCGCCGGTTTCCTCGAAGCTCATGAACACGCCCGGCTCGTTGAACCGGACCGCGCCGTTCACCAGGAACGTCATCGCGAACAGCGTCTTGCCCGCCCCCGCACGGCCGCAGACGAGCGACGGCCGGCCGGCGGGCAAGCCGCCGAAGGTGAGTTCATCGAAGCCGCTGATGCCGGTCGGCGTCTTGGCGAGACTGTCGGAGGCGCCGCCGGGGAAACCTAATTTGTTATCAGACATAACAATCATTCCATGACGCGGCTACGGACTGTCGCAGCCGGAGGCCGCCCCGGCGGGCAGGCGAGGCCCGCCTCGCGCGGGTTGCGCCGCCGCGGTTGCCGTCTTCATCGCCCTGCCGACACCCCAATGAAACGGTTGCATTCTTTACGATCGGCCGGTGCGGAGTGCAATGCGCCCGCTGCCCGGTCCATGCCGCCGGGTCCGCATCACGTCTCACGGCGCGGCGAAGGGCCTCTCGTCGAGCCGAAGTGGTTGCCGGCATTTCGTGCTATCCTGATGGGGGAACAGGTCATCAGCAACCAATGGTTATCGGACAACAGCACAGGGTCTGGGGTGCGGGTCATCGTGCTGCGATGCTGATCGCGGCGCTCATGCTGGCGGGGTGCCAGACGCAGCGTCCCGACTTCACCGAGCGCAGCCGGCAGGATTGCGCGCAGGGCGACCAGGAAGCCTGCCGGATGCTGGAGGCGCTGAACCCTCCGGAACCGCCGAAGCCGCAGAAGCCCGTGAAGGCTCCGCCGGTGCATCCCTCGCGGGTTCAGACCGATGTCCAGGCCATGATAAAGGGCATGGAACAGGCCAAAGTGTCAGCCCGGACCGACCACCAGGAAAACATCCCGCCGCCCGTCACTCCGCTGCCTGAATAAATTTAGTGATGGGTTCCAAGGGCCTTAGGCCCTTGGTGGGTCCAGGGGCAAAGCCCGTCGCGCGAAAGCGCGCGCTGCGCGCGGGGTGGGGCGCGGGGCAACGCCCCGCAAAGTCTCGGTCGCAGCGCCGAGTTCCACCACCTCGGCGGTGATCGTGTCCTGCCGGACCCGCCGCTCGCGCGCCTGCAGCCTGTCCAGCATGGCGGTGATATTGCTGCGGGCGGCGGCGAGCGTCTGCACGCGCGCCTCGTTCTCGGCCGCGAAGGCGTGCATGGCGGCGCGGCAGAGTTCGGCGTGCACGTATTCCTCGGCCAGCCGCGCCAGCAGCACGGCGGCGGGCAGCGTGATCAGCGGCGCGATGCCGTTGCGGACTTCCGCAAATGCGGACCGGTCCAGCGGCAGCAGGGAGCGGCGGCACAGTTCCAGCCCGCGCCCCGGCGACCAGGCGGCGAACATCATGTCGAGCCGCTCCAGCCCGTCGCGCGGCAGGCGGTCGAACAGCGCGGCGGCGACGCGGCCGGCGACCGCGGGGACGCCGTCGGCATGCGCCGCCATGGGCGTCTGCCACGCCAGCGCGAGCCGCCGCTGCCCGGCCAGCGCCGCGCCGCGGCTGCCGACCAGGAACACGTCGGCACCGGCAACCATCGGAGCAGCGATCAGAGGGACGGCCTCGTCCAGCAGGCGGGAGGTGTAGCCGCCGGCGAACCCCTGCTCGGCGCAGAACAGCACCAGGCCGGCGCGCGCCGCGTGCCGGGCCGGCGGCAGCGCCGGCTCGTCTGGCAGCAGACGCAGCGCCTGGGCGATCGCCCGCGCCACCACGCCGGCATGGGCGTCCACCCCTTCCATCAGCAAGCGGCTCTGCTGCGCGCGGGCGGCGGCGATGCTGCGCATGGCGGAGATCACCGTCTCCAACTGGCGCACGCCGCGGATGCGCGCGGAGATGTCGGCCAGAAGTTCGGTCATGCGGGCGGTTCCGCGTGGCGCGCGGCCAGCGCGGCAACCGCCTCGCCCAGCGCGGCCACGGTTTCCGGGCCGAGGCGGCGGGTATGGGCAACCTCCTCGGCGGCGGCGCGGGCATGGGTGTCGAGCCAGTCCGGCAACTCGCGGCGCAACGCCGCGATCGCCCCGGGCGGAACCGCGTCCAGGCGGCCGTCGCGCAGCGCCAGCGCCAGCGCCACCTGGTCGGCCAGCCGCAGCGGCGCGTTGCGCGGCTGCGACAGCAGAGCGCGCAGCCGCTCGCCGCGGCGCAACTGCGCGCCCACCCGCGCATCCGGCACGCCGCCGAAGCGGGTGAACATCTCCAGCTCGAGGAACTGGGCATAGTCGAGCCGCAGCGTACCGGTGGCCTCGCGCAACGCCGGCGCCTGCGTCTTGCCGCCGACGCGGCTGACGCTGGTGCCGACATTGACCGCCGGCTTCTGGCCCTCGTTGAACAGCCTGGCGTCCAGCACAAGCTGGCCGTCGGTGATCGAGATCAGGTTGGTGGGGATGTAGCCGCTGAGATTGCCGGCATCGGTCTCGGCGATCGGCAGTGCGGTCAGCGAGCCGCCGCCGCACGCCGCCGACAGCTTGCCGGCGCGCTCCAGCAGGCGGGCATGCAGGTAGAACACGTCGCCGGGATAGGCCTCCCGGCCCGGCGGCTGGTGGGTCAGCAGCGCGATTTCACGATGGGTGGCGGCGTGGCGGGTGAGGTCGTCGAGCACGATCAGCGCGTGCTGGCCGCGGTCGCGGAAATACTCGGCGATGGTCGTGCCGGCGAACGGGGCGATCCATTGCAGCCCGGGCGCGGCGGCGGCGGAAGCGACCACGAACACGCAGCGCTGCGGCGCGCCGTGCGCCCGCACGGCGGCGATGGCGCGGGCGACGGCGGCGGATTTCTGGCCGATGGCGACATAGATGCAGACTATGTCGTCGCCCGCCTGGTTGATCATGGTGTCGATGGCGATGGCGGTCTTGCCGGTCGAGCGGTCGCCGATGATCAGCTCGCGCTGGCCGCGGCCGAGCGCGAACAGCGCATCGATCACCAGGATGCCGGTCTGCACCGGCTCGGTCACCAGGGCGCGGTCCACGATCGGCGGGGCCGGCCGCTCGACCGGCTCCAGCGCCGCGGCGACGACCGGCGGGCCGTCATCCAACGGGCGGCCGAGCGGGTCCACCACGCGGCCGAGCAGGCCGGGACCCACCGGCACGCGCACCACCTCGCCGGTTGCGTGCACGGCATCGCCCGCCTCGATGCCGCCCGGATCATCGAGCAGCACGCAACCGATGGACTCTTCGTCCAGCGTCTGGGCGAAACCGAACTGACCGGGACCGAACCGGAGCAGTTCGCCGAGCCGGGCCTCGGGCAGGCCACTGACCAGCGCGATGCCGTCGCCCACCGAACGGACACGGCCGACCAACTCGATACGCGGCGCCGCGAGCGCGGCATCGACCCGCGCGCTGGCCTCGTCGAGCCAGCGCTCAAGCCGCGCCATCGCCGCTCTCCCTGGGGGCAGCGAGTGAAGGAAGGAAGGCCAGGGGCTCTGCCCCTGGACCCCGCCAAGGGGCGGTGGCCCCTTGGAACCCATTACTTTTTGAGGGGTGTTGAGAGAGGGGGGTGAGGAGATGTTGATGCATCTCCTCACCCCCCTCTCTCAACACCCCTCCAAGTAGCGGGGTCCAGGGGTCCACTGACCCCTGGCGGGTCCAGGGCAGCGCCCTGGCCTTGCTTCCCTTCACTTGTTGTCCTCCAGCGCGGTGGCGATGTGCTGCAGCTCGGCCTGCCAATTGGCGCGCAGCGTCGCGTGGGGCGCGCGCAGTTCGATGCCGGCGATCAGCGCGGGGTCGGTGACGAAGGCAACCGCGCCGGCCCCCGCCAGCATCGCCCGGCAGGTCTGCTGCGCCGGTACCTGCAGCGGTACGGCGCTGGCCACCGTGACGGTCTCGCCGGGGTCGAGGAACTGGCGGCGCGCGGACTCGGGAAGGGCGGCGAGATCGGCGGCGAGGGCGGCGAGGAAGGCCTCGGCCGTGACCGCAGGCGGCAGCCGCGCAAGCAGGCGGCGGGCGATGAACAGCGCCAGATCGGCGGCGGCGCTTTGCAGTTCCGCCTGCGCGGCGCCGCGCTCGCGGGCGATCGTCGCCTGCGCCTCGTGCCAAAGCCCGGCCGCATCGGCGCGCGCCTCGTCCAGCAGAGCCGCGCGGGCGGCGGCGGCGCGCGCCTGGGCATCGGCGCGGATATGATCGCCTTCGGCGGCGAGGCCGGCGCGGGCGGCGGCGAGCGCCTCTGCCTCCCGCCCGGCCTGCGCGCGGACATCGGCGGCATCGGCGAGCAGCTTGGCCGCCTCGGCACGGCGCTGCGCGATGATGGCAGTGACCGGGCGATACAGGAAGCGCGTCAACAGCCAGACCAGGACGAGGGCGTTGACCGCCTGCAGCGCCAGCGTCCAGGGATCGAGCCGCATTGCTTCACAGCCTCAGTGCACGAACGGATTGGCGAACAGCAGCAGCAGCGCCACCACCAGGCAGTAGATCGCCATCGTCTCGATCATCGCC
Source organism: uncultured Acetobacteraceae bacterium (assembly GCA_903918195.1). Classification (GTDB taxonomy): domain Bacteria; phylum Pseudomonadota; class Alphaproteobacteria; order Acetobacterales; family Acetobacteraceae; genus Rhodovastum. The sequence goes on along the minus strand of CAIXDS010000226.1, from coordinate 3,326 downwards.
AGCCCGACGAACAGCGTGCGCGACAGCGTGCCGGCGGCGTCCGGCTGGCGGGCGATGGCGTCCATGGCGGCGGCGACGGCGCGGCCCTCGGCGAGCGCCGGGCCGATCGCGCCGAACGAGACGGCGAGCGCCGCGCCGGCGATGCTGACGATCTGGATGATGTCGTTCATGCCCCTGCCCCGCTTCTCTGTCCGCTATCCTGGCCCGCCTCGGCAAGCGCCCCGCCAATGAAGACCATGGCCAGCACGCTGAAAATGTACGCCTGCACCGCGCCGGTCAGCAGGTCGAGCGCCATCAGCGGGATCGGCACCAGCAGCCCGGCCAGCGACAGCACGATGCCGACGACGAATACGCCGCTCATGACATTGCCGAACAGGCGGACCACCAGCGAGAAGCTGCGGGTGACGGTCTCGGCGAGGTTGAGCGGCAGCATCAGCAGGGTGGGCTGGGCGAAGGTGGCCAGGTAACGCCACGGGCCGATCGCCCGGATGCCGAACCAGATTCCGGCGAAGAACACGATCAGCGCCAGCGCGGCATCGGTTTCCAGATGCGCGGTCGGCGGATCGACACCGGGCAGCAGGGACGACCAGTTGGCGGCGAGAATGAACAGGAACAGCGTGCCGATCAGCGGCAGGTAGGGCGCCGGATCGGTCCGCATGGTGTCGCGGATCTGCGCCGCGATCGCCTCGACCAGCACCTCCAGCGCCGCCTGCCGGCGCGAGGGGATCGAATGCATCCGGCAGGTCAGCAGGAAGCCACCGCCGGCGAGCAGCGCCATCAGGAACCAGGTGGTGAGCACCTGACCGGCGACCGGCACCGGGCCGATGCGGAAGGCGATGTCGGAGGCAAGCGGCGAGCCGATCATGGTTCGACCGGCTCCCGGCGAGCCAGCACGGCGGCGCGGGCCAGCAGGAAGCCGCCGGCAGCCAGCAGCAGCGGGGCCGCGCCGTGCAGCGCGGCGACGACGAACAGCGCCACCGTCAGCGCCAGCCGCGCGGCCTGCAGGGCGATGGCGTGGCGGAGGCGGTCAGCCGACACATACAATCGTACGTTACGACGAAGGCTGACGAAATGCACCACACCCGCGGCAAAGCCAAGCAGCGCGAAAGCAGCGAGGACGGCGGCGGTCATGGCTCCACCCTGCGGATCCAACGCCAGGCGGACCAGCAGCCAAGCAAAACCCCGAGCATGAGCAGCGGCGCGCTCCAGAAGATGCCGGAGCCAAGCTGCCGGTCCAGCCAGCGGCCGAGGAACAGCAGCAGCAGCGCCGGCGTGACCACCATCCAGCCGAGCACGCCGACCTGCGCCAGTTGCCGGCCGAATGACGGCCCGCCCTCGCGCTCGGCGCGGCGGCGGCGCTCGGCGCGCTCGCGCACTGAGCGGACCAGCCCGTCCGGTGGCGGCTCGGTCATGGACCCCCTCCCCCGCCGGCCCCATCGGGCCGCAGAAGCTGCACGATCTGGCGGATCGCCTGCATGTGCAGCCGCAACGATTCCACCCGCACCGAGCGCTCGGTCTCCAACTCGGCCTGGAACCGAGCCAGCACGATGCCTTCAAGCTCCTCGAGATCGTCGCCGAGGACGGCCTGGCGGGTCGCCACCGCCACCTCGCGCCCGCCGCGCACGGTCAGCACGCCGCGGCGCACGGCGCAGAAACCGGGCCGCCCCTCCGCGTGCCGCCAGATCAGCACCGAGGGCACCAGCACGGTCAGCAAATCGGTATGGCCGGGGAGAATGCCGAAACTGCCGCTGTCGTCCTCGGCGCGGACCGCGACGATGTCGGCATGGTCGGCGACGATCGAGACCGGATCGGTGATCAGCAGCTTCATACCCCCGCCCCCTGGGCCGCCCGCGCGCGCGCCTCGTCGATGTCGCCGACCATGTAGAGCGCGGCTTCCGGCCAGCCATCCGCCTCGCCGTCGAGAATGGCACGGCAGCCGCGCAGGGTCTCGGCCAGCGGCACCGAACGGCCGGCGGTGCCGGTGAACGCCTCGGTCACCATGAAAGGCTGCGCCAGGAACCGCTGCAGCCGGCGTGCCCGGTTGACCACCAGCCGATCCTGCGCGCCGAGTTCCTCCATGCCGAGCAGCGCGATCACGTCGCGCAGGTCGCGATACCGCGCCAGCGCCGCGCGCACGTCCGCCGCGACACGTTCGTGCACGGCGCCGACCACGGCGGCATCGAGCAGCACCGAGGCGGAGGCCAACGGGTCGATGGCCGGATACATGCCCTCCGCCGCCATCTCGCGCGACAGCATGATGATGCTGTCGAGATGGCCGGAAATCGCGGTCACCGCCGGGTCGGTGAAGTCGTCGGCCGGCACATAGACCGCCTCGACCGCGGTAATGGCGGCACCGGCCACCGAGGTGATGCGCTCCTGCAGCGCCGCCACCTCGCTGGCCAGCGTCGGCTGGTAGCCGACCCGCGACGGCAGGCGGCCGAGCAGGCCGGACACCTCGCTGCCGGCCTGCACGAAGCGGAACACGTTGTCGATCAGCAGCAGCACGTCGGTCTGGCGCGCGTCGCGGAAGAACTCGGCGATGGTCAGCGCGGTCAGGCCGACCCGCCAGCGCGCGCCGGGCGGCTCGTTCATCTGGCCGAACACCAGGCAGGTGCGCGGCAGCACGCCGGACTCGCGCATGTCGGACAGCAGTTCATGGCCCTCACGCAGCCGCTCGCCGATGCCGGCGAACACCGAGATGCCCCGGTAGCGCTCGACCATGGCGCGGATCAGTTCCATCAGCAGCACGGTCTTGCCGACGCCGGCGCCGCCGAACATGGCGGCCTTGCCGCCCTGGGCGAGCGGGATCAGCAGGTCGATCACCTTGATACCGGTCTCGAACACGGTGGTGGCCGCGGTCTGGCCGCTCAGCGGCGGCGGGGCACGGTGGATCGGCCAGCGCGGCGTGTCGCCGGGCAGCAGCGGGCCGCGGTCCTGCACGCCGCCCAGCACGTCCAGCACGCGCCCGAGCACCGCGTCGCCCACCGGCACCGTGACCGGCCCGCCGGTGGCGCGGACGCCGGTGCCGCGGCGAATGTCACCGACCGGCTGCAGGGCGATGGCGCGAACGGTGACGGGGTCGAGATGGCTCTGCACCTCGGCAACCAGGCGGCCGGGACCATCCGGGTCGATCTCCAGCGCCTCGTCGATATGCGGCAGCGCACCGGCCGCGAAGCGGACATCAAGCACCGCCCCGCGGATCGCGATGACCGTGCCTGAAGAAGGCCAGGGCTCCGCCCTGGACCCGCCAAGGGGCAGTGGCCCCTTGGAACCCATTACTTAAGGAACGGGGTCAAGGGGGCCACTGCCCCCTTGCGGGTCCAGGG